>NZ_JBFWFX010000013.1:0-61574 GCF_050286925.1 Caloranaerobacter longqiensis
AAGGGAGTAGGTCCCTAATCGGGGCGCGAGGGTTCAAATCCCTCCTTCTCCGCCAAGATTTAAGGGCCCTTAGCTCAGCTGGCTAGAGCGTCCGGCTCATAACCGGCAGGTCCGGGGTTCGAGTCCCTGAGGGCCCACCAAAATAGAATATGCCCAGATAGCTCAGTCGGTAGAGCAGGGGACTGAAAATCCCCGTGTCGGTGGTTCGATTCCGCCTCTGGGCACCAAAAAAACTCCTATCGTAAATATTGCGATAGGAGTTTTTATTTTAATATATTTGTTAGTATTTCGCAAACAACATTTTTCAAGTTTTGTCTGATTATTTTATCTTCTATTTTTAGTAAAATATAGTTTTCAGGGATATTATAGTCAGTTTTATCGATAGATGTAATATTGAAAGAATAATCATCTTTATTCAAATAAAAACACTTTTTATTGTCTGTTAACATTCCCACATTAACAATAAAAGATATATTTATATTTCCTTCATTTGTAATCCATTCAAGTTTAAAACCATCTTCATAGTATATATAATTAGGTAGAGTACATTTAGTTGTTATACCTGTAAGAGTGAGACTATTTTCTTTAATGGATATATTGTTTAAATCAAAACTAAAGTTAATATTATAATTATTAAAATTAATAGTTAAGTTTAAATTACTTAAATTATCTATTATTTCGTATATCTTAAGTAACTTATGAAGATAGTAAATATCTTCGTAATTGTGCTTAAGAATTATTTTTTTTACACTTTCATCTTTTGTTTTTAAGTATTCAAAATACATTTTAACACTTTCTTTGCCTGAAATTTTGTCTTCTCTATTAATCCCAAGATATTTTTCTACAGTTTTAAGTTTGCAGTTGTTTAAACCTAGAATACTTTTGTGTTTTCTTACTACTTTGAGTAAATCGATACTCTTATCTATGTCAATAAAGTATTCTAGTCCATGTTGTTTTAATTTACCATTGATGAATGGTATATCAAATATATTGCCATTAAAGGTGAAAAATAAATCAAATTGAGTGATGAATTTTATAAATTCATTTAGAATTTCTTTTTCTTCTTCTAATGAATTAGCAAAAAACTGAGTAATTTTAATTTCATTATTTTTGAAATACATTATTCCTATCAAAATAATTTTATCTTTTTTACGATTAAATCCTGTTGTTTCAATATCCAAGAAACAAAAGTTTTTATTGTATGTAATTGTTTTTAAATAATCAGGTATTTTCAATTGTTCTTGAAAAGAGTTCGTGATAATTTCCATATAAACCTCCTTAAGAATCAATAGTTAAGTATATTAAAGAACAAAATATAACAATGATATAACTATACTTTTATATTATAATATAGATATAATAAATTTTGATATATGAACTTGAAAGGGAAAAGTAATAATGAGGCTTTTTGCCTCATTTTTTCAAGTGGAGGTAGAATGATGAAAAATAAAGCTTATGAAAAAGAATTAATAAAAATCACCAAAGAGTACCTATATAAATACAAGAATCAAGGGATAGATAGTTATATAAATAATTTAAAGGGTATTCTTTATTATATAGGTAAAGTAATTTTATCAATTTCGTATTATAGATCAGAAAAAATAACAGAGAAAGAGCTAAATGACATATTAAACAATAACTCTATAGAAAAGCTTCCTGAAAAGTTTAAGGAATTTGAAATATCTTTTGGCGAAAAAGTAATGCTTACTAGTAATGAGAAATCTGAAATAGTATCTTTGTTAAATAAATTTGGGAACGAAGAATTGTGTGAATTTTCATTAGGCAAACTTTATGAAGGGCTTATAACAGGTAAAGAAAGAAAACAATTAGGACAGGTATATACCCCAAAGAGTATTATAAAATATATGATAGAAGAAGGGATAAAAGAAGAATATATTATTGAGAATCCTTATTTTAAGGTGATAGATCCAGCTTGTGGCGGTGGTTATTTTTTAATAGAGGCTTATGAAAAGATTAAATTTATAATAAAAAATAATTATGAAAAAATAATTTGCAAAAATCCAGAAGTTAAAATGCAGTTAGATAAGAGTATACATGAATTTATATTAAAAAATAACATTTGGGGGACAGATGTAGATGAATTTGCAGTATATATGACAACCATTTCACTTTTATTGAAAGATACAACAGGTAATAGTTTTAATTTGAATATATATAAGAAAGATATTTTATTAGATGAGGAAGAGAACTTGTTGAATTTACTTCCAGATAAAAATTCTTTAAATGGTATTAAGTTTGATTTAGTAGTAGGCAATCCTCCCTATATAGGGCATAAAAAAATTAGTAAAATTTATAGGCAGAAATTAATACATTATTATTATGATGTATTTTCTGATAAAGCAGATATTTCATTTTGTTTTATAAAAAAAGGATATGATTTATTAAAGGAAAATGGAAGACTAATTTTGATTACATCTAGGTATTTTATTGAATCTCCATCAGGAAAGTTTTTAAGGAAATTTATTAAGGATAGCTTTACTATAGAGTCATTAATTGATTTTAATGGGTATAAAGTATTTAAAGGAATTGGAATAAGTCCACTAATAATAAAATGTATAAAAAGAAAGATGAACAATACAGAGTTTGATGTCTACAAATTGAAGAAAAAGTTAGATTCAAGTGATGATTTTGATATAGTAGATAAAAGTACTTATGAAAACTTTAAAGTAAAATTTATTGAGTTAGATGATAAAGGGTGGATATTTATAAATCCTTTAGAAAAATTAGTTTTTGAGAAAATAGATTCTCAAGGAGATTATAAATTAGAGGATATTTGTGAAAGTTATCAAGGTATAATAACTGGTTGTGATGATGCATTTATTGTAGATGCAGAAGAAGTTAATAAAGGTAATTTAGAGCGTGATATTTTGAAACCATGGATAAAAAATAGTTATATACAGAAATACACAAGAACTGCAGTAAATAAATATATATTATATACAGATTCAATTAAGAATATAGACGATTATCCTAACACATTAGAACATATATTGCCATATAAAGAGAGATTAGAAAAACGTAGAGAATGTATGAAAGGTATTAGAAAATGGTATGAGCTTCAATGGGGTAGAAATTTAGAAGTTTTCAAATCACCTAAAATAATTTTTCCATTCAAATCTGAATCAAGCAGGTTCATGATAGATTATGATAATTTATTTTGTAGCGCTGATGTCTATATTATAAAAATAAAAGATATATTCTTAAACGAAGTTACAATGGAGTATTTGACAGGTTTTTTAAACTCATCAGTTTTTGAATTTTATTTTAAGACGGTTGCAAAAAAAGTAGGAAATAATATGTATGATTTTTATCCTAATAAACTGATGGGATTAAAGATAAAGATAGGAGAAAATATTAGTTTTATTTCTGAAAAAGTTAAGAAAATAATAAGTTACTATAATGATATTAATCAATTATTAAAAAACAAATTAAATGCTGAAAGAATTGATGAGTTGCAAACTAAAATATTTGAAGAGATAGAGAAAATTGATGAATATTTTTTTACACTATATAAATTAGAACCTAATGAAATTGAAATAGTTAAGAATAAAATCTAATGTAATATTTAAAATAATTTTTTAATGTAACCCAATAGGGGGCGTATAAAGTGTGTATTTTAAAATTAACCGAGTATAAAGCCGAAATAGCTGAAAAAATATGTATTGATAGATTTGAGAATGATTTAATGCTTGTATTAAACAATTTTAGTGAACATGATATAAAATCGACCATCCAATTGATTAAAGATAGCATAATAAAATTAGAAGAAAAAGGAGTTATTTTTGATTCAAGGTTAATCAATCTTTACTGTATAATGAATTTAGGATTAGCTTGGAGTATGTATAGAAAAGGGAAAATAATCCAAAAGGAAGAGTCAGTTATAGGTAGGATTTTTAAAATTGATGAAGTAGAACTAAAAGAAAAGTTGATAGTTTATTTAACTGATCAAAAAAATTATAAATTGCTAATAGATGATATTTCATATAGATATTTTACTTTATATCTAAGCAGGCATATTGAAGATATAATGAGCAGAATGGAAGTAGGTTTTCATCCTAGTATATTAGATGAGGAGGATCTTAAAAATGTATTTCTTAGTTTTCTTAAGAAGTTTAGTGTAGATTTGTTAATTATGGGTATAATTGATGAGTATCAAAGATGTAATAGTTAATTATATGTTATAATAAATATGATAAAAGATATGGGAATAAAGTAGATACAGGTTGGCTGCAAAAGGGGGGTTACTATGAAGAAAATCAAAGCAGTTTTATTTATACTGGTCATAGCTTTATTTTTTGTAAATTATAGTATTGTGATGGCTGGGACTTTCTATTTAGATATTTTTGGCCACTGGGCAGAATATACGATATTATGGGCTACCAATGAAGCCAACCTTTTTAATGGTTATCCTGATGGTACCTTCAGACCAGATGATAATATTACTAGAGCTGAATATATTACAATACTATATAGAGCAGCAATGGAAAAGAAAATACTTAGTAATAATGCTATAAATGAAGAGGAAAGTAGTTATGAAGTAGCAAATGAAAGTGCTGGTAATACAGACATTAATAAAGAAGTTGATGAAAGTGAATCTGTTATAGCAAACGATAATGTTGATAGTACCAATAATATTGTTGAACAAAATAATGAATATACTTTACATTATGATGATTTAGACAGTAATTTTTGGGCTTATAAAGAAATTTTATCAATAGCAGAGTTTATTGATAAATATAGTATTAGTCTGAAATTTAAAGATATTTTCCCTGGAAATAAATTTGAGCCTAATAAATATATTACTAGAGAAGAGGCTACAATTTTGTCTAGTTTTTTTACTACCCCACCAATAGATGAAAAAACTAAAGAATTTGTGGATATTGACCAAAGCTATAATTATTTTGATATAATTAAGAATTTAGTAAATAATGGAATAATTGAAGGTTATGAAGATAGTACATTTAGACCTTATAGGAATATAACAAGAGCTGAGTCAGCAACTTTGATTAAAAGAATATATTATGATATGGATTATTTAAATGGAAAGTATTTAAATGATATAGAGTTTATTGATTATACTTTAGGAGATAATTTTAGGCTATTTGGAGATTATTCTGATAGAAAATTAGATGACAAAGATATATTGTATAAAAAAGCTGTTTCAACATTAGAATATATTAGTTTGATGGGTTATATTCCTTTTGAAGAGCAGCATTTGTATCTTAAAGACCCAATTAAAGCACTTAAAGAGCTTAAAGAAGCTGGTTATTACAATGTTGTAGGAGTTAACTACTATTTAGTGAAATTCGATACTATAAGCAAAGAAGAGAAAGAAAAGTTACTTATTGAGCTTTTGGATAACTATCAATTGAGGGATGATATTGACGATATTGAATCTTTATTAATTTTTAAAGAGTGTTTGGATTATAATATCGAAATTGATAAATTAATAAGTGGTTTAGATAAGTGGTATGCTGTTGCAGAGGAAAATATGACTAAATTAAATATACAATTTATAAAATCGAAAGTATATGCTAATAACAATGATTATGAAAAGGCAATGGAAATATACGAACAAGATTTACCAACCGATGATATAGAGATTTTAAAATGTTTTATAATGAATAAAGCTTATTTACAATATAAAATAAATGAATTTGAAAATGCAGAATCTATTTTAAGAGACGGTTGGGAAGTTGTGAAGACAAATAGGCATTATCTTTCATATAAGAGTATGTATGATAAGGAGTTTATTGGAGCAATTAAAAAAGTTCTTATGGTTCAGTCTGAATACTATTTAAAAATAATTCAGCAATAGGAATATATAAATATTTGAAAGGAAGATTTTATGTTTAGAGTACTTACTAAAGCACTTATCAGAAAAGGAGAAGAAGTTTTATTATTGAAACGAAAAGATAGTTCATTCGGGAGTGGATTATGGGATATTCCTGGAGGTAAATTAGAATTTGGAGAGTTTCCTAAAGAAAGTTTAGAAAGGGAAATTTCTGAAGAAACCTCGTTAAAGGTTAAAGTTATAAGACCATTAAGTATTAGTTCTGGCATTAATGAAATAAGAACTAAACAGTATATTACTATAGTGTTTTTATGTGATTATCAAGGTGGAGATATTAAATTAAATGATGAACATAGTGAATATAAGTGGGTTAATATAAATAAAATAGATGATTTTGAAAAGGTTTATTATGTAGATGAAGCAATTAATGAGCTTTTAGCTAACTGATGTGGCCATTGGCCACTTTTTCTTTTTTGTAAAAAAGTTAAATAAAAAGGCGAATGATGAAAACTAATAACTATTCCTACTGCACATTGTTTTCTGGTAAATCTTATTTGACATTACAGAAACTTTGAAATATTATAAAATTACAGAAAACTTAACAAGAGGTGATTTTTATGTTTGAAGATGTTAGTCAGGTAATTAATTTTTGTGAAAAAGAAGGGATAGAAATAATTGATTTTAAAGTAGTAGATTTAGCAGGAAGGTGGCATCATTTATCGATACCAGTAGAGAGATTTAACGAAAAGATACTAGAAGATGGTATAGGTTTTGATGGGTCAAGCTATGGTTTTTTAAGTGTTGAAAGATCAGATATGATTTTTAAACCTGATATTAAGACAGCCTTTGTAGATCCATTTTGTAAAGTACCAACATTGAGTATGATTGCCGATATATATCAAATTACAGATAAGAGTGAGAGGTTCCAATCAGACCCTAGATATATTGCCGAAAAGGCAGAAAAATATTTAAAAGAAACTCAAATTGCAGATGAATATATTATTGGTCCGGAATTTGAATTTTATGTATTTGATCATATATCGTTTATTAACAAAAATAATCATCAGGAAGTGTACATAGATACTGAACAAGCATATTGGAACAATGGTAATAAAGATTATCAAAATCTAGGATATAAAGTAGAATTTCAAAAAGGTTATCATGTAGATTTACCTAAGGACGTTACTAACGATTTAAGGTCTAAAATTACTAGACAATTAGAAGACTTGGGTATACCTGTTAAGTATCATCATCACGAAGTTGGAGGATCAGGGCAGGTAGAAATAGAGACTCAGTTTGGTAGGCTAAGAGAAATGGCAGATAAAACTTTGATTTTAAAATATGTTGTTAAGAATTTAGCTATGCAAGAAGGCAAGACTGTTACTTTTATGCCAAAACCTTTGTATGGAGAAGCTGGTAGCGGAATGCATGTGCATATGCAACTTTTTAAAGATGGCAAACCAGTTTTCTATGATGAAAAAGGATATTCTGGATTAAGTGAAACAGCTTTATATTATATTGGTGGTATTTTAAAACATGCTCCAGCTTTACTTGCATTTACAAATCCTAGTACAAATTCTTATAAAAGGTTAGTTCCTGGATATGAAGCACCTGTCAGTATATGTTTTGCTACTGCGAATAGAAGTTCAGTAATAAGAATACCTGGTTATGCTAAAAAACCAGAGAAGAAGAGATTTGAGTTTAGGCCTTCAGATGCAACAGCTAATCCATATCTAGCTTTTTCTGCTCTTTTACTGGCGGGTATCGATGGAATATTAAATAAAATAGATCCGGTTAAAGAAGGTTATGGTCCTTATGATGTAAACATTTTTGATTTACCTGAAAAAGAAAGAAAGAAAATTAAGAGCTTACCAAAATCATTAGATGAAGCGGCTGATGCATTAGAAAAAGATTATGAGTTTTTATTAGCAGGTGGTGTTTTTACTAAAGAGCTTATAACTGATCATATAAGAAGAATTAGAGAAGATGCAAGGAAAATAAATATCATTCCTCATCCTATGGAGTATAGGTTATATTATGATTTATAAGCAGCATTTGTGCTGCTTTTTTTCTTGAAATAGATTTGATATACAGTTAAACTATAATCATAGTATAGAATGAAAGGAGAAAGAATGTGAAAGATATAAATAGTAGTATTCAGGTAGAAAATGATTTACAAAATTTATATAATGAATTTTTAAAAAATGCTGGGATTATAGCTTTCTATGATATAGTTAGGGACATAATATTGATTAATAGAGATATAGATGAAAAACGAGAATTATTTGAAAAACTTGAGAAAGAAGGTGAAAATGTTTTAGATTATTTTGAAAAAATTAATGATAAAGTATTAAATATGGAAATAATATTAGGTTTAAGTGATATAGAAGATAACTTAGGAGAAGAGTATTTTAGAAATTTTAAAAATAAAATTGTTGATTTAATTAAATGTTTAAATAGTTATGCTACTGAGATGTCATATTCTTTAGAAATTGCTAACGAATTATTAAATAAAAAATTGATAGAAGAAAATAATGACTATGCGAATATGACAGTAAATTTTGAAAGTTTTTATAATGATATATTTAAATTCTTAGTATCAGATAAAAACACATTACAGGAAAAAATTTCCGAAATCATACGATTAGTGCCATTTAGAATGTCTAAACACAAATTTTATGATATTGTAAGAAATGCTTTACTAAATTATTTAAAGGATTTTAACGAAAGTAGTGTCAATGATTATATAGAAGAACTAAAGAGTATGTTTAATGGTTCATTAAACTTACAATATGGAAAAAGTTTTGATTATTATTTTACAAAGACACAAGGTTATAAAAAATTTGATTTTAAATCTGCTGATTTGAAGGAAGTGGAAGAATTAAAAGACGAAATTTCAAGATTGCTTTTAGAAATATATGATTTAACGACGATGTTAAGTAGACTTGGGATAATAATAAATAAATTTATAGTTATTGAAAAGACTAAAAAATATTTAATTAAAGGTTTAGATAGAGAAAATATTAAGAAAACAATAAAACAACTTAAAGAAGTAATGAGTGAAAAAAATTTAGAAAAGGGCCAAGAATTATTATTGATTTGTGAAGAAAAAATTGACTATATAATTACTTCTTTAAATGAATCAGTCAAATTAATGGAAAAAGTTAGTAAAAAAATGATGGATGAGGATTATGAAGACTATTTGAATAGTTTTTATTTTGAAATGATAGAAGTTTTTTCTTACTTAAAGGATTCAGGTTATAAGGAAGTTAAATCATTAAATGTAGATGATTTTAAAATTGTATCTGATGATTATTTGGAACAGGCAGTTGATAATTTTATTCAATATATAGACCGAAATATAAAAGATATGACAAATGTTTATAGAAAAGTTAGAATGAGAAGACTGTTAAGTATCTTAAATGAACAGTTCAGTAGTATGGAAGAGTTTTTTGAATATCTGGAGAATTCACTTGAATTAAATACCTCTAAAAAAGATTTACAATTGGCTTTATATAATATTGCAGAGTTAATATTAAGTTATGAACAAAATACTAGCTTTAAAAAAGACTCCGATTAAGGAGTCTTTTTTTCAATCTATTTAATGTTTATTTATAAAATTATTTGACCATAATAATAGTTGGATAGGAGGTGTTTTATGGCTTATAGAGTCGGTATACCACAGGCATTACTCTATTATGAATATTATCCTTTATGGAAAGAGTTTTTTACTGAGTTAGGAGCAGAAATAGTATTATCTTCAAATACAAATAAATCTATATTAAATGCTGGAGTGTCTAGTTGCGTTGATGAAGCGTGTTTACCTGTAAAAGTATTTCATGGTCATGTAGAGGAACTTAAAAATAAAGTTGATTATTTGTTTATACCTAAGTTTATTAGCGTTTGTAAAAAAGAATATTTATGTCCTAAATTATTAGGATTACCTGAAATGGTAAAAAATTCAATTGGTAATTTGCCACCAGTAATAGATGTAGAGATTAATCTGTTAAAATCGAATACTAATTTACGTAAGTCAGTAATAGAAATTGGTAAATTTTTCACATCTAATAATAAGAAGATAGACTTGGTTTTTAATAAAGCTATTGATAGATTTAATGAATATAGAAAGTTGTTAGCTAATGGGGTAATACCTATTGAAGCAATTAAAGTTTACAACAAATATATTAATAGCATTACAACATTAAAAAATAGCAAATATAAAATTCTTGTTTTAGGACATTCTTACAATTTATATGATGAATTTTTAAGTATGAAACTTATTGAAAAACTGCAGAAAGAGAATATGAGAGTAATAACTCCAGATATTGTAAGTATAGATAAAATAAATTATTATGCATCAAAATTACCT
This sequence comes from Caloranaerobacter longqiensis, assembly GCF_050286925.1. Lineage (NCBI taxonomy): Bacteria > Bacillati > Bacillota > Tissierellia > Tissierellales > Thermohalobacteraceae > Caloranaerobacter > Caloranaerobacter longqiensis. Next base: position 10,185 of record NZ_JBFWFX010000013.1, read on the forward strand.
AAAAGAATGTTTTGGAGTTTTGGAAGAAAGATTGTAGGTGCTTCTTTTTATTTAATCGAGGAAAATGCAATTGATGGGATAATTTATATCTCTTCATTTGGCTGTGGTTTAGATTCTGTTTTAATCGATTTGGTCTGCAGAAAGGCAAAAAAATTTAAAGTTCCATTTACATTAGTAACTATTGATGAACATTCAGGGGAGGCTGGAGTTAATACAAGACTAGAGGCATTTATAGATATGATTATATGGAGGGACAGTAATGAAAATTACATTTCCACACATGGGTAATACTTACATTGCAGTGAAAGCAATGCTTGAAGATTTAGGGCTAGAAGTGATAGTACCACCAAAATGTAGTAAGCGTACACTTGAATTAGGTACCAAATATTCACCAGAATCGATTTGTCTACCTTTAAAAATCAATATAGGCAATTATATTGAAAGTATAGAAAGAGGAGCAGATACAATACTAATAACTGGTAGTTGTGGACCTTGTAGATTTGGCTTTTATCCAGTAATAGAAAGAGAGATTTTAAAGGATTTGGGATATGATGTGGATATTATAGTATTTGATCCTCCAGATGGTAATTATAAAGAATTGATAAATAATATAACAAAAGCAGTAAATACAAAGAATCCGATTAAGATATTAAAGAGTTTTAATAGGGGAAGAATTATACTGAAAGAAGTGGATGGATTATTTGAATTTTCAAATAAAAAACGTGCCTATGCTGTAAATAGTTATGAAGTAGATAGAATTATGCAAAAGTTTAGTGAAGATGTTTTAAAAGCTAAAGGTGTTATGGAAACTAAAAAACTGATAAAAAGAGCTTTTAAAGAGCTTGAAAAAGTAGAGGTTGATAATACAAAACGTCCATTAAAAGTTGGAATTGTAGGTGAGATATATACTGTTATCGAGCCATATGTTAATTTAGATATCGAGAGAAAACTTGGACATATGGGAGTTTGGGTAGATAAGTTTTTAACTACATCTAGATGGGTAGAACATAATCTTACACTTGGCCATTTAGGATTAAGTGAAGAGAGGAAGGCTTGGAAGGCAGCAAAACCATACATAAGCACTTTAGTTGGTGGACATGGAAGAGAGACTGTTGGAAGTGCAATTATGTATGCAGAAAAAGGATATGATGGTGTTATACAACTTTTGCCATTTACCTGTATGCCAGAAATAGTAGCTGAGACAATACTTAAGACTGTTAGAAAAGATTATGATATTCCAATATTAACTTTGATAGTAGATGAGTTAACTGGGGAAACAGGTTATGTTACAAGATTAGAAGCGTTTGTTGATCTGTTAGAGAGAAGAAGGGAGGAAAAGAAATTTGAAAGAGTGTTATCTAGGAGTTGATGTAGGTTCTGTAAGTACAAATATTGTTATTATAGATGAAAATAATGATGTTATAGTAAAAAAATATATAAGGACTAAAGGGAAACCAATAAAAGCTATTCAGTTTGGTTTAAAGGAAATAAAAGAAGAAATTGGTGAAATAGAAGTAAAGGGTGTAGGAACAACGGGTAGTGGAAGATATTTAGCAAGTATATTAATAGGTGCTGATATTGTCAAAAATGAAATTACGGCACATGCTGTAGCAGCATTAAATTATGTACCTAATGTTAAAACAATATTAGAGATAGGAGGACAGGATTCTAAGATTATTATTTTGAGGGATGGTATAGTAACTGATTTTGCTATGAATACAGTATGTGCAGCTGGTACTGGTTCATTTTTAGATAGGCAGGCTGCTAGGTTGGGAATAGATATAAAAGAATTTGGTGAATTAGCCTTAAAATCAAACAACCCTATTAGAATTGCTGGAAGATGTGCAGTATTTGCGGAATCAGATATGATTCATAAGCAGCAATTAGGACATAATCAAGAGGATATCATAAACGGTTTATGTGAAGCTTTAGTAAGAAATTATCTAAGCAATGTAGGAAAAGGTAAGGAAATTCTTGCTCCAGTTGTATTTCAAGGGGGAGTTGCAGCAAATGTAGGAATAAAAAGAGCTTTTGAAAAAGCTCTTGATATGGAAATATATGTACCAAAGCATTATGATGTAATGGGGGCAATTGGGTCAGCAATATTGGCTAGGAAAGAAGTCAAGTCAAAAGAAGCATCAAAGTTTAAGGGATTTGAAGTTGCTGATATTGATTATAAAGTTAAAGGTTTTGAATGTAATGACTGTGCAAATATGTGTGAAGTTATTCAAATATTAGCTGAAGATAAAGTTATAGCTAGATGGGGAGATAAATGTGGAAAATGGACGAATCTATCAGATATTAATTTACAGAGATTAGCATAATCTGAGCCTGAGTAAAAAACTCAGGTTTTTTGTTTAAGTATAACTAATACATTTCTTAAAACTTCCTACAATAGTTTTATGATAATATAATTTGAAAAAAATATTGACATACTTATAACGATATATTATTATAAAAATATACTAAACAAGTATACTTTTGTTGGAGATGGAGTGAACAAATGAAAATAACACAGGAAGCAGATTATGCTTTAAGAATAATTTTATTTCTTTCGAAGGCTGGTATGGATACCACAGTAGATGCAAAAAATATATCCGAAAGTGAAAATATACCAACTAGATTTACTTTAAAAATACTTAGAAAGTTAACTAAGGCTGGGCTGACAAAATCTTTTAGAGGGGTAAATGGAGGATATTCATTAAATAGAAATCCAGAAGATATTACATTAAAGGATGTTATTGAGGCAATAGATGGACCTATCTATGTAAATAGGTGCCAATACGATGATAAGCATTGTAATCTTCATAGAACCAATACCTGTGATATCCATAAAGCCCTTTTTAAAGTGAGGAAGAAGTTAATAGAGGAACTTGAGAGTGTAAATTTTAGAGATTTAATGAAGCAATAGATTATAAATGATTAAATTAAAATTAACAAGAATAAGTAAATATTATTATGGGCAAAATTATACTAAATTAGTATACATTCAATAAAAAGTATACAAAATTAGTATAGTATAAAAGGAGGAATAACTTATGAAAATGTGTAGATCTTCTGACAAAAAATTAGAAAAATTCCTTTTATCTAAGGAGGTTGAAACTTCATTTAATAGGGTCCAGACTCAAAGTATTAAATGTGGATTTGGGCAGCAAGGTGTATGTTGTAGACTATGTTCGAATGGGCCATGTAGAATAACTCCAAAATCACCTAGGGGAGTATGTGGTGCTACTGCAGATACAATAGTAGCTAGAAACTTTTTAAGAGCAGTTGCTTCAGGTGCTGCATGTTACTTACATGTTGTTGAAAATACAGCTAGAAACTTAAAAGCTGTTGGAGAAAAGAAAGGAAAAATTAAAGGGATAAATACTTTAAATGAATTGGCTGAGCTATTTGGTATTCAAGAAGATGATATTCATAAAAAGGCGATTAAAGTAGCAGACAAAGTTTTAAATGATTTATATAAAGCAAGACATGAAAAAATGGAATTAGTTGAAAAAATGGCTTATAAACCAAGATATAAAAAATGGGAAGAATTAAATATACTTCCGGGTGGTGCAAAATCAGAAGTATTTGATGCCATAGTAAAGACATCAACTAATTTAAATAGTGATCCAGTTGATATGTTATTACATTCATTAAATCTTGGCATTTGTACAGGTCTTTATGGATTGACTCTTACAAATTTATTAAATGATGTAATGCTTGGAGAGCCAGTAATAAGAACTGCATCAGTAGGATTTAAGGTTGTAGATGAAGATTATATAAATATTATGATTACTGGACATCAACATTCAGTTATATCCCATTTACAAGATAGATTAATCGATGAAGATATCAAGAGATTAGCAGAAAGCGTAGGGGCAAAGGGCTTCAAATTAGTTGGATGTACATGTGTAGGTCAAGATTTACAGCTTAGAGGTCAGCATTATCAGGAAGTATTTTCAGGACATGTAGGTAATAATTTTACAAGCGAAGGTCTTATAGCAACAGGCGCTATTGACTATATAGTATCAGAGTTTAACTGTACATTACCAGGTATAGAGCCAATAGCAGATGAATATATGGTAGGAATGATTTGTCTTGATGATGTTGCTAAAAAGGCAAATGCAGAATATGTAAACTTCAACATGAATAAAGAAGAAGAGATTTCTGAATACATCATAAATAAAGCTTTAGAAAGCTATAAAAATCGAAGGGGTAAAGTAAAAATAGATATTCCAAAGGACCATGGACATGATGACGTAATTACGGGCGTAAGTGAAAAGTCATTGAAAAAATTTTTAGGGAATACATGGAAACCACTTATAGCCTTAATAGCTGAAGGTAAAATCAAAGGGGTTGCTGGAATAGTAGGTTGTTCAAACTTAACAGCTATGGGACATGACGTATTTACTGTTGAGCTTACTAAAGAACTAATCAAAAGAGATATTATCGTATTATCAGCTGGTTGTTCAAGTGGTGGATTAGAAAATGTAGGCTTAATGTCACCTAAGGCAGCAAGTCTAGCTGGAGACAACTTGAAATCAGTATGTGAAAGTCTAGGTATTCCTCCAGTACTTAATTTTGGGCCATGCTTAGCTATAGGTAGACTTGAAATAGTAGCTACTGAGCTTGCAGAAGCATTAGGTATAGATATACCTGAACTGCCATTAGTTTTATCAGCTCCACAATGGCTAGAAGAGCAAGCGTTAGCCGATGGAGCCTTCGGGCTAGCATTGGGACTTCCATTACATTTAGCTATACCTCCATTTATAACAGGTAGTAAATTAGTTACTGAAGTTTTAACAAATACTTTGACTAATATGACAGGAGGGCAGTTAATCCTTGAAGATGATGTAAAAAAAGCAGCAGATAAATTAGAACAAATAGTCATTGAAAGAAGAAAGTCACTAGGACTAGTTGTAGAAGATGAAGGGAAAATAGCATAATCTATTTTCCCTTTACAACCAATTAGCAATAGGGCGAAAGGAGAGATTGCAGTGCTAAAAAGAATTAAAGTCGATAGAGACTTGTGTATGGCCTGTCTTAATTGTGTGCTTGCATGTATGGCTGAGCATAATGAAAAAGGAAAGAGCATTTATGATTTAGATTTAGAAGACGTATCTAATGGAAGTAGAAATCATATAGAGCTTGATAAAAATAAATGTCCAACACCAATTATTTGTAGACATTGTGAAGAACCAGAATGTGTATATACTTGCATGAGTGGTGCTATGACAAAGGATAAAAAAAGTGGACTAGTATTATATGATGAAGAAAAATGTTCATCATGCTTCATGTGTATTATGGCATGTCCCTATGGAGTTTTAAAGGCTGATGAAGTAGAGAAAAGGGTAGTATTAAAATGTGATATGTGTGGAGATAGAGAAATACCTAGATGTGTTGAAAGTTGTACTACCGGATGTTTAAGTATAGGGGAGGATGAATAGCATGAGATATGTTATTTTAGGAGCAAGTGCTGCTGGGGTTAATTGTGCTAAGACTATTAGAGAATTGGATGAAGATGCAAATATAACAATGGTTTCAAAGGATAAATATATATATTCAAGGTGTATGCTCCATCATATAATAGCTGATAAAAAGAATATTGAAGAACTTAATTTTGTAGATAAAAGATTTTCAGAAAATTATAAAATCAATTGGATAAAAAATACTAAAGTAGAAAGACTTGATATAGATAAAAAGAAGGTTATTTTAGATAATGGTGAAAGTTTAGAATATGATAAGCTCTTAATAGCTACAGGCTCTTCTTCATTTATGCCTCCAGTTAAAAATTTGAGGGAAGGTAAAGGTATTTATGGTTTAAGAAATATTGAAGATGCTATTAAAATAAAGGAAGAAGCAAAAAATACAAAAAATGTATTAGTATTAGGAGCGGGTTTAGTAGGAATAGATACTGTTGTTGGGCTTTTAGAACAAAATATAAATATTACGTTAGTCGAAATGGTAAAAAAAATTCTTCCTATGCAGCTTGATGAAAGAGCTTCTTTACGATATGAAAAACTATTTGAAGCTAAGGGAGTTAAAATTAAAAAAGGAGTTAGAGCAGAAGAAGTATTATTAGATGAAAATAGTAGAGTAAAAGGAGTAAAATTAAATACTGGAGAAGTTATAGATTGTGAAATGATAGTAGTTGCTACAGGAGTTAGACCAAATATAGATTTTATAGAAGAAAATATTATAAAAATAAATAAGGGAATAGTTATAAATAATAGATGTGAAACTAATGTTGAAGATATCTATGCAGCAGGAGATGTATGTGGAACAAGCCCTATATGGCCCTTGGCTGTAAAACAGGGTATAGTAGCAGGCTACAATATGGCTGGAATAGATAGGGAGCTAGAGGATTACTTTGAATTGAGGAACTCTATGAACTTTTTAGGACTTCAAACAGTTTCTTTAGGCTTAATAGAAGCTCCAGATGAAAGTTATAATGTGGATATAGAGGAGTATAGGGATACATACAAGAAAATAATTCATAAAGATGGAATAATATACGGTGCAATAATTCAAGGAGATATATCCTATTGTGGAGTATTTACTTATTTAATTAAAAATAAAGTAAAGATATCCCATATTAATAAAGATATATTTGAAATAAATTATTCAGATTTTTTTAATATAAAGGAAAATGGTGAGTATAGATATGTTGTATAAAAAATCAAGTAGGAGGTAGATGAATTGATTCATTTACCTCCTATTTGATTTATAAAACTTTTAGTTATGATATAATAAAAATCAGTAAATTATAAAATTAATGGAAGGGAGTTATTATGCAAAAAAGAGTTACAGGTACTATAGGAAATGCTATGTTTAATGGTTTGAAAAGTGGTTTACAAACAACATTTTTTCTTTCAAAAATCATTATAACTGTTTATTTTATTATAACATTTCTTAAATATACACCTTTTATAGATTGGATTTCTAATCTTTTTTCACCTTTTATGAATATTTTCGGATTGCCTGGAGAAGCATCTATAGTATTAGTTCTGGGAAATGTATTAAATTTATATGCAGCTTTAGGTGCTGTATCTACTTTAACATTAACAGTTAAACAATATACAATAATAGCTGTAATGCTTTCTTTTTCTCACAGTCTGTTTATGGAAACTGTTGTAGCCAAAAAAATTGGAATTAGTGTTTTAGGTGTTATTTTATTAAGATTGACTTTAGCTATATTATCTGGAATTATATTAAACCTGGTAATTTAGGAGGGGGTTAAACTGGATTTAGTTTTGATATTTAAAGAAGCAGTTAATGGTAGTATTAATTCAATATTAACTATTGCTAAGGTGATAATACCTTTAATGATACTCATGGAGATACTTAAAAATTTTAAATTTCTTGATAAGTTATCTAATTTATTGAAACCAGTAGCAAGATTTTTAGGATTATCAAAAAATTCTATTTTTCCTTTGTTAATAGGTTTAATTTTTGGTTTAGCATATGGTGCAGGTGTAATAATTCAATCTGCGAAAGAAGGCGAGTTACAGAAAAAGGATTTGTATTTGCTTATGATTTTTTTAGTTTCTTGTCATTCAATTTTTGAAGATACCTTACTATTTGTAGCGATTGGTGCTAATGGATGGTTACTTTTAAGCTTTAGACTAATTACAGCTATAATTTTGACTATAGTTGTAGCTAGAATTCTTGATAAGTTGGTCAAAGCTCAAGATGGCACAATGAAAAGTTGAAGGATTTATAGTAGTATTATCGAAAATATAAATATGAGTTCTAGAAAGGGGGGTATAGACCGTTGGCTTAATAAAAATAGTTTTTTCAGATATAAGTCAACGGGATTAGTATGGGTATTATAAAGATTGATGAAGTTATGCCGGGAATGGTTTTAATTGAGGATGTTGAAGATTTAAATACTGGTAATATATTACTTAAAAGTGGAACTGTTTTAAATAAAAAAAATATACTACATTTAAAAAATATGAATGTAAGTTATCTGAATGTTCTTGAGATAACAGGTGAAATAAAAGAAGTAAATAAAAATAAACAGAAATCATTTATTAATAAATATGATAAATTAGCTAAAAAAACAAAAAAGGTTTTAAAAGATATAAAGCTAGGAAAAAAAATTATAATTTCAGAAATAAGTGATGAAGTAAATGATATTATAGATGAAATAACTAGTAGTAACAACATATTAGGTAGATTGAGACAGATTGAACAAAGTGACGATTATACTTTTCAACATTCTTTAAATGTTTGTATGCTATCAATTATGTTAGGTAAATGGTTAGGATATACATGGAGAGAATTGAAACAATTGGCACTTTCGGGAATATTTCATGATATTGGTAAGTTGAAAGTATCAAAAGATATAATTGAAAAACCTAGTAGATTAAATGAAATGGAATTTAATATTGTAAAAAAACATACTGTATTTGGATATAATATTCTTAGAGAAACTGTAGGGATCAGTCAAAATATAGCTTTTGGAGTTTTGCAACATCATGAAAGAGAGGACGGTAGTGGATATCCTTTAAGACTTAAGTCAGATAAGATACATGAGTTTGGTAAAATAATTGCAGTTTGTGATATTTTTGATGCAATGACTTCAAAAAGGATATATAAAGATAAAAAATCACCGTTTAAGGTAGCTGAACTTATAGCTGAAAATAGATTTGGAGTTTTAGATGCAAGAATTTCTACTGTTTTTTTGGATAATATTTCGAAGTTTTATATAGGTAATTTAGTTAAGTTAAGTAATGGATCTATAGGTGAAATTGTATATGTAAACAAAAATATTCCTACTAGACCAGTTGTAAAGGTAGAGGATGATTTTATTGATTTAATGAAAGCGAAAGATATAGAAATAATTGACATCATAGAATAGAGGCTTAAGTCCTCTTTTTTTTAGCAAAATTAAACAGGAGGCGTTTACATGAGGAGTAAGGAGTTTTTAAGAAAAAAGTTAAATCAGTTAGATAATAAAGGCTATAAATTATATAAAGAAATACAAGGTGAATATGATTTTAATGATTTTATACTTTATATAGATTATGTGCAAGGTGATCCATTTGCTTCACCTAGTAGAATGAGAGTAAGAATTTCTATTGAAAAAGCTAAGATACCTAAGAAATATTTCGATACTAAGTATAAAAAAATAGCTTTAGAAGATTTTTTGATAAGGAGTTTTCATAAAGAAATTAAAAGCAATTCAAAGGGGATTAGAGGAACTGGAAAAAGTGGCCTCATACATATAGATGTTGGAGGACAGGAAATATTAGAAAGAACGGCAGCTAAGGTAAATGAAAATTATATAGAAATAAGGTTTTTTGTTGGACTTCCTGCAAGAGGAAGAAAAATACTTGCAAAAATTGCAATAGAAATGTTATTTAATGAGATACCTAAAATAGTTGAAAACTCTTTAATATATGATAATTTTAATAAGACTTTGATGGTTGATTATGTGAATCTTATAGAAGACCAAGTATTTTTGAGAGAAGAAATGAGAAAGAGAGGACTGATAGCTTTTGTAGCTAATGATTCAATCCTACCAAGAGAAAGTGGTATAAGTGATAGACCTATGAAGGGTAGAAAAGTTATTCCTTTCAAATCACCAAAGTCTTTAGAAGTAGAGTTTAATTTGCCCAATAGGGGTCATATTAAGGGGATGGGAATAAAACGTGGTGTAACATTAATTGTAGGAGGAGGTTATCACGGAAAATCTACTCTATTAAAAGCTATTGAAAGAGGAGTATATAATCATATACCAGGGGATGGAAGAGAATTCGTACTTACAATAGAAGATGCTGTTAAAATTAGAGCTGAAGACGGAAGAAAAATTGAAAATGTAGATATATCACCATTTATCAGCAATTTACCTTTTGGTTTAACAACAGAAGATTTTACGACTGAAAACGCTAGTGGAAGTACTTCTCAAGCTGCTAATATAATGGAAGCATTAGAAGTAGGAACTAGTTTGCTATTATTAGATGAAGATACTAGTGCAACTAATTTTATGATAAGAGATGGAAGAATGCAAAGCTTAGTTTCAAAGGAAAAAGAACCTATAACTCCTTTTATTGATAGGGTCAGACAATTATACGAGAAGATGAACATTTCTACAATACTAGTAGTTGGAGGCTCAGGAGATTATTTTGATGTTGCAGATTGTGTAATTATGATGGAAAATTATGAACCTAAAGATGTAACAGATAAGGCAAAAAAGATTAGTGAAGAGTATAGAAGTTTAAGGAAGATAGAGGTAAGTGGGGAATTTGGAAAAATAAAAAATAGAATTCCTATCAAAAAGAGTTTAGAAATAAAAGGAAAAGAGAAAATCAAAGTAAAAGGCATAGATAAAATTATGTATGGGAAAACTGTAATAGATTTATCTTTTGTAGAACAGCTTGTAGATTCAAGTCAGACTGAGGCAATAGCAAATATTATTAAATTTATTAAGGATAAGTACATAAATGATAAAACTCCTTTAACAGATATTATTAAAAAATTATATAAAGACATTGAAGAAAAGGGTTTAGATATTATTTCTCCTTATACAGGAAGTCCTGCAGGAAATTTGGCCATACCTCGTCCTTACGAAGTTGCAGCTGCTATAAATAGACTTAGAATAATAAAAATGAAATAGGGCAATATAAATGCCCTATTTATATATGTCTTTTTCAAATATTTCTTTTATCTTATTTATATCCTTAGTTACGCTTAAAGCTAACATCAGCTTAATTCTAGCTTTTTGACCTGGAAGGTTGTCGCCAAATATAGCACCTAATTGTCTAAGTGTTTTACCAGCACCAGGATATCCATAAGTATCCAGAACTCTACCAGTTGGACATCTTGATACAATAACAACTGGGATATCGTTTTCTATGGCTTTCTTAATACCATTTACCATGCCTGGTGGAACATTTCCTCTACCTAAAGCTTCAATGACTATCCCTTTATATCCCGTTTCAATACAAAAATTAATAATGTCATCATCCATACCAGCAGCACATTTTATTAGAGCTACTTTAGGTTCAATTGAATCGGTTTCAATATGTTCATGATTTACTATATCTCTATAGAATATTACTTCATCATTGTCTACAATTCCTAAAGGTCCAAATTCTGGTGATTTAAAAGTGTTCAATGAAAGTGTGTTTGTTTTTGTTACTTCACTTGCAGCATTAACTTCATTATTCATGACTACAAGAACGCCTCTACCTTTAGCTTTTTCAGATATAGCCGTACATATTGAAGCTGACAAATTACTTGGGCCATCGTAACCTAATTCAGAACCATTTCTCATAGCTCCAACAACTATGATTGGTTTTTCAGATTTTATTGTTAAATCCAGTAAATATGCAGTTTCTTCTAAAGTATCCGTTCCATGAGTAATTACAACACCTGTTATATCATCTCTTTTTATTGTTTCTTTAACTAGCTTTGCTAATTCAATCATTTTATCTGGAGTCATATGTGGTCCAGGAAGTTTAGCAAAGTTTATAATTTCAATTTCAGCAAATTTTTCAATATTTGTAACCATGGCTAAAATTTCTTCGCTTGATAATGCAGGGATTGCAGCATCAATACGAGGATCAATTTTCATTGAAATAGTACCGCCAGTAAAAATAACTGCAACTTTTTTTTTCATTTTACAGTCCCCCTCAAAAATATAATGACATTATTATTTTACCATATAGTAGTTCTACAAATCATAAAAAGTTGTTTATTTAATAAGATTATAGAACATTAATAATTTTACATTATTGAAAAATAAAGCATAAAATCAAATTTTAATAATAGTATTTATATAAAGTTTTTTATAATCCATAGGAAATTATAATAAAATCTTATATTTTAAAAATTTAATGTTGATTTTATTGAAACTTCGTCTGGCATGTTTACATGCCAGAGTCGTTATAAACTACATTGAATTGTGGATAATTTCAAATGTAATTTCCGTAATGGATATGGGCAAAATCTACCTTATAATTTATTTAAAACGAAGATTTTGTTCTTAACTCATATTTATAGAAAAAACAGAAAAGGATTGGTTATTATGGTTTTTAGATTGAATTATACTGTTGACAGGAAAAAAAGAAAAAATAAAAAAGAGGAAAAAGATTATGAAAGGATCCTAGGTATATATGAAAAATGTATTTATTACAAGAAAAAAACATTGCTTAAGACAATGAAAGATAAAGCAAAAAGGCTCTATAATTAGAGCCTTTTAGCACAAAATAATAAATGGGAATAGAGGTAATTGAGGTTACCAGGGGGATAACTATCTAAATTGTAACAAAATCCGACAAAATGCGCAATATTTTTTAAAAAATTTTTTAAAAAATTAGTATATGATAAACATATTGTTGACAAACTTGTATTTTTTAGCAGATTTTTTTCAAATAACTCTTTTTCCTTTTAAATTAAAATATATTTATATATAATATGGATATAGTATATGTTAGTGATAACTTATGATAAATGAGGTGATTTAAATGGAAGTTTACTTAGACAATAGTGCTACGACAAAACCAAGAGATGAAGTTATTGATGCTATGATATATATGTTAAAAAGTGTATATGGAAATCCATCATCTTTGCATAGAAAAGGGTTAGAAGCAGAAAAGGAAATAGAAAAATCAAGAAAGATAATTAGTAAATTTTTAGGAGTAGACAGCAAAGAAATCTTTTTTACTTCAGGTGGAACAGAAAGCAATAACATAGCTATACATGGATTGATAAAAAAACATGCAAAGCGAGGAAATCATATTGTAACTACTAAAATTGAACATCCATCGGTATTAAACATATTTAAACACTATGAAGATAAAGGATTTGAAGTTACATACTTAGATGTTAATGAAAAGGGTATTGTCGATTTAAAGCAGCTTGAAAACAGTATAAATGATAAAACAATTTTAGTATCTATTATGATGGTTAATAATGAGATAGGAACAATACAGCCTATTAAAGAAGTAATTGAAATAATTAAAAAGAAAAATAAGAATGTAAAACTGCATGTAGATGGAGTACAGGCTTTTGGTAAAATAGATGTACAGCTTAAAAATTTAGGAGTAGATACTTTTTCTTTTAGTGGGCACAAAATTCACGGACCAAAAGGTGTAGGTGGGCTGTATATTAAAAATGGTACTATTTTAGAACCGATTATTTTTGGTGGCAATCAAGAAAAAGGTTTAAGGTCAGGAACAGAAAATACACCAGGGATTGTAGGACTGGGTAAGGCTGTCGAAATTATAAAAAATAATTTTGAAAATGAAAAAAATCATATATTAGAGATTAAAAAATATTTTATTGATAAAGTTATAGAAAGAATTGATAATATCAAGATAAATAGCTATACTGATGATAGATGTGCTCCGCATATAGTAAATATATCGTTTATTGGAGTTAAAGGTGAAGTATTATTGCATTATTTAGAAGAAGATGGTATATTTGTATCTACAGGTTCTGCATGTTCTTCGCATAAAAAGGGAAGGAGTCATGTGCTTAAAAGTATAGGTTTAAAAGAAAAAGAAATTGATGGAGCTATAAGATTTAGTTTTGCTTTTTATAATACAAAGGAAGAAATTGAGTATGTGATTGATAAGCTTGAAAAGTCAGTTAGAGACATAAGAAAAATTACAATGAGGTGATGAAATTTGCAAAGAATAGTGAGTATAAGTTTTGGAGAGATTGCCTTAAAAGGCTTAAATAGGTCATATTTTGAAAAGAAATTATTGAATCAAATTAAGTATTCTATAAAAGGATTGGGTGAACCTAAGGTCTATAGAGATCAAGGGAAAATATATGTTATTACAGATGATGAAAATATAGATGAGATAGTTGAAAAACTTAAAAAAGTTTTTGGTATAGTTTATATAAGTCCAGGATATAGAGTTGAAAAAGACATGGAAAAAATGATTAAAAAAGCTATAGAGGCTGTTAAGCAGACTGTTGCATATAAAGAAGTTAAAACATTTAAAGTTCAAGTGAAAAGAGCAGATAAAAAATTTCCAATAAAATCGATGGATGTTGCCAGAAAAATTGGAGCTGCAATATTAAGAGAATTGAAAGTATTAAAAGTAGATGTTAATAATCCTGATTTATTAGTAAAGGTAGATATTAGAGATTATTGTTATATATATACAGATAAGATAAGAGGTTATGGAGGATTGCCAGTAGGTACTAATGGTAAAGCACTTTTATTGTTATCTGGAGGAATAGACAGTCCAGTTGCAGGATTTATGATAGCAAAAAGAGGAGTTTCAATAGATGCGGTTCATTTTCATAGTTATCCATTTACAAGCGAGCGAGCAGAAGAAAAAGTTAAAAAATTAGCTAGTCTACTAGCTGAATACTGTGGTAATATGAAGCTCTATAGTGTAAACATATTGCCTATACAAAGAGAAATAAATGAAAAATGCCCAGAAGATGAAATGACTATTATATCAAGAAGATTTATGATGCGAATAGCAGAAAGAATTGCTGAAAAAGAGGGAATAGATGCGCTTATTACAGGTGAAAGTTTAGGGCAAGTTGCAAGTCAGACGATAAAAAGTCTTAATGTAACCAATTCGGTAGTAAAAAGACCTGTATTCAGACCTTTGATTGGTATGGATAAGGTAGAAATTACTGAAATTGCTATGGATATAGGAACTTATGAAACATCTATTTTACCATATGAGGATTGCTGTACTGTGTTTTTACCAAAACATCCAGTAACTAGACCGAATTTAGAAGATATTGAAAAATCAGAAGCATCTCTTGATATTGAAAGTTTAGTTGAAGATGCTATTGAAAAAATGGAAATAATTGAGATAAGTTCTCATGAAAATGCAGAGTAAATATTCTCTGCATTTTTTTATAATCCATAGGAAATTATAATAAAATCTTATATTTTAAAAATTTAATGTTGATTTTATTGAAACTTCGTTTGGCATGTTTACATGCCAGAGTCGTTATAAACTACATTGAATTGTGAATAATTTTAAATATAATTTTCGTAATGGATTAGGGCAAAATCTTCCTTAATTTATTTAAATCGAAGATTTTGTTCTAAGTTAGTTTATATTTTTTATTGACACTAGTGTCGAGAGTGATATAATTATAGTAAAGAGTAATAGTGGAGGGGGAAACGTGCCAAAAATAGTTGATTATGAGAAAAAGAAAAAAGAAATTGTTGAAAAGGCTATAAGTGTTTTTATTATGAAAGGATACTACAATACTAATCTTTCAGAGATAGCTAGTCGATGTGGAATGGGTAGAACTACATTATATCAGTATTTTAGCAATAAAGAAGAAATATTCCATTATGTGATTAAGAGTATTGTTGATACAATAAAGAGTGATATAAGAAAAACTTTGGAGAAAAAAGATTCTAGTTTTATAGATAAGCTTAAAGAGATTATAGAAAAACTTGTGTTATATCATAGCAATACTAAAAATATGTATCTACTTGTTGATTTTTGGCTTATTCTTGAAAGGGAAAATAGTGAAATATTAGAAAAGGTGCGTGAACATGCACTAGAACTAAGAAATACATTTAGAAATATATTACATGAAGCTATTGAATCAAAAGAGATAAAGAATGTAGATAAGGATACTATGTCGAAAGTACTATATGGGTTAGTTGAATCTTCGTTATTTCATATTGCTTTTGAAAAAGATTATAATCCAAAGAGCCATCTTAATTCTATAAACATATTAATTGATGGCTTAAAGGTATAATTTTTTTTTACTCTATTATTGACATATATGACGAAATAAACACATATGTTTATATAAAATATAATAGATTAGTATTAAATTAAAAAATATTTAAAATCTATTAATAAAAGGGGGAGGTCTTTGTGAAGATGGCTAAAAAATTATTAAGCACAGTAGTATTAAAAGAAGGATTGAACTATATTGAAAAAAATCCTATGGAGAATTTATCAAAAATATTAGATTGGGCAGATAAAATAGCAAAAAAAGAAAATCATAAACAAAGTATAAAATCTTTAAGAAAAATATGTGAGGATCCAGATAATAACTGGAATATGCTAATAAGGAGAGTTTTTACCGAAATTAATCCTGAAGTAAGAAAGAAGACGTTGATTAACTTTTTTATTAATTCTGGATTAGTAGGTATACCTATAGCAGACAATTTTAGAAAGGAGCTAGATATTAATATTCCTTGGGCTATTTTAATGGACCCAACAGCGAAATGTAACTTAAATTGTATAGGATGCTGGGCTTCTAACTATAATAAAAAAGATTCATTATCAAATGAGTTACTAGATAGAATTATAACAGAAGGCAAAGAATTAGGTATATATATGTATATATATTCTGGAGGAGAGCCATTAGTCAGAAAAGATGATTTAATTGAAATAGCAGAAAAGCATAATGATTGTATGTTCTTAGCTTTTACAAATGCAACATTAGTTGATGAAAAATTTGTAAAAGAATTATCAAGAGTAGGAAATTTTGCTTTGGCTATAAGCGTTGAGGGTTTTGAAGATGAAACTGATATGAGAAGAGGTAAAGGTACGTTTAAAAAAGTTATGAAAGCAATGGATTTATTAAAAGAAGAAGGAATAGTTTTTGGCTTTTCAACTTGTTATCATAGTAAAAATGTAGATGTTGTTGGTTCAGAAAAATATTTAGATTTAATGATTGAGAAAGGATGTACATTTGGATGGTATTTTACATATATGCCTCTTGGAAAAGATGCTGCATTAGATTTAGTTGCTAGACCAGATCAAAGAGAATATATGTATCAATTTGTACGTAAGATGCGAGAGAAAAAACCGATATTTATACTTGATTTCTGGAATGATGGAGAGTTTGTAAATGGATGTATAGCTGGAGGAAGAAATTACTTCCACATAAATGCTAATGGAGATGTTGAACCTTGTGCTTTTATACATTATTCAAATGTTAATATAAAAGATGTTTCATTATTAGAAGCATTGAAATCACCAATATTTATGGAATATAAGAAGAATCAACCTTTTAATAAGAATCATCTAAGACCATGTCCTTTGCTTGATAATCCTGAAAAGTTAAGACAAATGGTTCATAATTCTAAAGCACATTCTACACAACCTATAGATAAAGAACCTGTTGATGAATTAACAAAAAAATGTGAAGATATTGCAGAAAAATGGGCTAAAACTGCTGAAAGATTATGGGCTGAGAGATAAAAATAGATAGTTTTTTAAAAAGAGTAGACGATTCGTCTACTCTTTATATTTGTTCGATACTATCTCTGCGATCAATATATAATTCAAACATAAGTACATCAAAAAATAATTCGAATATAGTAGTTATTAATATACCTAAAATTAGTATAGCAGGTTTAATATTTGTGCTGTTGAAAAAGTATGGAAGATTGATTGTTTTAGTATTTTTAAATGAAAATCTGTCAGAGCTTCTAAATTTTAAGTTTTTATTATTACTAGTAAAAATATTTTTCAAAATTTCAATGAGTAAAATTATACCAAAATGTTTTTTTGCAAAATGCATACTTTTGTTTAGAGCATCAAAAATATTACAATCTTCATATATCATAATAACTTCCCACATACTTATGAAAATTAAAAAAACAATTATTGCTATGGATGCTATTATAACAGATATTATTTTTAATCCAGTTGTAATCAATATAATCATTGGTATAATCAATATTAAACCTAAGGCAAAGATTAAGGCGAAAATCGCTAAGGAGCCTAAAAATGCTCTTACAAAGAATTTTCTTGCACCAATTAAAATATCATTAATAGATGTATCTCCTTTTACTAGTGACTGTTTAATCATGTACATTTTACCTGTTTCTAAAAATAAGTTAATTAAAGCAAACAATATTATTACTATGGTGGTTTTTGCCATTATGTAATTAGAGTTACTAATAATTACATTTTTTATTGATAAAATCCACAAAGCTAAAAAAATAGTAATTGTAATTTGTATAATTATTGGAATAAATAGGATAGGTTTTGAAAAAATTTGTTTAAAACTTTTTTTACTGTAGCCAAGAAAATTATCGTACATTGAAATCCCCCTTAAATTGGTTATATATACTATTTTATTATATAAATCCACAAAACGCCATAGTAAATTTAATTTTTTATAATCCATAGGAAATTATAAACTGCATTAATTTATAGGAGCGTGTCCAGCAAAGCTGTAATTTGCTTACTAGTGAAAGTCTAGGTAGTTGCCAA
Organism: Caloranaerobacter longqiensis; assembly: GCF_050286925.1. Lineage (NCBI taxonomy): Bacteria > Bacillati > Bacillota > Tissierellia > Tissierellales > Thermohalobacteraceae > Caloranaerobacter > Caloranaerobacter longqiensis. The sequence goes on from NZ_JBFWFX010000013.1 coordinate 28,358, forward strand.
GGAGCCTGAAATATCTTCCTTTTAATTTATTTAAATTGAAGATTTTGTTCATAAATTATATAGGTTGGTTGAAATATATATGAATAGATTATAAAATATGATTAGTTTAAGTAAGGAGGTTTTTTATGGAACGCAGAAAGATAGGTATAATATTAATTCTATTATCATCATTATTTTTTGCATTAATGGCAGCTACAGTAAAATCATTAGATAATATTCCGGTGGCAGAAAAAATTTTCTTTAGAAATTTACTTGGTATTATTGTTTCAACATATATTATTTTAAAGAAAGGTAAGAAAGTATCAGGAAATAACAAGAAATTGTTATTTTTAAGAAGTATATTTGGATTATTAGGTGTAGCTTGTTATTTTTTTGCTTTATCAAAAATTCCTTTAGCAGATGCAGTAATACTCAATAAATTGTCACCTTTTTTTGTAATCATATTATCAGCGATTTTTCTAAAAGAAAAGTTTAATAAAATGCAAATGATATCTTTGATAGTTGCTTTAATTGGAGCTGCTTTTGTTATTAAACCACAATTTAGTTATACTATTATACCAGCTTTTATAGGGCTTTTATCTGCATTTTTTGCAGGTGCTGCTTATACAACGATAAGGCACTTGAGGCATACAGATTCACCGGAAATTATAGTTTTTTATTTTACATTATTTTCAACATTAACTATGATACCTATTATGGCTTCAGGGTATTTTGTTTTACCGACTTTAAATGATATGATAAAACTGATTTTATTAGGAGTATTTGCTACAACTGCACAATTTCTAATGACTAATGCATACAGATTTGCTCCTGCAGGTGAGCTTTCAATTTATACTTATATGAATATTGTTTTTTCTATGTTGTTGGGAATTGTAATTTGGTTTGAAATACCTGATATTTTTAGTTTGATAGGTGCTTTTCTTATAATTACAGCTGGAGCGATCAATTATTTTTCAAATAAGATGAAAAAGATTTCATAAAATTAAAAATGTATTTACTTACAAACAAATTTTAATTTAATACTTACGCTGTATATTATTTTTCCAGCATCAAATACTAACAATGAGGTGGTTATATGATAAGGAAGGATAATATACAGCAAATTGAGTGGAAATTTGCAGATCTAGGTGCAGTAGAAGATATTCCAGAGCTAAAATTTAAACTTAAAGAGTCTAGAAGTGAAAAAATTAAATCGCAAACTATACCAGGAACTAAAAATTTAATAAGTGCAGGAGCTACAGGAAGTAAACCGAAAGAAAGAGAGTGAAAACTCTCTTTTTTTGCATGAATTTGCATTGATGAAAAAATTATAGTAAAATTATACAAAATCGATTTAGATTAGTTATATCTATTTTAAAGATAGAAGGATGTGGTTATATGGGAAAAGTAAGAAATGTAACAATAAAAGATGTTGCAAAAAAAGCAGGCGTATCAATTAGTACAGTATCTAGAGCCTTTAATGATTATAGTGATATTAAACCTGAAACAAGAAAGAAGATATTGAAGATAGCTGACGAGATAGGATATAGTCCAAGTCTTTTGGCTAGAGGAATAAGAACTTCTAATAGTAGAAGAATAGCTATTGGCATAGAAGATTATGATGTAGAAAAACCAAATTATTCTTTCCTTTACAAAATAATTATGGGTTTTAAGGAATATGCTTCTAAACAAGGTTATGAAGTTGTTTTTCTTCCTAATTTAACAAAGAATAATAAAAATAAATTGCCTAAAATAGTTAAAGACAATCATTTAGATGGGATATTTCTGATGGGACTTAAATTAAGTGATGAATTTTATAAACAAGTTCTTAAAGGTGATATACCATGCGTTTTATTTGATATTCCTATAAACAAAGGTAAAGTAGGTTTTGTAGGAACTGACAATATTAAAGGAACAAGCTTAGCAATGGGTTATTTTATTCGTAATGGACATAGAAAAATTGCGTTTATTAATGGTCATGAAAACGCATATGTAAGTCTTCAAAGATTGGATGGATATTATTTATCTTTAATGAAGAATGAAATTCCTATAGATAAGACATTGATTTATTTTGGTGATTTTACTGAAAAAAGTGGTAGAGAAGGGATTAGAAAGCTGTTTAATGAACATGATGATATAACAGCTGTTTTTGCTGCTAGTGACCTTATGGCAATAGGTGCAATTTCTGAATTGAAAGAGATGGGTAAAAAAATACCAGAAGAAGTTGAAGTTATTGGTTTTGATGATATTGAACTAAGTTCTTATATAAGTCCTAAGCTTTCAACAATAAGGCAAGATACTTATAAGCTAGGAGCTTCAGCTGCTACACTTCTAATTAATATAATAAATGGACAGCAAATAAACCAGATAGTGATAGAACCAGAACTAGTTTTAAGGGAATCTACTAGAAATAAGAATGTTTAAAGCCCTTTGACATATGATGAGTCTCAAAGGGCTTTAGTTCTTTAAAAATTGATAATATCGATTGTTAAACTATTAGTGTCAGGTATAACTTTATCTGCTTCTTTTAGAACTTCCTCAGAACCAATTCCTATAGCATACATTCCTGCTTTTTTAGCTGCTTCAATACCTGCTTTTGCATCTTCGAATACAACACATTCATTAGGCTTAACATCTAAAGCTTCTGCACCTAAAAGGAATACTTCAGGGTCTGGTTTTGCTTTAGTTATTTTATTACCATCGATGATAGCATCAAAGTAATCAACCATTTTGATACTATTTAAGATAGTCATAGTATTTTTACTTGAAGATCCTATTGCAACCTTGATATTTGAATTTTTTAGTTCATTAATAAACTCTTTAACTCCTGGTAGTATTTCTGATTCATCCATTTTTGATATTAATTCTCTGTACCAGTTATTTTTCTTTTCAGCCAACTTTAATTTCATTTCATCATCAACTTTGATATTACCTATATTAAGAAGTATCTCAAGCGATTCCATCCTGCTAACGCCTTTTAATTTCTCATTATCTTTTTCAGTGAAATCAAAGCCAAGCTCGTTAGCAAGTCTTTTCCAAGCTAAGTAGTGATATTTTGCAGTATCAACAATTACACCATCTAAATCGAATATACAAGCCTTAATTTTAACCATAAAAATTCCTCCTTTTTATAAAATCTTATCTTATTATATCAGAAACGATTTTGATATTAAAGAGTTATGTGTACTTTTGTGAAATTTAGGTACAGATCTAGTTTATAAGAAAATTATTTTTGTTGTTGTCAAACAGGAATGTTTGTTATATAATAAAACAACCAAAAACGTTTACGAAAATTATTTCCGGAGGTATGGTATGGAGAAAAAACTGTGGTTCATCGAACAGAATGATTATGATGTAAAAGATAGCCCAAAGTACGAAACTATATTTACATTAGCTAATGGGTACAGAGGGCTTAGAGGTTGGTTAGAGTTTTCTAACTATGGTTTTTGTGGTAATTTTATTGCAGGAGTTTTTGATAAATCTGATGCTCAGGTTATTGAAATTGTTAACAGCCAGAATCCTCTAGTCTTTAATTTATATGTTGACGATGAGTTGCTGGATATTGGCAGATGCGAAATTCTAAATTTTAAAAGATATTTAGATATGAAGGATGGTATTCTTTATACTGATGTTGAAATAAAGACTTCGAAAGGAAAAATTACAAAAATATGTGCAAAAAGATTTGTAAGCAAAAAAAATGTTCACAGATGGGGTGTTGAATATAAAATAACACCTATTAATTATTCAGGTAAAATTTACGTTGAAAATGTAATTGATGGTACTGTAACTAATGGTAATTATCATCCAGTTGATAAAGTTAAACACATTATGGTTAAAGAAAGATATGATCTTAATCCTGGTATAGCATTAGAAACACGTACAATGGACCAAGGTATAGAAATAATAGAGGGAACAGTTATTAAGGTACTAGATGATACAATTTTAAAGAATAGAAAGTATGGAGTTTTTGGTGAAAAAGTAAGAGAACTTTTGGAGTTAAGAGTAGAAAAAGGGAAAGAATATACACTACAAAAATTTGGTACAACTTATACATCAAGAGATACAGATGATAATTTGATAAATATTTTGACAAATGAAATAAAAAACTTTTATGAGCAGGGGTTGGAAAATGAAATAAAAGCTCATGTTAAAGCTTGGCAAGAGATTTGGGATAAGATCGATATTGAAATAAAAGGAGATGACCAAGCTCAATTAGGGATTAGATTTAACATATTTCAGTTATCTTCATCAGCATATGACCAAGATGATAGAGTAAGTATTGCGGCTAAGGCACTGCATGGTGAGGGTTATAAAGGTCATATTTTCTGGGATACTGAGATTTTCATGCTTCCATTCTTCATATATACTCAACCAGAAATTGCAAGAAACTTATTAATGTATAGATATAATACTTTAGATGGAGCTAGAAAAAATGCAAAACTTAACGGTTACGAAGGTGCTCAATTTCCATGGGAGTCAGCTGATGATGGTTTAGAAGTAACTCCTAAGTGGGGAGTAGATTATGATGGGAACCCTGTAAGAATTTGGACTGGTGATGAGGAGTTCCATATTAACTCAGATATCGCGTTTGGTATTTGGGAATACTATAGAGCTACAAAAGACAAAGACTTTTTAATTAATTATGGTATGGAAATTCTTCTTGAAACAGCAAAGTTCTGGATAAGTAGAGTAGAATATAACGTGGATATGGACCGATATGAAATAAATAGAGTAATAGGTCCAGACGAATTTCATGAACACGTAAATAATAATTTTTACACAAATTACTTAGCTAAATGGAATATTGAAAAAACACTAGAACTTGTTGAATGGTTAAAAAGAGAAGATATTAAGGTCTATGAAGATTTACTTAATAAATTAGATATTAAGGAAGAAGATTTTAAAGAATGGAAAGTAGTAAAGGATAAGATTTATATACCATATTCAGAAGATGGCAAACTAATTGAGCAGTTTGAAGGGTATTTTGACTTAAAAGATATTGAAATTACACAATATGATGAAAATGGCATGCCTTTATGGCCTGATTTACAAGGGTATAAACTAGGACAAACCCAATTAATTAAGCAGCCTGATGTTGTTATGTTGATGTTGTTGTTGGGGAACGAATTTGATAAAGAAACAAAAAGAATCAACTATGAATACTACGAAAAAAGAACAATGCATAAGTCTTCATTAAGTCCATCAATGTACTCAATAATGGGACTTACAGTTGGGGATACACACAATGCCTATAAATATTTTATGAAAACTATATTAACAGATTTAGAAGATAATCAAGGTAATGCAGGATTTGGACTACATGCTGCATCTACTGGTGGTTCATGGCAAAGTGTGGTGTTTGGATTTGGAGGATTACATGTAGACAAAGAACAGTGCCTTTGCTTGAACCCATGGATACCAGAACATTGGGATAAATTAACTTTTAACATTGTTTGGCATGAATCTAAAGTGAAAGTTGTTGTTACGCAAACTGAAGTTAGAGTGACAAGTACAAAAGATTTTGTTATTAGAATTTATGATGAGAAATTGAAAGTTAACAAAAATAAGGAGTTGATATATAGAAGATAATATGTATATTTTTTTATAATCCATAGGAAATTATATACCTTATTAAATTATGGATAATTTTAAATATAATTTCCGTTTATTGATATGGGCAAAATCTTCCTTAATTTATTTAAATCGAAGATTTTGTTCTAAAAGGTATTTCAACAATAGGGATGAAAAGCTAAATTAACTCTAGTCGTGTTCATTGTGACTAGAGTTTTATAATGTAATAAGAAATTTTCAGAATAATATTGACACCAAATAGATTTGTTGATAAAATAACTTATGTAAAACTGTAAACGATTACATAAGGTGATGGAAATGAGTGTGAGTATAAAAGATGTAGCGAAATTATCAGGTGTTTCTGTGGCAACTGTTTCAAGAGTTTTAAATAAAAGTGGATATGTGAGTGAAGAAACTAAAAAAAAGGTCATGGAAGCAATAGAGAGGACAGGTTATAAACCAAATGCAATTGCAAGGAGCTTAAAAGTTAAAAATACTAGGACTATAGGAATAATGATACCAGATATATCAAGTCATTTTTTTCCTGAAGTTGTAAGAGGGATAGAGGATATTGCAAATCTTTATAACTACAACATAATACTTTGCAATACCGATTTAGATAGAGATAAAGAAGAAAAATATCTAGATGTACTAGCAGAGAAACAGACTGATGGAATAATATTTATGAGTAATACAATTACTGATACTTTAGCTGAAAAAATCAAAAAAACGGGAATAGATGTTGTTTTAATTTCTACTGATTATGAGGACATGCCATCAGTAACTATAAATAATATGAAAGCTTCAGAAGATGCTGTCAAATATATTATTAAAAAGGGATATAAAAAAATAGCCTTCATAGGTGGACCGATGGACGACCCAAATGCTGGTCTGCCAAGATTTAATGGGTTTGTAAAAGCTCTTACAGAAGGAGGATTATCCCTTAATAGAGAGTATGTATGTGAAGGCGATTATAGATTCAAATCAGGCTACAAGGAAGCAAAAAAATTATTAAAATTGCCTGATAGACCTGATGCGATTTTTGCGGCTAGTGATGAAATGGCTTTAGGTGTTATAAGAGCTGCATTTGAGATGAAAATAAGAGTACCAGAAGATTTAGGTGTAGTAGGTTTTGATGATATAAATATATCAGAAATGACATTTCCTTCACTTACTACTATTGCACAGCCTTTATATGATATGGGTGCAATAGGGATGAGACTTTTAACTAAGATTTTAAATAAGGAGAAGATTGATTCTTATAAAATAATTTTGGAACATAAACTTATAGTTAGAGAAAGCTGCTGAAATTTTTTTAAAGCGTATGTAAACGATTACATAAAGGAGGTTATGTGGTGAAAAGGTTCATTAAAAAATATCATCTAGAAATACTGTTAATTCTACCTCTTGCTTTATATATCTTTTATTTCACGTTAATACCAGTATTACAAACTATTAAGATGGGTTTTACAAATCCAATAACTGGCAGCTTAAGTTTAGAAAATTACAAATATTTATTTGAGAGAGAAGACTTTAGGAAGGCTTTTGTTAACACTTTTGTGATATCTATTTTGGGGCTTATAATGCAGCTTACAGCTGGTTTAATACTTGCACTTATGCTTAAAAAAGAGTTCAAAACCAAAGGAATATTTAGAGCAATAATCTTGACACCTATGGGGGTACCTACTTTAGTTTCGGGTGTAGCTTTACTATATATATTTGATACTCAAGGTTATTTTAATGAGTTATTATACAGGATTACTGAAGGCTTGAAATATATTGGATTAATTGCTGAGACGTACAGGTTTGTACCTATTGATTGGGCAAGTGGTGGTATAAGAACAATACTCATGATAGCATTTGGCGATATGTGGAAGGTAACCCCTATAGTAACTTTATTATTACTGGCTGGATTAGAATCGATACCTTTAAATGTATATGAGGCAGCGCAAATAGATGGAGCTTCCAAATGGCAAACATTTAAAAATATAACACTACCTTTACTTAAACCATCTATTACAATGGCTGTAATCCTAAGGTCCGTTGACTTGTTTAGAATTTTTGAGCTTCCAATGATATTAGCAGGAAAAACAGTTCCTGTATTAGCAACATATGCGTTTGAAGAATATAGAGTTTATAATAATCCTAATGTGTCTGGAGCTGTTTCTACTATTTTACTTGTTATTATATTGATATTTGTATTATTATATCTAAAATTTGTCGATAAAGGTGAGGGATTAGCATGATGAGTTCAGTTAAAAAAGATAGATTTGGAAAATTTATTGATATATCTTTTTTCCCCCTTCTTATATTTTTTTCATTGATAATGTTAATACCTGTATATATCTTGGTCAAAGTATCAATTAGTGAGCCAGTAGATGTACTTACACAACATCCAACATTTTTAATTAGGAATTTTACTTGGGATCATTGGATAAAGGTGCTAACCTCTGGTAAATTATGGCCAGCTTTTAGAAAAAGTTTTACGGTAGCAACAATAACTGCGATATTTGCAATAATCATAGCAACACCTGCTTCATATGTAATTTCAAGATTGCCTAAAAAAGTTAAGTACATTGTAATATTAGGGCTTTTTTTCACTAGGATGTTTCCAAATGTGGGTATAGCTTTACCGATAGCTGTAAAGTTCTTAAAATGGAATCTTATGGATACCTATATTGGTCTTGTGTTGGCTCACTTGATTGAACAATTACCCTTTATTACATGGATACTTGTAGGTACCTTTGAGGTTATACCTGTCGATTTAGAAAAAAGTGCAATGATAGATGGAGCCTCAAGATTGAGAGCTCTTATGAGTATAGTAATACCAAACGCAGCTCCTGGAATTGCAGTAGCGACTTTATTTGTATGGCTAAATTCATGGAATGAATTTACTTATGCATTATATTTATCGCTGTCTGAAAATACTTTACCTTTACAAGTTTACTATTATGTTAATAGAGGTGGTTTCTTTCAAACTGCAACATATGCAACAATACTAACCATTCCTGTAGCTGTTATCACTTATGCTCTTCAAAGGTATCTAAGATCAGATTACCTTGGAGGAGCAATCAAATAAAAATAAAGTAAGGGGAGGATTTTTTATGAAGGCTAGAAAAATGTTAGCATTACTCATTATTACTGTGCTTGCTTTTATAACATTAGCTGGATGTGCAGGCACAGAGAAAGCGAATGAAGAACAGAAAGTACTTAGAGTAAGTATGGCTCTAGGAGAGTCAGAGTGGGAAGTAATGAAAAATAAGGTATTCCCAATATTTGAAAAAGAAAACAATGTTAAAATTGAAGCTGTACAAATTGAAGCTGCAGACCTTATTACTAAGCTAGAAGCTATGCACAAAGCTGGTAAGATGGAAATTGATATTATTACTCAAGACAATATGCAATTAGCACAACTTGTAGAGAAAGGATTAGTAGAAGATTTAAGTGAATACAGAAACATGATACCTGAAAATGTTATTAAAGCGTTAATACCAGTTGGAGAATTTAATGGAAAGTTATATTTCATGCCATATAGACCAAATGTAGAAATTAACTTCTACAATGAAAAGAAATTTAATGAATATGGAATTAAGCCACCAACTAATTGGGATGAACTATTAGAGGTTGCAAAAACTTTAAAAGAAAAAGAAGGCATTGGTAGAGTGGCTATAAAAGGAACATTAGATGGAAATACAACTGTACAATTGTTTGAATTCATAAGACAAGCTGGTGGAGATCCACTAGTATTAAACGATGAAGGTTCAATTAAGGCATATACTTTCTTAAAAGAATTATGGCCATACTTGTCGCCAGACAGCAAAAAGGCAGATTGGAATACTATGAACAAATACTTAGCAACAGAGTCTGTATATTATGGTGCTAACTGGCCATTTGGAGTTAATGTAATTGTAAGAGATGGTGGCAAGAAGGAAATAAAAGCGCATGATGGGTTTGCAGGACCTGTTAAGAAATCAAAAGTTCTTGGTGGGGAAGTAATAGGTATACCAGTAGGATCACCTAATAAAGAATTAGCTGTTAAATTTATGCAGTTCTTAATGAGTAAAGAAACTCAAGAGATATTGGTTACAGAAATGGGTTGGCCTTCATGTAGAACTGATGCGTATGGTAAAGTTGAAGAGTGGCAAAAACCTTATTTTGAAGCAGTTAAAGAAGCTCTTAAGGTTTCACAGCCTAGACCAAATGTAACATATTGGGATACAGTTGATAAAGCTTTAAATGATGCGTTTAGAGAAATTGTAATTGAAGGTAAAGATGTAAAAGCAACACTTGATAAATATGCTAAAGTTATAGCCGATGCTAAGAAGTAACAAGAGGGCATATCTTGAGATATGCCCATAGCTCTATTTTATTGCCAATATATGTAAACGATTACACGTTGACAAAGTTGCATTATTAATATTGAATTAGCTTCAATATCTAGGAGAGGAGGCAAATTATGAGGGAGTTTCATAAAAATAAAATAGCAATATACGAATACGATGAATGGAAAATCATAGAAAAAGAATTTAGTGAGAAAACAAATCAAAGAAGTGAAACTATTTTTTCATTAGGAAATGGTTATTTAGGTATAAGAGGTAATTTAGAAGAAGGTTATTCTGGTGACCCTAAAACTAGTCTAGTGGGTACTTATATTAATGGAATTTATGAATCAGAGCCAATTATGTATGGAGAGTACCACTATGGGTATCCTCTTTGGGGACAAACAATGATAAATGTTACTGATTGGAGACTTATCAGCTTTTGGATTGATGATGAAAAATTCGATATGTTAAAGGGTTCAATTAAGGATTACAGTCGTACTCTTGATATGAGGAATGGAAAACTTACAAGGGAGCTTATTTGGAGAAGTCCTAAAGGTAAGGAAGTATATGTAAATATTGAAAGATTTGTGTCACTTACAAATAAACATCTAGCTGCAATAAGATTTATGATAAAACCATTAAATTTTGATGGTGAGATTACCTTTGTTTCCGAATTAGATGGAGATGTGAGAAATAAAAACTTGAGAGAACAAGCATTAATAGTTATAGATAAGTGGATAGATGGAAAACTAGGATACATTCAGCAGAAAACTAATAGAACAAAATTTACTATAGGATGTTCAATGTATAATGATTTTTATTGTAAAGGCGAAGATATAGAATATTCGTTAGAAAAAATAGAGGAAGACAAAAAGATTGGAAATAAAATAGTTTTTAAAGCTAAAAGAAATCAGACATATGTTCTAGACAAATATGTAAACTTCTACACTTCTAGAGATGTAGTTGAAAATGAAATCATGAATTATGCTAAAGAAGGGGTTCTAAAGGCTAAGGCTATAGGGTATGACAATCTATATAATGAACATAGAGAATATCTGCTTAGATTCTGGGAAGATGCTGACATTAAGATAAAGGGAGATATAGCCTTACAACAAGGGATAAGATTTAACAGTTTTCAATTATTACAATCTGTTGGAAGAGATGGTATTACTAATATAGGGGCAAAAGGTCTAACGGGTGAAGGATATGAAGGTCACTATTTCTGGGATTCAGAGATATATATACTACCATTTTTCTTATACAGCAAACCGGAAATTTCTAAAGCATTACTAATGTATAGATATAATACATTAGATAAGGCACGTGAAAGAGCAAGAGAGATGAGAAGTAAAGGGGCATTATTCCCTTGGAGAACAATTAATGGTGAAGAAGCTTCTTCATACTTCCCAGCATCTACTGCACAATATCATATTGATGCTGATATAACCTATGCTATCTATAAATATGTTGAAGCAACTGATGATATTGACTTTCTAATAAATTATGGAGCAGAAATCGTGTTTGAAACAGCAAGAATGTGGGCTGATAGGGGAGGATATATACCTCTTAGGGATAATAAATTCTGTATTAATGAAGTTACAGGACCAGATGAATATAAGCCTTGTGTTAATAATAATTGCTATACTAACTATATGGCACGTTTTAATTTGAATTATGGGGTATATGTAGCTGAACTGTTGAAGGCTAAATATCCACAAAAATATGAGGAATTAAAGGAAAAGATTAATCTCAAAGAAGAAGAACTTGTAGAGTGGAAGAAGGCGGCAGATAATATGTACTTACCTTATGATGAAAGATTAGGAATAAATCCTCAAGATGATAGTTTTCTTTATAAAGAACCATATGATGTAGATTCAATTCCTGTTGAGGAAACGCCGCTTGTTACAAACTGGCATCAACTAAATATTATGAGATATCAAATATGTAAACAGGCTGACGTTATTTTATTAATGTTCTTGCTTGGAAACGAATTTGATATTGAGTTAAAAAGGAGAAATTATGATTTTTATGAACCAAAAACTACACATGACTCATCACTTTCAGCATGTGTATTTAGTATTATTGCTTCAGAGATTGGATATAAAGAACAAGCATATAATTATTTTATGCAAACAGCTAGAATGGATTTAGATGATTATAATAATAATGCTCATGAAGGAATTCACACTGCTTGTATGGCTGGAACATGGGCAAGTGTTGTAAATGGATTTGCTGGAATGAGGGTATACGATGGTGTGTTACATTTTAATCCATATTTACCTGATAAATGGGAAAGCTATGAGTTTAAGATAAAATACAAGAACAGACAGATAAGTGTTAAGGTTGAAGAAAATTTGATTACTTACAAATTACTTTACGGTGATGATATAGTAATATGGCATAAAGGAAGTAAGGTGGAGCTATCAAAATTGAAACAAGTAAGTCTAACATAGTTATTAAATTGAAATGATAGCAATTCTTATGATGAGGGATGTCTATCCCTCATTTTAGACTGTAGGCAAAATAAAATATTTATGAAAATAACGCTCATGCGAAAGAATTTAGAAAAAACTAAAGGCTTAAATTTTTAGAAAATCCTAACGCACCTAATCAAGACGTCCTGTCTTGTAGGATGCTGGCTTAGCGTCCTGCTAAGCCTACGGATTTTCTCAAAAATTTTCACCAAGTTTTTTAAACTAAATTCTTTCAAGCATTAGCTTTTATTTTCATGTATTTTTTAAAAGGTTAACTTTGTCAACAAGCTATAATGAGGGATGTCTATCCCTCATTTTTATCTGTAGTAATTAAAAAACTATTGCAAAATTTAATTGACTGTATTATAATTAACAATGACAACGTTGTCATTTGGAGGAATAAACATGAGAAATGTTACTATGTCTGATATAGCAAAACTTGCAGGTGTATCAGTAAAGACAGTATCTAGAGTGATAAACAACAGTAAAAATGTTAAAGAAGAAACTAGACAAAAAGTATTAAAGGTAATAAAAGAACAAGGATATCAGGTAAATATCCTTGCAAGAGGACTTAGACAGAAAGAAACTAAAACTATAATAGTTTTTATAGACAAGCATAGTGGTGGGTATTGGAGTATATGGCATAATGAGATTGTACAAGAGTTAATTAAACAGTCAAAACAGAGAGGATATAAAATAGTTATTTCGCCTTCTTCTGCAGAAGGATGTTTAGACGATGACACAGATGGTTTTTATCTATTGAAAAGCAGAATGGCAGATGGGGCGATTATTTTTGATAATATTAAAAACGATATTAGAATTGATTATTTGAGAGAGAATGAAATCCCATTTGTAATTATTGGTAAAGATATTACTTATTCAGATACTTGTTATGTTGATTTAAATAATTACAAAGCTGGATATATAGGTGGAAAGTATTTAATAGATAAAGGATATAAAAATATAGTTTTTTTTCTAGGAGATGAAAACTTTATCGTTAATAAAGAAAGAAGTAAAGGTTTTTTAGATGCTTGTAAAGGGAATACTAATATTAAGCAGTCTGTATTATTTAATATAAGTAGTTTAGATATTGCATATAAAGAAACAGTCAAGATATTAAGAAAAAATAAACCTGATGCATTCTTCGTATCAGGGGATGAACGAGCATTAGGAGTTTATAAGGCAATAAAGGAGAGTGGGTTGTCAATTCCAGATGAAATTGCAGTATTAGGGATTGATAATATTCAGTTATGTGAATATGTTTATCCAGCTCTATCATCAATAGATCAACCGAAAGAAGAATTTGGTAGTCAAGCTATTAATATTTTGCTTGAGTTAATAAATAAGAAGTGTAAGATCACAAAAAGAGTACTTATAGAACCGAGGTTAGTGCTTAGAAATTCGACTTAGTTCTTTTTTTTAATCATGACAACGATAGACAAAGTTAATTAAGCCAATTATAATTGGCTATAAAATAAAAAGAGAGGAGAAAGGTTATGAAAAGAATACTATCATTATTATTAGTTTTAACTATGATTTTCACTTTAACTGCATGTTCAGGTCAAAAGACAGCTGATGATGTTAAAAATCAAGATGTTAAAGCTAATGAGCCTGTAGAGATTAAAATGCAGATAGTTTGGGCTGAAGATTCAGGAAGAGGTATGGCAATAAGAGAAATACTAGATGAATTTGAAAAAGAAAATCCTGGAATAAAAGTAAAACTTCTTGGAGGAAGCCAAGAGGAACAAAAACTTTTAACTATGATTTTAAGTGGAGAGGCTCCAGAAGTAATTCAAGTGCCATACAGATATGTGCAGGCTTTAGGTAGTCAAGGTGCCTTTGTTGATTTAACAGAAGATTTTTCAAAGAATAAAGATAACTTTTATGAACAATTATGGAATTTAGCTGAAGTTGATGGTAAATTATTTGGTTATCCTTGGATGGGTCATACTATTCAATTAGTTTATAACAAAACATTATTTGAAAAAGCTGGATTAACAAAAGCACCTGAAACTTGGGAAGAACTTTATGAATACGCGAAGAAATTAACAATTGACAAAGATGGTGATGGTAAAATTGACCAATATGGTATAGGTCTAGTAGGTAAACAACATCATGATATTACATGGTTGTTTAATATGTTTGCTCATCAAGCTGGAGCGAAATTAGTTAAAGAAGAAAATGGCGAGTATAAGGTAGCTATTAATTCACCAGAGGGCAAGAAAGCGCTAGAATATTATATTAAACTTATAAAAGAATGTGCTCCACCAGATACAGGTAATAAAGCAGGTGGAGATGTTATGGCTGACTTTAGAAATCAAGTAATTGCTATGGAATTCCAAGGCCCTTGGGGAATAACAGATATTTGGAAAAATGGAAAGCCATTTGAAGTGTCAGCAGCACCAGTACCTGCTGGGCCAGCTGGAAGAGCAGCTGATATAGGACCTTATATGTTAACAATACCTGTTGGAGTTGAAGGTGAAAAATTAGAAGCTAGTAAGAAGTTGATAGAGTTTTTAGGAAGTAAAAAAGGTCAAGAAATGTTAATGAAAGGTGAAAAAGCAGATGATGGAAATTACTATCCATTTAGAGTACCAGTTAGAAAAGATATGGAAGATACAGACTACTTCAAGAAACATCCTGAATTTTTAGTATTTATTGAAGGGTTGAAATATCCAAGTATTTCCACACCTATAAAAGAGTGGGTAAAAGTTGAAGAAGAAGTATATAGAAGCCAGTTAAACAAAGCTGTAATTGGAGAAGTTAGCGTTGAAGAAGCATTGAAAAATATCGAAAAATTAGGTAATGAAATTCTTAAAAATCAATAAAAGAGACACATATGTGTCTCTTTTGATTTGCTTATTGGTTTTTCAAATAAGGAAGGTGAGATTATGAAGAAAGCATTTAAATTAGAAACTTTAAAATGGAAATTGAAGAAAAATGATTGGTCAGCTTATCTTTTTATTCTTCCTGCAATGATAATAGTTACAATGTTTATTTTATATCCTGCTATTTGGTCGCTAGTTTCAAGTTTTAAAGATGTAAAGCCATTGATGCTAAGAAATAGTGGGCTGTTTGAAGTACCGGGGAAATGGATAGGATTTAAAAATTATTTGCTAACATTTAAAGATCATCTTTTCTTAAAGAGTGTTGTCAATACATTATATTTTAGTATTATTTTTATTCCATTAACTATGTTTTGTTCAGTAGCTTTAGCAGTTTTACTTGATAGAAAAATTAAGGGAATTAATTTTATAAGAACAGTATTTTTTATACCATATGTTATTTCAATAATAAGTGCCAGTTTAATTTTTATGATGTTGTTTAACGGGGACAAAGGCTTAGTGAATGGTGTATTAAATTTATTAAATATAAAAGGTCCTAATTGGTTATCAGATACAAAATTAGCTATGCCAATAATTGCTATTATGTCATCTTGGAGAAGAATAGGTTATTTTATGCTTATATACCTTGCAGGACTTCAGAATATACCTAAAAGCTTATATGAAGCAGCAGATATTGACGGAGCATCGACTTTTCAGCAATTTCGTACTATTACTTGGCCACTGTTAAGAAGAATAACAATGGTTGTATTTATTTTACTTTTAATAAACTGTTTCAATGTGTTCCAAGAGATATTTGTAATGACAGGTGGAGGTCCTGCAGATTCAACAATTACGATACCTTTTTTAATATACAACGAAGCATTTAAATATTTTCATATAGGTAAGGCTTCAGCTATGTCATATATATTGTTTGTTGTAGTAGTAATTATAAGCTTAACTCAAAATAAAATTAATTCAAAAAAACTAGATTATTAGAGGTGTTACTATGAAAAGGAAAAAGGAATTTTATGCTAAAGTTTCTCTTTATATATTAACAATAATATTTTTAGTACCTCTATATTGGCTTATTGTATCAAGCTTAAAAACAGATGCGGAGATTACAATGTTTCCACCGACATTTTGGCCGCATCAAATAAATTTAAAAAACTTTCCTTATGTGTGGAAGTATCTGCATTTTACAAGGACATTCTTAAATTCGATAATAGTTTCAATATCAACTACTGTATTAATAGTTATTTTTTCAACTATGGCTGGTTATGCATTTGCAAAGAAGAAGTTTATAGGTAGAAAGTTCCTTATGACAGTACTAATTGGAACAATGACTATACCAGCTACAGTTTTACTATTACCATTATTTTTTATAATAACTAAGTTAGGAATGTATGACAAACTTATTAGCTTGATATTTCCATTTGGAGTAACGGTGTTTGGAATTTTCTTTATGAAACAATATATTGAAGATATACCGGATGCACTAATTGAAGCCGCAAGGATAGATGGTTGTGGTGAATTTAAAATTTTCTTTACAATAATTTTGCCTTTATTAAAACCTGCTATAACTTCATTAGCAATAATTGAGTTTGTTAACAACTGGAACTCATTTACAATGCCATTAGTTTTGTTAAAGAGTCCAGAAAAATATACATTACCGTTGAGACTTGGTATGCTGTCAAAAGAAACTGTTGCAATACCTTGGTCTCAAATAATGGCAGCTAATGTTTTAACTATATTACCAGTAGTTATAATTTTCTTATTGTTGCAGAAGTATTTTGTTAAAGGTATTATGTCAGGTTCAGTAAAAGGTTAATTTTTGAGGAGGTATTACTTTGAATATAGCATTATGTCATTTCAGGGTTGGGGAAACAGATGGAGTTTCATTAGAGATGGAGAAGTGGAAAAAAGTTTTAGAAAAAATGGGTCATAATGTTTATTTATTAGCTGGAAGTCTAGGAACAACTGAAGGTTATGTAATCCCAGAACTGCATTATAAACACGAATTAAATGATAAATTTGTAAGAAATGCTTACGATAGTCTTGTGGACTATAAAGATGAGGAAGATTTAAAAAAAGAGATTATGGAATTCGCTAAAAAAATTGAGGATGGTTTAAAGAAATTTATTGAAGAATATAAAATAGATGTTTTAGTTCCTAATAATATTTGGTCACTAGGCTGGGGTATACCAGCAGCAATTGCGATAAATAATGTTGTAAAAGAAATGGGTGTAAAATGTGTAGCGCACCATCATGATTTTTATTGGGAAAGAGAGAGATATTCTAAACCTACTTGCAAATTTGTAGAGGAAATTTTAGAGGAATATTTTCCTCCTAAGCATAATTTAATAAAACATGTTGTCATTAATGAAATTGCAAAAGAAGAGATTAAAAAGAGAAAGGGATTAGATGTAACAATAGTACCAAATGTATTCGATTTTGATGTTCCTTCTTGGAAAGTTGATGAGTATAATAAAGATTTTAGAAAGAGTATTGGTTTGAAAGATAATGATATATTAGTTTTACAGGCTACACGAATAACTGAAAGAAAGGCTATAGAACTTGCGATAGATGTTGTTAGTGAGCTTAAGAAGGAAGAAAATTTAAAGGAATTATTTAAGAAAGGTTTGTTTGATGGAAGAAAATTTGATGAAGAAAACAGAATCGTACTTGTGCTAGCAGGGCTTCCTGAATCAGAAGGTAAATATGTTGAATTGCTTAAGGAAAGAGCATATAAGAAAAATGTAGAACTTCTATTTATTAATGATGTTATAGAGCATTCAAGATGCGAAATAGACGGAAAGAAATGTTATTCGTTGTGGGATGCATATGTATTTGCAGATCTTATAACTTATCCAAGTATTTTAGAAGGCTGGGGCAACCAATTTTTAGAAGGGTTATTTGCAAAAGTACCTATGCTTGTATATGAATATCCAGTTTACAAAACAGATATAAAAGAAAAAGGGTTTAATATTGTATCTCTAGGCGATACACATGTTGTAGAAGATAATGGACTTGTAAGTATTGATGAAAATATCATTAAAAAAGCAGCTAAGGAATGTATAGAATTACTTACAAATGGTGAGTATAGAAGTAAGTTTGGTGAAGAAAATTTTGAACTAGGTAAGGAATATTTTTCATATAAGAGTTTAGAAAAAATACTTTCAAGACTTTTTTGATTGTTTAAGCAAGCAAGATATAACACTTAATCCAGTAAAATGAGGTGAAATTATATGAAAAATAATATTATAGAAGAAAAAAAGAAGAGTACATTGGATAAACTTATATTTTTATACGGCAAAGAGAAAAGCAACAAGATTTTTGAAAATATAATGGAGTTAATTGAAAGATATCAAAATAATATCTGCAATGATTCAGATAAAGAGTGGGTTGATGAGAAAGATGTTTTCTTAATTACCTACGGAGATAACATAAAAGAAGAAGGAAAAGTTGCTCTTAAAACATTACATGAGTTTTTAAATAAGTATTTAAAAGGAATAATAACAAATGTGCATATACTTCCTTTTTATCCATATTCATCAGATGACGGATTTTCAGTTATTGACTATTTTAAAGTAAATCCTGAGTTAGGCAATTGGGATGATATAGAAAGTATGTCTAAAGATTTTAACTTAATGTTTGATGCGGTTATAAATCATATTTCAGCAAAAAGTGAATGGTTCCAAGGATATTTAAAAGGAGAAGAAGAATACAAAAACTTTTTTATAGAAACAGAGCCTTGTCCAGAACTTTCAAAAGTTACTAGACCAAGAGCCTTACCTTTACTTACTAAGTTTGAAACTTCAGAAGGCGAGAAATATATCTGGACAACCTTTAGTGAAGACCAAATAGATTTAAACTTTAAAAATGAAAAAGTATTATTAAAAATAATTGAGTTAATATTATTTTATGTATCTAAAGGAGCTAAAACGCTTAGATTGGATGCTATAGGATACCTATGGAAGGAAATTGGTACAAACTGCATTCATCTGGAGCAGACTCATAAAGTAATACAATTATTTAGAGACATACTTGATATAGTAGCACCAGAAACCATATTAATAACAGAAACAAATGTACCTCATAAAGATAATATAAGCTATTTTGGTGATGGATATAATGAAGCTCAAATGGTTTATCAGTTTCCACTGCCACCATTAGTATTAAATGCATATCAAACAGGTAATGCTAGCCATTTATTAAAATGGGCTGATTCGTTAGAACAAATATCTGACAGAACTACATTTTTTAATTTCTTAGCATCACATGACGGCATAGGAGTAATGCCAGCTAAAGGAATTTTAACTGAAGAAGAAATAAACGAAATGGTAGAGAGAGCAAAAGAGTATGGTGGTTATGTTTCATATAAAGATAATGGAGACGGAACAAAGAGTCCGTATGAGCTCAATATAAATTATTTTGATGCACTTTCACATCCAGATGATGAAGAAGACATTAAAATAAAAAGATTCATGGGTTCACAAGCTATACTTCTATCGCTAATGGGAGTACCAGCAATTTATATACACAGTTTATTAGGCTCAAGAAATTACAATGAAGGTGTAAAAGAAAGTGGTATATATAGAAGAATCAATAGAGAGAAATTATTATTAGAAAATCTAGAAAAAGAACTAAATGACAAAAATACGTTAAGAAATAAGATTTTTAACAAATATGTGGAGTTAATCAAAATAAGAAAAGCAGAGAAAGCATTCCATCCGAATGCAAAACAAAAAGTAATTTTTGCAAATGAATCTGTATTTTCATTTGTACGTACTTCTTTAGATAATGAAGAAGCTATAATAGTATTAAATAACGTATCAAATAAAGAGCAGAAAGTTAAAATAGAGCTAAAAGAATATGGATTAGAGAAAGTAAATGTTTTAAGAGACCTTATATCTAATGAAAATGTTAATGTAGTTAATGGAATAATAGAAATTACACTTAAACCTTATCAATTTATGTGGTTGAAAGTTTAAAATTGGCCGTCTACCTCTTAAGTTTTAACTAGAGGTAGACGGTTATTTTTTTCTAAGGGAATAGAAAAACAGTATATAAAGTTTACATGTAAACTTTATATACACTTTTGAAAAATGTTTTAGTATCTATGTTTGATAAGATTAAGGGAATAAAGTGTAAAAATTTTTTTCAAAGAATAACTTTTAAAATATTAGTTTATTAGCAGATAAGGGAATTTATATTCGATTTTAAGGTGTTAAAATTTTTTTTGAAAATTGGCATAGAAATTGCTATTCCAAATAACGGATAATTTTTTTAGTTAACTAAGTTAAAATATTAACAATAGAACAAAATTTAGTCCGATTATATAAAGGAGGGTAAAGAATGGATTTTCGTATTCCAAGAGAGCATGAAATGTTACGAGAAATGTATAGAGAGTTTGCTGAGAAAGAAGTGAAACCTCTTGCAGAAGAAGTTGACGAAAAAGAGATGTTTCCAGTAGAGACAGTAAAAAAATTAGCAAGGTATGGTTTTTTAGGTATACCATTTCCTAAAGAGTATGGTGGACAAGGTGGAGATAATTTAGCTTACATTATGGCTGTTGAAGAAATATCGAAAGTATGTGCTACAACTGGAGTTATTATATCAGCACATACATCTTTATGTGCAGCACCTATATTTGAGTTTGGGACAGAGGAGCAGAAACAAAAATATCTAGTTCCACTTGCTAAAGGTGAAAAGTTAGGGGCATTTGCATTAACCGAGCCAAATGCAGGTACTGATGCAGCTGCACAACAGACCAAAGCTGTATTGGATGGTGATTATTATATATTAAATGGTTCAAAAATTTTCATAACAAATGCTGGATTTGCAGATGTATATATAGTTATGGCAATGACAGATAAGAATAAAGGGGTTAAGGGAATATCAGCTTTTATTGTAGAGAAAGGTTTTGAAGGATTTAGTGTTGGAAAAAAAGAGGCGAAAATGGGTATAAGAGGTTCTTCTACATGCGAGCTTATATTTGAAAATTGTAGAGTGCCTAAGGAAAATTTGCTTGGCAAAGAAGGACAAGGATTTAAGATTGCTATGAAAACACTTGACGGTGGACGTATTGGTATAGCAGCACAAGCTTTGGGTATTGCTCAGGGAGCGATTGATGAAACTATTAAATATGTAAAAGAAAGGAAACAATTTGGTAGAGCTTTGGCAAAATTTCAAAATACACAGTTTAGTTTGGCTGATATGCAGACTAAAACTGATGCAGCAAGATTACTTGTATACAGAGCAGCGAAAGCTAAAGACAATAATGAAAGCTATAGTGTATATGCAGCTATGGCTAAGCTCTTTGCAGCGGAAACAGCAATGGAAGTTACGACAAAAGCTGTTCAGTTGCATGGAGGTTATGGATATACAAGAGAATATCCAGTTGAGAGAATGATGAGAGATGCAAAGATAACTGAGATATATGAAGGTACTTCAGAAGTTCAAAGAATGGTTATTGCTGCTAGTATGTTAAGATAGGAGGGTTTCAAGGTGAAAATAATAGTTTGTATTAAACAGGTTCCTGATACTACTGAAGTAAGACTAGACCCAATAACAGGAACATTAATAAGGGAAGGTATACCTAGTATAATAAATCCAGATGATAAAAGTGGATTAGAAGCAGCTTTGAGGTTAAAAGATGAAATCGGTGCCGAGGTAACAGTATTGACTATGGGGCCACCACAAGCAGAAAAAGCATTGAGGGAAGCTTTAGCAATGGGAGCAGATAGAGCAATATTATTAAGTGATAGAGCGTTTGCAGGTGCAGATACTTGGGCTACATCCTCGACACTTGCAGCAGCTATAAGAAAGTTGGATTATGACTTGATAATTACTGGAAGACAGGCTATAGACGGCGATACTGCCCAAGTTGGCCCTCAAATAGCAGAACATCTAGGGCTTCCTCAAGTCAGTTATGTAGCAGATTTAAAATTGGATAATGATAATGATAGATTAATTTTAAAGAGAATGTTTGAAGATGGATACCATTTAATTAGAGTAAAAATGCCTTGTTTAATAACTACTTTAAGTGAGATGAATACTCCTAGATATATGTCTGTAGGTGGAGTATTTGATGCTTTTAGAGAAAAAGAAATAATAAAATGGACTTTAAAAGATATAGATGTTGATCCTTCAAATATTGGTTTAAAAGGTTCTCCGACAAAGGTTAAGAAATCTTTTACGAAGGGAGCAAAAACAGCTGGTAAAGTATATGATGTAGATCCAAAAGAGGCTGCACAAATAATAGTGGAAAAGTTAAAGGAGAAGTTTTTTATCTAAATTTGGTATAGATTAAGGAGGGAGTACCTTGAATATTAAAGAATTTAGAGGTGTGTATGTTTTTGTTGAGCAGAGAGAGGGTGAAATTCAGAGAGTTTCATTGGAGTTGATTGGAAAGGGTAGAGAGCTTGCAGAAAAAATAGGTGAGTCTGTTACGGCTGTTATACTTGGATACAATATAAAAGACAAAGTAGATACTTTAATTCATTATGGAGCTGATGAGGTTATTTATATAGATGATGAAATATTAGATGTTTATATGACTGAACCTTATACTAAAGCTTTAACAGAAGTAATAAAATCAAGGAAGCCAGAAATATTTTTAATTGGTGCTACGGCAATAGGTAGAGATTTAGCACCTAGAGTTTCAGCTAGAATACATACAGGACTTACAGCAGACTGTACTTCTTTAGATATAGAAGAAGGAACTAGAAATCTTTTAATGACAAGACCAGCTTTTGGTGGGAATTTAATGGCTACAATTGTTTGCCCAGACCATAGACCTCAAATGTCTACAGTAAGACCTGGAGTAATGCCATTGTTTGAAAAAGATGAAAATAGAGTTGGAAAGATTGAAGAATTTAAAGTTAATTTTTCTAAAGAGGATGTAAATGTTGAAATATTGGAAATAGTAAAAGAGAAAAAGCAGAAAATAAAAATTGAAGAAGCAAATGTATTAGTTGCAGGTGGAAGAGGTATTGGAAACCCAGAGAAGTTTGAATTACTTAAAAAACTTGCTGATAAGCTTGGTGGATTAGTTGCAGCTTCACGTGCAGTAGTTGATGCTGGATGGATTGATAGAGAGCATCAAGTAGGACAAACTGGAAAGACAGTTAGACCTGATTTATATATAGCATGTGGTATTTCAGGAGCTATTCAACATTTAGCTGGAATGGAAGAATCAGACTTTATTATTGCTATAAATAAAGATCCTGAAGCTCCTATATTTGAAGTTGCTGATATTGGTATTGTTGGAGATGTAAATAAGGTAATTCCAGCATTAATTGAAGAAATAGAGGCTGTAAAAAAATCAAAAGAATAGTAGTGTAAGGAAAGCCAATAGTTAAATTTTATAACTATTGGCTTTTTTCATATATTAAAAAGGAATTTTAGTAATATGTGTAAAAGATATATAATAGAGTTTAAAGAGCATCATTTGATAAAAATTTATGAGCTTTTGAAGCAATATGAAAAGATAGGGAGTTTTATTTTAAGGAGAGAATAGATATGAATAAAATAATACAAGATCATTCTAAATTAATATTTTTATCAGCTTTATTAGGCTTTCAATATTTTATGAGTCCAATTTTAGTAATATTTTATTTAAAATATGTTGGTGTGTCTTTTAGTCAATTTATATTTTTGGATAGTATTTTATTTTTATTAGTTGCAATATTTGAAGTTCCAAGTGGATATTTATCTGATAGATTTGGAAGAAAAAGAACCTTATTAATTTCTCGTGTATTTACAATATTATCAATGATTATATTAATACTTTTTCCTTCATATATCGGTGCATTAATTAGCATTATTATCTCTGGAGTATTTATACCATTAGGTTCTGGTAATGAAAAAGCAATATACTTTGAAAGTTTTAAAAAGCTAAATGAAGAAAAAAAACTACAAAAAATATATTCAAAATCAAATTCAATATCATTTGTTATGTTAACTATTACTTCAATAATTTCAGGTTTTATAGCAAAAATAAACTTAGCTTTACCAGTTTTAATTGATATAATATTACTTATAGTTATTTCTATAGCGACATTTTTCCTATTACATGATGATAAAACTTATTTATCAAATCAAGAAATGAGTGCTGCTAAAGATAAAATTGGTAAGTTTGTATATAATCATAATAACATAAAAGGATTAATTAATGTAACACCAATTTTTTTATTAAGTGCTTTATTTTTTGCAGCTTTAAGAGTTTCATATACTGCTTATCAACCTTTATTTAAAAATCTAAATATTGATATTCAATATTTCGGCATGATTTTTGCTTTCTTTAACATCACATGTTCTTTATCATCATATGCAGCCCCTAAATTTTTAAAAATGACTTCAAATGAGTTAACTACTTTGTTAGTATTAACTACTTTTATTACAATTTCTTTTATAGGAATTTTCATATCAAATAGTGTATTTTTAGTTTTGCTTTTTATAGCTTTACAACAGATAGTAAGAGGGTTGCACGGTCCATTTTTTTTAATTCAAAAAAATTACTACATTCCTATAAATTCAAAAAAAAGAGTTACTTATTTATCTTATTCTAATTTATTATCTACATTGCTAGTATCATTATGCTTATATCTGTTTTCTTATATGAACAGCAAAGTATCTTTAAAATTAAGTATTATATGTTTTGGCATGTTAATTAGTTTTATTTCTTTACTAACAATAATAATACTCTATACGTTGAAAAGGAAGGGGAAAATAAAATGTTACCAATGTCAGCAGTAATAAATGTTCCTTAGAATGCAAAATTACTGTAGTGAATTTAGTATAAAGTTATACTAATGTTTTGTTATAACATTGCCTAGTATGATATAATTTAACAAAGCTTTATATTCATATAAAAAAGGTGAGGATAAAATGGAATTTGCAAACAGTTATATTAAAGAAATTTTTCAAAATATGACTGATGCGGTAATAGGAATAGATAAATTAGGCAATGTTGTTATAATTAATGAAGCTGCAAAAAGGATATTCGGGTTTGAAACTATAAAAAAGAAAGAAGTAGAAGATTTTATATCAAGTATTAAACTCAATAGGGTATTAGAAACTGGAAAGAAAGAATTAGAGAATGATTTTACATATAATGAAAGAAAATTTGTTTTAAGCAAAATACCTGTGTTTAAAGATAAAAAAATTGAAGGGGCAATAGCTTTATTTAGTGAAGTAACAGATTATAGTAAATTAATAAAAATAATTGAAGAAGATAAAGTACATTTAGAAATACTTAATACAATTTTAGATGTACTAAATGAAAGAGTTGTTGTAGTAGATGAAAAAGGAATAATTACTATGATGAGTAAAGCATATAAAGAATTTATTGGTAATCCTAACCCTGAAGGTAAGCATGTTACTGAAGTTATAGAAAATACAAGAATGCATATTATTTTAAAAACAGGAGTAATGGAAATTGGCGAGATTCAAGAAGTACAAGGTAATAAAATGGTAGCTATGCGTATTCCGATAAAAAAGAATGGGAAAGTAATTGGTGCTGTTGGGAAAGTTATGTTTAAAGATGTGAGTGATTTAGTTGCTTTGAGTAATAAAGTCAACAGATTAGAACAAGAATTAGAATATTATAAAAGTGAATTAAACAAAGAAAGAACTGCAAAATATTCATTTAAAGACATAATAGGCAGTAGTGCTAGTATTCAAGCAGTAAAAGAATTAGCTATGAAAGTAGCAAAAACAGATTCGAATGTTTTGATTACGGGAGAAAGTGGCACAGGAAAAGAGCTTTTTGCACACGCTATCCATAATGCTAGCAAAAGATATTTAGGTCCGTTTATTAGAATAAATTGTGCTGCAATACCAGAGGAACTACTTGAATCTGAACTATTTGGATATGAAGAAGGTGCGTTTACTGGTGCTAAAAAAGGTGGAAAGAAAGGGAAATTTGAATTAGCTAATGGGGGGACAATTCTACTTGATGAGATAGGCGATATGTCTATCAAAATGCAGGCTAAACTTTTAAGAGTACTTCAAGAAAAGGAGATTGAAAGATTAGGAGGAAATATTGTAAGAAATATAGATGTTAGAATAATAGCGTCTACAAATAAGGATTTGGAGATGCTTGTAAAACAGGGATTATTTAGAGAAGACCTTTATTTTAGACTTAATGTGATGTCTATTAAAATACCTTCTTTAAGAGAAAGAAAAGAAGATATCGGTATTCTTGCGAGAAAACTTCTTGCAAAAGTATCTAGTAGACTTGGAAAGTATGTAGAAGGTATTTCAAATGATGCAATAAAATGTCTTGAAAGTTATGATTGGCCTGGAAATATTAGAGAGTTAGAAAATGTTATTGAAAGAGCAGTAAATTTATTAGATTCAGATTTGATTATAAAGCCTGAACATTTGCCAGAAAAAATAACTAAAAATAGATCAAAGAAATATTTTTATGAAGAAAAGAGCTTAAAAAATATAATAGAAGAAATAGAGAAAGAAATTATTCTCGAATGTTTAGAAGAGAATAACTGGAATAAAAATAAAGTTGCTAAAATTCTAGGGATTAGTAGAGTTGGATTATATAAGAAGATAGAGAAATATAATTTAAGTAAAGTGCAATAGATATTTAGTTTGTTATTAAAAGAACATCAAGTAAAGCAATTATAACTATTAAAAGTAAGAGGGGGAAGTTTTGTGGAAAGAAAAAAAGTTTATATAACACGAAAAATACCTGATATAGGAATTAATCTTCTAAAGCAGTATTTTGAAGTTGAAATCAATATGGAAGATAGACCTTTAACTAAAGAAGAATTAATAACCAATATTGAAGATAAAGATGCTGTATTATGTCAATTGACAGATTTGATTGATAAGGAAGTATATGATAGAGCTAAAAGAGTCAAAATATTTGCAAATTATGCAGTAGGATTTAATAATATAGATGTTGATGAGGCTACAAAGAGAGGTATTATTATTACAAATACTCCTGGTGTGCTATCAGATGTGACTGCTGACTTAGCTTGGACTCTTTTATTAAGTGTTGCAAGAAGAATAGTTGAAGCTGATAAATATACGAGAGCTGGAAAGTTTAAATGTTGGTCTCCAACTCTTTTTTTAGGGCAAGATTTGGTTGGAAAGACTTTAGGTATAATTGGCGCTGGTAGAATAGGCAAGACGCTAGCTAAGAGGAGTATTGGATTTGAGATGAAGATTTTGTATCATAATAGAAAAAGAGATGAGGAAATGGAAAAAATGTTTAATGCTAAGTGGGTTGATAAAGATACTTTGTTAAAAGAATCGGACTTTATTTCTCTTCATGTTCCACTTACAAAAGAAACTTATCATATGATTGGAGAACGTGAATTTAAATTAATGAAAGAAACAGCAATTCTAATAAATACAGCTAGAGGGCCTGTGGTAGACGAAAAAGCACTAGTGAAGGCTTTAAAAGAAAAAGAAATTTGGGGAGCGGGATTGGATGTTTATGAAAAAGAACCAGAAGTAGAGGAAGATTTAAAGAAAATGGATAACGTCGTTTTAGTACCACATATAGGTAGTGCAACTATTAATACAAGAGATAATATGGCGAAAATAGCTGCAAAAAACATAATAGCTGTATTAAACAATGAAAAACCATTAACTCCTGTAAATGATATTAACCATAAATAAGTTAAAATATAGGCTTAACATCTCGTTAAGCCTTATATTTTATCCTCCTAATGTTATGTCCTGTTTATCGTACCATTCAAGAGCTTGGTAAAAGTGCTCTTCTTTAAAATCGGGCCAGTAATCATCAATGAAATAGAAGTCTGAATAAACTGTTTGCAAAGGTAAAAAACCACTTAATCTTTTTCTACATCCCCAGCGTATGACAAGGTCTATTCTTGAAATATCTTTTGAATGTAATAAATCTATTACATTATTGGAGATGTTTTTCTGATTTATTAAATTTCTTATATCCCATTGCCAACCATAGTTAACTAAGAAATTAACTTTTATACCTCCCTTGCCAAATGTTTTTCTATTATTAGTATAAGGCAGCAATTCTTTAGGGAACATAGGAGAATCAGTATTACCAACTACTAATAAAGAAGCATCTTTATTTGCAAGTAATTTTACAGCTCTTATACATGCTTTAGTAAATGCTTTAGTTTGTATTGAAGGTCTTTTGGTATTATCCATAGTAAAACCATAAAATGTAAGTTCTCCAACTCCAATTTTTGAACATAATTCAAATACTCTAATACCGGGGTCAAGACCTTTTTCATAGCCCATTTCCTTTGAAAGGCCTTTTTTTACGGCCCATCTTCTATTTCCATCAGGAATTATTCCAATATGTTTTGGTATTCTCATAAACTTACCTCCGATTTTAATTTCAATTCTATTATTGCCATCTAATAGTAAACTATAATCAATTTCTTAAATAATTGGAGATTTTTCGACAAGATATTGTTATTTCTTATTTCATACTTTAAAATATTAATTAAGCGATAAAAAAACAGAGAGAGTGGATAAATTGTTTGGCTATATAACACCATATAAAGACGAATTAAAAGTTAGAGAATACAACATATTTAAAGCATATTATTGTGGATTATGTAAGACTCTTGGAAGTGAATTTAATCAAGTGGTTAGATTTGGGCTAAATTATGATTTTACTTTTTTAGGTCTTTTATTATCATCTTTAGACGAAAAGAAAGACAAGATAAAATATGAAGGCTGTATTGCCAATCCATTTAAGAAAAAGCCTATTGTAGTGAAAAATAAATATCTTAGTTATAGTGCTTATATTAGTGTTATTTTGGTTTATTATAAATTGTTAGATGATTGGAAAGATGAAAGAAAATTACTTTCTTTAATGGGTATGATACCTTTTATTTTTCCCAAAAATAAAGCAAAATGCGTTTTTAAAGATAAATATTTTGCTGTTAAAAATAATTTGGATAAGTTAGCAAAATTAGAAAAAGAAAAGTGTGATATTATTGACGAGAGTGCTGACGTTTTTGGTAAGCTAATGGAAGAGATAGCAGCTTTTCCATTTATAAATAATGATAAGACGATAAGAGTTTTAAGATGGCTTGGGTATAATTTAGGACGCTTTATTTACGTATTAGATGCTTTTAATGATATTGAAAAAGATATTAAACAGGGGAATTATAATCCTATCCTTTTGCAATATAAATATAATTCAAAAGAAGGATTAGAAAACTTTTTGAATAGAGTAAGAGAACCTATAGAATTTACTCTGACATTTACGCTAGATAATTTGGCAAAAAGTTACGAATTACTTGATATAAAATATAATAAAAGTATAATTGAAAATATAGTTTATATGGGAACAAGGCAGAAAATGACACAGATTCTTGAGAAAAGGAGTTGTAAAAAATGAAAAATCCTTATAAAGTATTAGGTCTTGAAGAAGGTGCAAGTGAAGAAGAAATAAAGAGAGCATATAAGAGACTTGTGAGAAAATACCACCCAGACCAATATGTTAACAACCCTCTTGCTGATCTTGCTGAAGAAAAACTAAAAGAAATTAATGAAGCATATAACATTCTTATGAATAAAAGAAATAGAAATAATGAAGATAGTAACAACTGGAATTACTATCGACATGAAAGTAATGGTTATAACGAATTTAATGAAGTTCGCAGATTAATTGATATGGGAAGACTTAAAGAAGCATATGATATATTAGAAAGCAGTACAAATAGAGGAGCGGAATGGTATTTTTTAAAAGGCGTAATATTATTGAGAAAAGGTTGGTATGAGCAGGGATATCAGCATGTTAGAAAAGCTGTTAATTTAGATCCAAACAATATTGAATATAAAAATGTATTAAATAATATTTCTTTTAGAAATGAAACTTATAGAGATGTAGGACGAAACATGGGTTATGGTGGAGATACTTCTCTTTGTGAAATTTGCCAATGTTTAATATGTACTGACTGCTGTTGTGAATGTATGGGAGGAGATTTTATTACTTGCTGTTAATGGAGGCAAATAATATGAGTAATTCAAGCAAGTCAAAAAAAGTAGCTCTAGGTGGTATTGTTGTATTATTATCTGTTTTGTATCTATATTTAGCTTCGATATTACCTACTAATAAAATTTTTTTCTTTTGTTTGAGTACTGTTTTTATTGCTGCTATTGTAATAGAATTTAAAACTTACTTTTCATTAATAACTTATGGAGCTATTTCTATTTTAGGATTTATAATTATACCTAACAAACTAATCATGATACCGTATGTTATTTATTTTGGTTATTATGGAATAATAAAATATTATATTGAAAAAATAAATAATATTTTAATTGAATGGATAATAAAAATTGTTTTATTCAATTTATTTGTATATGCGACTTATATAATTACAATTAATTTATTTATTAGTAATATAGAAATTAAACTTCCAATATGGCTTATTATATTGTTATTACAAGTATTTTTTATTATTTATGATATATGTTATAGCTTAGCTATTAATTATTATAAATATAAAATAAGGAAGTTTCTAAGGATTTGATGGAAAAAACATTTGGTATGCCCTTTTTGCTTTTTGGATTTAATTGTTTAGGAGGTACTTAAGATGAAAACAATAGGGATAACTACAACCGTACCAATAGAAGTTTTATTAGCTGCAGGATACAGAGTTATTGACTTAAATAATCTTTTTATTACTTCAGAGGATTATGGGAAATATATAGAGATAGCAGAAAAAGATGGTTTTCCAAAAAGTTCATGTGCTTGGATAAAAGGTATTTATGGGGCAGTTTTGGAAAATAAGATTACTGAAGTAATAGGTGTAATAGAAGGAGATTGTTCAAATACTAAAGCGTTGATAGAAGTATTAAAACAAAAGGGCATAAAAGTATATCCTTTTGCATATCCGCATAGTCATAGCTTAAGTGATGTAAAGAAAACAATAAAAGATTTTATGTCTTTATTTGGGGTTTGTGAAGCTCAAGTTGAGTTAATCAGAAAAAGATTAAACGATATTAGAAAAATTGCAAAGAGGATAGATGAGCTTACGTATATAGAAGGAAAAGTAAATGGCTTTGAAAATCATTTATATCAGGTAAGTTTGAGTGATTTTAATGGGGATATAGACGAATTTGAAGAAATGTTATTAAAAAAGTTGCATGAAATGGAAAAAAGAAGTCCAGTAAAGAGGAAAATAAGATTAGGATATATAGGTGTACCACCTATGACTGGTGATTTATATGAATTTGTAGAAAAATTTGATTCACATATAATTTACAATGAAGTTCAAAGGGAGTTTGCTTTTCCAAGAGCTGAAAATGCTAAAGATATTTATGAGCAGTATTACGATTATACTTATCCATATGATATTGATTTTAGATTAGAAAAGATAAAAGAAGAAATTAAGAAGAGAAAAATAGATGGTGTTATACATTATACTCAAGCTTTTTGTTATAGAGCAATCGAAGATATTATTATAAAAAAAGAATTAGATATACCAGTTTTAAATATAGAAGGTGATAAATTAAATCATCTAGATGCTAGAACTAAATTTAGAATAGAAGCATTTTTAGATATGCTTAGTGACCTAAAGGGGTGCTGAAGTTGAGAATTTTAGGAATAGATTTAGGAAGTAGAGAAGTTAAGGTTGCATTAATGGAAGATGAAAAGATAACAAAAATGTTTAAAGTAAGTACAATGTCTTTCTATAGAGATTACTGCAGCTTTGATGGAAAGATAGTAGTAGATTTGCAAAAGCTTAATATCAAAGATGTAGATATAGCGATTTCAACAGGTTATGGTAGAAACAATACTGATTTAAGAAAGTTTGAACCTATTAATGAAATAAAGGCTCATGTATATGGTGCAATTTATCAGAGTGGTTTAAAAGATTTTATTTTACTAGACATTGGTGGTCAAGATGTTAAAGTTGTGAAAGTTGAAAAGGGAATTATAAGTGATTTAGAGCTGAATGACAAATGTGCAGCTTCATGTGGCAGATATTTAGAAAATATGGCTAATATTTTAGAGGTTTCTTTAGATGAATTATTTAAACATTATAAAGATCCAGTTGAGCTTAATTCAACTTGTGCAGTTTTTTCCGAATCTGAACTAATAGGGAAAATTGCAGAAGGGGTAAATTTAGAATCGCTATGTTCTGGTGTTAATTTTTCTTTATACAAGAGATTGAAACCGCTTTTAACAAGATTTAAAGGTAGAAAGCTAGTGCTTTCAGGTGGTGTAGCTTGTAACAATGCATTAATAAAATATTTAAGAAATGACTATGATGAAGTAATTTCATTAGATTATCCTCAGTTTAATGGTGCTATAGGCTGCTGTTATTATGGAAGAATGAGATTAAATAGTAAATGACAATATTTTGCATCTAGGGAGGTATGACAGTAGTGAATTTTATAAAAGCAACAAAAATGAAATTTTTATTATTAATCTTATTGCTTGTATTTCTTTCTGGTTGTACTGGAGTTGATGCATCGAATCAAAATATACCAAACAACGGTTATAATTTATTAAAAGTTCATTTTCTTGATGTTGGACAGGCAGATAGTATACTTATACAATTTCCAAATGGTGAGGCTGCATTAATAGACGGTGGCAATAGAGAAGATGGGAAATTTGTAGTTGAATACATAAAAAGTATGGGTATTAATAAGGTTGATTATATTATTGCAACTCATCCGCATGAAGACCATATTGGTGGATTACCAGAAGTTATAAAAAGTTTTGATATTGGAAAAATATATATGCCAAATAAGACGAGTAATACAAGAATATTTGAAAACTTATTGAAAGAAATAAAAAATAAAGGTCTAAAAATTATACAAGCAAAAGGTGGTTTAAGTATTATAGATACAGATGACTTGAAGTTTACAATAATTGCTCCAAATTCTGAAAAGTATGATGAAACTAACGAATATTCAATAATTAACAAATTAACTTATAAAAATACTTCTTTTATTTTTACAGGTGATGCTGAAAAGGATTCAGAAGAAGAAATGATAAAGCTAGGTTATGATTTAAAGGCAGATGTTTTAAAAGTTGGGCATCATGGTGGCAGAACTTCAA
>NZ_JBFWFX010000014.1:0-54971 GCF_050286925.1 Caloranaerobacter longqiensis
GGTATGAGGACAGTAGAAGTGTTATAGAGAAAATAAACTTGGCTAAAGAATTTAAAATAGGTGGAATTTCATTATGGAGGTTAGGTAATATACCTGATTATTATAATCCAGGAAATCAAGAATTTTATTTGGATATTTGGCTGCAAATACAGAAAAATATTGCTGAATAAAGAGAAAAGCATGGCAGAAAAATCTGCCATGCTTTTTAAATATGAAAATATTTGAAATAATGAAGGATTTTGAAATTAAAAGTCGAATATGAGATAAAGTATAGGTATTGGCATTGGGGGTAATTTTTATTTAAGTTTTATAATTATGATATGGGGCTGGGGGATGAATTATTATGAAGGGAATAATAAAACAATTATTAAATTACCCGATGAAAATTGCAAATAGTATATTTTTGTATTTTTACTATAAGTTGAGTAAAAAAGGAAGGTATGAAGTCAAAGAGGTACTTAACCAGTCTACTCAAAGAGTGGTTATATTAGCACCACATGTTGATGATGAGAGCATAGGAGCTGGTGCTGCTTTATTAAAGCATGCAAGAAGTGGAGATGAAATAACGTGTGTTTATATAACTGATGGAAGTGCTTGTAACACTGATTTTTCTAGAGATACAATTATTGCAGCAAGAAAAGAAGAAGCAGAGAAAGTAAAAGAGTTTATTGGATTAAAAGAAATAATTTTTTTAGATGAACAGGACGGTAATGTCAGTTCAAATCAAAATCTTGTAAATAAAATATATGAAATATTATATAGAATAAATCCTGATGTAATCTATGTTCCATTTATTATAGATGGTCATACCGATCATGTAGAGACGACAAAATCTTTATTATATGCATTAGAACAATATAATACTGATTTTTCAAATATATATTTATATGAGGTTAATTGTCCGATAATACCTAACATAATAAATATTATAAATATTTTGGATGTAGAGTTATTTAAACAAAAGAAAGAATTACTTAATCAATTTAAATCACAAAGTGTGATGGATTTTGACGTATTTCTTTTGTTGAATCGTATGGAGCGTTTATTAAATGGAAAATGTTACGGAGCAGAAGTTTTTATTAAAACAGATGTGAAAAAGCTTAAAGCGATTTGTAAAGAACTTGAGAATGAAGGTTTTAAACCTGAACAATTTAGACAATTAAGTTCACGATATAATCTTTTGATAAGCCTTATAAAATCGTATTCATTAAAAAAGAAATATAGTAAAATTGTACATAAGATTATAAATCAAGGACAAAAAGGGGTGGCAAGTCTTGGAAAAAATTATTAATGGGTTTAGATATGTTTTAAAAAAGAGCTCGGAGATTTCAGAAGAAGAAGCAAAACACTTTATTGATGTATTTAATAATGTTTTTAATAAAAATTATGGAATGGATTGGTTCATATGGAAGTATATTGACAATATTTATGGTGATTCTTTTATTGTAATAGTTTATGATAAGGACAAGCCAATAGCTGTAAGAAGTTTCTGGAGAAATGATATCAAAGATAAAACGGAATCGTATCAGCCTGCAGATACATCGGTTTTACAAGAGTATAGGGGAAAAGGGATATTCAGTAATATGACAAAGCTGGTATTAAGTGAAATAGGCGATAGTATTATCTATAATTATCCTAACCAAAATTCATTTCCAGGATATATAAAATTAGGATGGAAATTGAAATACAAATATCATCTCCATCCGATTTTTAGTAAAAAGGTTCTTAAAAATTCAGAAAGTATTGTAGAAATTGATGATAAATATTTAAACTGGCGATTTGCAGATTGTCCGATAAAAAAATATTATTATTATGAGTATGATGGCAGGTATTATCTGTTGGTAAGAAGAAAAAATAATATTTATTATGTTTTAGGAAAGTTTAACAAAGAATTTATTAATAAGTTTGAAAAAGCTAAAGCACCTATTATGTTTTATTATTCGGACAAAAAGAGTAAGTTGTCTATTCTTAACAACAAATCTAATCTTGTTATGAAAAACTGTGATAGTGATAATATAGGATACATATCGATAATAAAAAATGATACTATTTAATTGTTATAAATAAATGTATAAGGGGATATCGATAAAGGGAGGAAGTAAAAAAATGAAGCTAATAGATAATAAGGGTAAAATTTTTGGTACGATAAATATAATTGATATTTCTGTTATTATTATATTAGTTGTATTAATAGTTGGAGGTATTAATAGATTTACGAGAGTAACTCCTCAAGTAATCAAAGAAAGTCAAAAAGCTATAGTAAAGGTTGAAATCAGTAAAGTTAGACAGCCTACTGTAGATGGGATTAAAGAGGGAGATATTTTGTATCATTATGATAAAGGTCGAGTATTTGGCAAGATTATTAGTAAAGAGGTTATAAATAGTAAAGAAGCAGTTGCAACGAGTGATGGTAAAATAGTATTGGCAGATATTCCAGGGAAATATGATGTTATTTTAAGCGTTGAAGCTAATGCCATAAATACTTCTAACGTTATTATAATTGGAGGAGAGCATACTAGAATAGGTTCTAGGTTTAAATTAAAGAATAGGAAAATAGCTGTGTTTGGAACAGTATTGGGGATAGATTTATTAGAATAGAGGATTAGGAGGGTGCTATGTCTAATAGCTTTGTTTTAAACATGTTACATAGAATATGGGATAATATATGTATTTTTTATGATAATAGTTGCTTAAAAGCTATAAATTGTAGAATTGGAAACTATTTTAAATTTTTATCTAATGGTTCTGTAGTTATTCATTTTTTTACTAATGAAAAGAGCCTTTTTCAATCGAGCTTGTTTTATAAAGTATATACACACCTTATAGATAAATTAATGTGTATTTTTTATTGTTCTAGGAAAGTTGTTAAGAAGTACAAAGATAATAGTTTTTTATATAAAGCAGTTTCGAGTTTATTTCAAAATGAACAAGAGGGTTTTTATTCAGTTTCAATATTTATAATAACTTTTAGTTTAGTTACCATAACAATAAACATTATTAGAGGTGGAGTTATTATTTCCAATCTACTTTTATTAATTTTATTGATAATTGGTATATTTATGTTTAAGACAAGGAAATATTTTGCAGATATTATACGAAACAGTTTTTTTGTTAATATAATCAGGAATCTATTTATGATAGATGATGGAGGAGAATAATTATGGTAAAAACATCGAAAAAGATGCAGACTATTATTCCTTTGTGTCTTGCGATAATAACTTGTATTTTATTATTTAATATCCCATTGAAGTTATTTATTTTAATATTTGGAGGAATTTTGGTTGGAATATTATCAATATACAACATTAATATTGGAATAGCCATATCAATAATCGGATTACCGTTCATTCCTGATGAATTATCATTAATATTTATTATATTTTTAGTTGGGGTATTTCTTTTTAACCAATTGTATAGAGAGGATTATTCTATCAGAGGAAGTTTTATGGGTATACCAATAATTATTTTTGTGCTTGCAATAATCATATCTACAATTACATCAACTAATCCTACTGGAAGTTTTAGAGATTTAGCAATACATTTATCAGCTTTAGGTTTTCTTTTTATTATTGTAAATAGCGTAAAGAATAAAAACGAATTGAATGTATTGCTTACAACGTTTACTTTTGTAGCGACTCTTGTTGCACTATATGGATTGTATCAATATAAAATAGGTATAAACATTGAGGCTAAATGGGTAGATAAAGCTAGTAATCCTGATATTACCACTAGAATTTTTTCTGTTTTTGGGAATCCTAATATTTTTGCTGAATATCTTATTATGTCTATTCCAATATCAATATCATTATTTTGGACTTCTAAAAAGATTTTGAAAAAGCTGATTTTTCTTTTGACATCTTTAATATTAACTATTGCTTTAATTTTGACATTTTCAAGAGGTGGATGGGTAGGTTTCGTTTTTGGTATATTTATATTTATTTTATTAGTTGAAAAAAGACTATTGTTGTCTTTAATTCCAATAGGTATAATATCTGTTTTTATCATTCCAACTTCAGTCTTGAATAGAATAATGAGTATAGTTAATTTAAATGATACTTCGAATTCATATAGGATTAGGTTATGGAAAATAACTTTAGATGTTATTCGGGATAATTGGGTAGTAGGAGTAGGTTTTGGTCATCTTCCATTCAAACAGACATTTGAGACATATATAAGAACTATGCCGACATATCATGCTCATAATACATTTTTAGAAATAACTGCGGAAATGGGAATTATAGGATTAATTATTTTATTAACAATATTATTTGTAACTTACAAATATTCAATAAAAAATTTAACAAAGCAACAGGATAAATATTTGAGAGTTATTACAGCAGGTCTTTTAGCAGGATTATCTTCTGTGTTATGTCATGGATTAGTTGAAAACATATTATATATGCCTAAAATAATAATTACATTTTGGACTGTAATTGCTTTTATTTTTGTTACAATCAGATTATCTGAAAAGCGTGATGATGTAAGATCTTAAATATTGTCAAGAATATTTGGCAGTAAATACAGAAAAATATTGCTGAATAAAGATAAAAGCATGGCGGAAAGTATGCCATGATGCTATAGAGATATGTTTGGTAGAGTTAATGCATCGGATTTGCTCTAATCTTTTGATAATACTGTATTTTGAAAGAGGTGATTAAAAATTATAAGAAATAAAATATTTTCTTTGTTAATAGTGATAACGGTTTTGTGTTTAATTACGAGTTATGCTTATTTTGATAAAAATAAGCAACTTAAACATATGCAAGAAGAATATATTAAGCAGAAGGCAATTACTATGAGTTTATGTACTTATAATGGCGCAAAAGATATTTTGATAAAAAACTCAACAGATACGGCTTTAGATTACATAATGTGCACTATGAATATTAATAAGAAGAAGAGAGTAGAAATAGTAGAAATCAAAGTTAATTCATATAATATAAATGATGATAATACTATAAGTGTATATGTTTCTATTGAGGAGAGACATTTTAAAAGTATATTATTTCACGAAATGATATTTTAAAAAATAGATGGAGATTGGAAATTAGTTGAATTTGGAGTAAGTGCATAAATTATGGAATATAGAGATATAACACCATAGATTGATGATGATTTTAAGTAGAATAAAGAAAAAAGCATGGCGAGAAATATGTTGTATCCAAGACCACCAAATAAAAAGCTTACTAAATTCAAATTGATACTGGTAAGCAAATTTAATAGAGTTAATAAGCTGTTTGATATAGGGATATAGTAAATAGATTGGGAATTTAGGCTATATAAGAATGTCATAAATTTCTGATATATAAATGAGTATTAGTGAGGGAAAGTTTAAATCATGAAGAGAAAATTATTATTAATTTTAATTTTGATAATAAGTTTTGGAAGTTTTGGTTGTGAAAAAGAAAATATTGAAGAAAGGAATATTAAGCAGGTTATAAAACAATATTTTGATTTGAAATATAGTTCTTATGTTGAAGGTGAATATAAAGACATATCACATTTATTGGATATGGCTATAGAAGGGAATCAATATGAGGTAGAATTTTTAAAGTATGAAATTGATGCAATGAATTATCAAAAGGATTATAGTTTTGAAAAGTATCCGTTAAATATTTATTTTAATAAGATAGATGTTAATAAAAATAAAGCAGAGGTTGATATTAATGTTGAAGATGATGGTGTAATAGAACATATATATCCTGCATTTTTAGATTGGGGACAACATGAGATTATTATGATAAAAAAAGAAGGTAAATGGATAATACAAAATGATTTATATACCGATATACTAGGACATAAATCTAATAAAAAACTAAAAGATGTTGAAAATCTTAGAAAAGATTATAAAACGAGATTAGATAGATTTAGAACTAAGAATATAAAATAATCAGAAACAGATGAGGCTACAATCTTTTATATTCGTTATGATAAGTATCCCTATGATAATAATAGAGCGGTACAATATTTGGATGACTATACTAAAAATCGTAATACTATGTTTATGCTGCTCCTAATGACTGCACTAATTTTGTTTCGCAAGTGATTTGGTATGGATGTGCGTCGGGCATGCGTAACAACTAGATGGAGAAAGCGCACTGTGGGGATTGACCATGCCCAACTACTAGCCAAAGGCAAGGGGAACTATCATAAGGTGGAATCTAAAGGATATATGGGAGAGAAGAGTAATCCCTTTTTATAAACTAGGTTAATTCGAGTTTTCTTTTTCAGGCATGTTTGCTTTATGATATTCGTATTTCTCTTGGTTTTGCTTTTCACGTATTTCTTTTTCTAATTGCTCAAGTAACTGTTCAAGTTTTTCCCTATCTTCACTTGTCAACTGATAGTTTGTTTTAGACTTATTTTCATCTTTAGTTAGTTTTTGTACTGATAGTTTGTTGTTTTTTTCTTTATTAAACAGATTTTTAATTTGATGAGAAATAATATTTTCTTTGTTTTGAATACAGACAGATGTTATCAATATTATACATATAATAATTATTATTTTTATTCTGTTCAATTAAAACACCTCCTATCTATTATACATTCTACAATAAATTTCACTTTTCCTTCATTAATAGTTAAAAATATACAAAATTTTACCGATAAATTTTTACATTTTTTTTATTATATGTTTGTTAAAATATAAATAGGTAGTGTAAAAAAATATAAAAAAATATAAAAGAAATTGGAAATGGTTTAAGGTGCTATTTTTAAGAAATTTACCCAAAATAGCATAAATATCAAATAATATGTAATTTAACATTAACATAAAGTATTCTAATAATATTTATTAAGTTGATAATTAAAGATTTCATTTTTGGGTGTCAAATTTGCTCTAAACTTTTGACACTACGTATGAACAAAAGGGGGGGAAGCCTATGTAGATAAGTACTTTACATACCCATATATTATACCGAATATATTATTAAGGGAGGGTTTTAAATGAAGAGAACTTTAGTAGTACTATTGATTTTATTATTAATAATTGGCAGTACGTCATTAATTTATGCAGTTGATGATGTACAAAATAATCATGAAACACATGAACATGAGAATGAAAAAGACACTGTTAATCCAACATACATACCACATCCATGTCATTCCGGAATTAGTTGTGCTTATTGTGACCGATATTGCATAGTTACAAGAAGTTGTGGCTGCGAATATCATTTATATAAGTGTTGCTGTGGTAAGGAGATGCCTCTAAGAGTTAAGGATTTAGTGAAACTTTGTCCTACTCATGCCCCATACAATAAAGATTCAGAATATATTTCAACTAAATCAATATTTAAGTCTGAAACTTTACTACAAGAAATTCAGAATACAATAGACGAAATACAAAATTCAAAAATTATTTCACCAATGTATAAGGTCATACATATATGTCATACTGGACCAGACCATAGAGAATGTGAATGGTGGAAATTTTCATATAAATGTGGCTGTGTAAATACAGAGTATCATTGTTGTTGTGGTAAAAGGGTAAGTTCTGAAGTTGAATATTGTGACGAGCATTTTATTTTACCTAAATCAATAGAAGCAAAAAATATAACACTAATGTATGAGGCTATACATCCATGTCATACCGGATTAGAACATAAAAAGTGCGAAAAAGAAACTTTTTATTGCCCAGGAGGTTGTGGCTGTTACACAGTTAACTATAATTGTTGTTGTGGTAAATCTATGTCGGTAAAAAATTATTTTTGTGATGAGCATGAGAATTTTGGTTGGTAAAAAATATTTTAATGGTTTCTGTAAGTAGACAGGTATGATATATATATCTTGTAATTAATATTGTGGGAATTTTTCGACTAACATAAACCAATATATATCTATGACATAAAGCGTAGCAATTTTCTTGCTACGCTTTTAAATAAGGATATTTTCCTCTTTCTACATAACTTGTGTGAAGATATTTTTTTGATACTTCTGATAGAGGATGCCCTAAAAATTCTTTATATATCTGTTTAACTCTAGGATTTTCATGAGAGCGTCTAATTTTTTTACCCTTTTCAATATTATATAACGTATCACTTCTGTTATGTCGATAACTTAAAGAAATATATTTATGATCTCTACTGCCTAGTATAGGTTGCCCTCCACCTCCGACACATCCTCCAGGGCATGCCATAACTTCCATATAGTCAAATTTCTTTTCTCCACTTTTATACATTTCTAAAGCTCTTTTAGCATTTCCAGTACCGTGTGCAATAGCAATAGTTATTGTTTTATCTCCAAGTGTAACTTTTCCATATTTAAGTCCGCTTTGACCTCTAGCTTCTTTGTAATCAGGAACGGGCATTTCTTTTCCTGTTATTAATTTATGGGCAGTTCTTACGGCAGCTTCTAAAACTCCGCCTGTAGCCCCAAAAATCATTCCTGCACCACTATATTGGTCAAAAGGTTCATCATATTCTTCATCTGGTAGGTTGACGAAATCAATTCCTACTTGTCTAATCATTCTACCTAATTCTCTTGTTGTTAGAACATAATCAACATTTCTAAATCCATCTGATTGCATTTCAGGGCGCATTGCTTCATATTTTTTAGCTGTGCAAGGCATTATTGCTACATTCACAATATTTTTAGGGTCTATACCATATTTTTTAGCATACCAGGTTTTAGTCAAGGCGCCACACATTTCATGAGGTGATTTAGTAGTTGAAAGGTGCGGTAAAAATTCAGGATAAAAATGTTCAGCAAATTTTACCCAACCAGGACAGCAAGATGACAATAGTGGTAAATGATCAGGATGTTTTAAAAGTCTTTCGACTAACTCACTAGCTTCTTCCATTATAGTCAAATCGGCTGTTACATCAGTTGCAAAAACCTTGTCGAATCCTATCCTTCTTAAAGCAGCAATTAATTTACCAGCTACAAAAGAGCCTATAGGCATACCAAAAATTTCTCCTATTGTAACCTGTATTGAAGGGGCAGTTTGTGCAATAACATGTTTATTTGGATCAGATATTGCCGCCCATACTTCAGTTATAGATTCTTTTTCTGTTAATGAAGCGGTAGGACATGCGAGTACACATTGACCGCACATTATACATGTTACATCAGATAAATCTTTTTGAAATGCTGGGGCAATAATTGTATCTAATCCACGATTGATAGGAGAATATACATAACATTCCTGTATTTTATTACATATTGCCATACATCTTCTACAATTAATACATTTGTTGTAATCTCTCTGTATTGCAGGGTTATTATCAAAGAAACCGTAATCTTTCATTTCACCTGTATATGGTATATTTCTAATTCCAAGATTATCTGCTATATTTTGAAGTTCACAGTTTAGGTTTCTGATACAAGTTAGGCATTCTCTATGATGATTCGATAAAAGTAAAGTTACAGCAGTTTTTCTGGCTCTGCGAACTCTTTCTGTATTAGTCCTTATTTTAAGTCCTTCTCTTACTGGATATACACATGATGCCTGTAGAGTTCTTGAACCTTCAATTTCTACTACACAAACTCTACAAATTCCTATTTCATTTATATCTTTTAAATAGCATAGACTTGGAATTTCTATATTAACAAGTCTTGCAGCATCTAAAACAGTAATACCGTCAGGAACTTGATAATCTCTACCATCTATATTTATGGTTACAGTTTTATCAGAAAGTTTAGCATCTTCTTTTTCTCTAATGTTTTCCATTATCTTCACCTACCTTTATCGTTTGTAAATTGCATTTACAGGGCATTTTGGAATACATGCACCGCATTTTATACAAATATCCTGATTTATATAAAATGGAGGTTTTTTATGTTCGCCCGTTATTGCATTAACAGGACAAACTCTCGCACAAATGCCACATGCAATGCATTTTTCTTCAGATATTACAACTTTAAGCAAGTCATTACACACGCCTGCTGGGCAAGTTTTATCTTTAATATGTGCTATATACTCATCTCTAAAGTATTTTAATGTACTCAATATTGGATTTGGAGCTGTTTGGCCTAATCCACATAGTGAAGAGTCTTTTATGTCATAGCATAAGTTTTCGAGAATTTCTAAATCTTCCATTTCTCCTTTGCCAGAAGTTATTTTATTTAATATTTCTAATAATCGTTTAGTGCCTATTCTGCATGGTACACATTTTCCACATGATTCATCTTGGGCAAACTGAAGATAAAACCTTGCTATATCAACCATACAGTCTGTTTCATCCATAATAATCATACCGCCAGAACCCATCATAGAACCGATATCTGTTAAAGATTTGAAATCTATTTTTGTATCTAATAGAGATTCTGGGATACACCCACCAGAAGGACCACCAGTTTGAACGGCTTTAAATTTCTTATTATCATGAATTCCTCCGCCTATTTCGTATATAATGGTTCTTAATGTAGTTCCCATTGGGACTTCGATTAATCCTGTGTTATTTATTTGCCCTGCAAGTGCAAAAACTTTAGTACCTTTACTATCTTCAGTTCCAATACTCGAATACCATTTTGCACCTTTTCTCAATATAATTGGAATATTAGCATAAGTTTCTACATTGTTATTTAATGTTGGCATTTCCCATAAACCTACTTCAGCAGGGAAAGGAGGTCTTGGTCTAGGTTCGCCTCTTAATCCCATTACAGACTGTATAAGGGCAGTTTCTTCTCCACAGACGAATGCACCAGCACCTAGCCTAATATCAAGGTCAAAGCTAAATGATGAGCCTAAAATATTTTTTCCTAAAAGGCCTAGTTTTCTAGCTTGCTCAATTGCAATTTCAAGTCTTTCAACAGCGATTGGGTATTCAGCTCGTACATAAATATATCCTTGAGAAGCACCTATAGTGTATCCTGCTATTATCATTGCTTCAATTACACTATGAGGATCGCCTTCTAGGATAGAACGATCCATAAAAGCACCAGGATCGCCTTCATCTGCATTACACAATACATACTTTTTATTACCTTCATAATTTCTTGCATATTCCCACTTAAGTCCTGTCAGAAATCCACCGCCGCCTCTACCTCTTAAACCTGATTCTTTTAAGGTTTTTATTATTTCTTCAGGATTAGTTTTATTTTCTAGTATA
Source organism: Caloranaerobacter longqiensis (assembly GCF_050286925.1). Lineage (NCBI taxonomy): Bacteria > Bacillati > Bacillota > Tissierellia > Tissierellales > Thermohalobacteraceae > Caloranaerobacter > Caloranaerobacter longqiensis. The sequence goes on from NZ_JBFWFX010000014.1 coordinate 11,049, forward strand.
TTAGCTAAAGCTAAATATCCATCTAAAGCTATGTATTCTCTTATATCTTCAGGATTTATTAATCCACAATTTCTTAATGCTATTCGCATTTGATGATTGAAAAAATCTATTTCATCAATAGTTTCTTGAATTTCATTATTAGATGGCGATTTGTATAGTAATTTTTCGACAATTTGCCCATTCATAATATGTTTATCTAAAATCTCATCAATATCATTTTGATCTACTTTAATATAGAAAGTTCTGTCAGGATGGACTACAATAATAGGTCCTAATTTACAAAAACCAAAACATCCAGTTTTAAAAACTTTGACTTTATCTTGTAGATTTCGTTTTTTAATCTCTTTTTCTAGTTTCTGTCTTACGATATTGCTTTTAGAAGAAGTACAGCCAGTTCCTGTACAGACTAAAATATGATATTTTTTTATTTCATTTTCTACTTTATATTCTTTGAAACGTAAGTTTATATCTTTTAAGGTTTCTTCTTTTAATGTTTCTATATCATAAATTGTTTTTAACGGACGTAGTTCCATATTCACCAACTCCTATTTTGATAATATGGTTTCTTTATGAGTTTTTATGTATTTATAAAGTATTGCGGGTATATCTGATGGGGTTAGCCTACCGTAAACTTCATCATTTATAGATATGACTGGAGCTAGCCCACAAGCACCTATGCATCTAGTTGCTTTTAATGTAAAAAGTCCGTCCATAGTTGTTTCTCCTACATCTATTTGCAATTCTTTTTTTATAGCTTCTAATACTTCTTGTGCTCCTTTTACATAGCAGGCAGTTCCTAGACAAACACCAATAGTATATTTACCTTGTGGTTTCTGAGAAAATAAAGAATAAAAACTAACAACGCCATTGATAGTTGAGATAGGTATGTTTAGTTTATCTGATATATATGATTGGACTTCTATGGGTAGATATCCGAAAATATCTTGTGATTTTTGTAAAATACGTATTAGCATTCCTTCTTGTTTTTTGTATTTTTCAATTATTTCATCTAATTTTTTATATTTTACTTCTAAATTTTTTTCAATTTTTAAATCCATTTATTTAGACACCTCGCTTTATCAGTCAAAATTTAATTTTATTATTTGTTAAAGTAAACATATTATTCAAAAAACCGTTAAAATAGAGGATAATATTTATATACTAAAAATATAAAAATGAAAAAATTAAGGGAGTGGATATGATGAAGCTTAATAAGAATTTATGTTGAGACAATGATACACAATCTACTGGGATAGTAGATAATAAGATATGTCCTAAATGTGGTAAAGAAGGGCAATATGTTGAGAATATTACTGTTAGGAACATGATAATTGAATGTAAAATGAAAGAAATTGGAGAAAGCGATTACTATATTTGTATGAATGAAGTATGTGATATAGCTTATTACAATAAAGAAGGTAAAATGTTTACTAAGAAAGATGTAAAAGTGCCTATTTGGTTTAAAATAGGTACTGAACCAAAATATATCTGCTATTGTAATAAGGTTACAGAAGAGCAGATAGAGAAGGCGATAATTGAAGATGGAGCTAGAAATGTTAAAGAGGTAATAGAATTTACTGGTGCTATGAAGAATGGTCAATGCAAGATAAAGAATCCAACAGGTAAATGTTGCTATGATGTAGTAAAGAAAACAGTTGATAGAATATTAGAGAAAATAGAACAAAAATCTTCGATTTAAAATTAAGGAGGATTTTGCCTATACCTATAAACGGAAATTATATTTTAAATTATCTACAGTTTAAAAGGAATATAATTTCCTTATGATAAAAGGGGTTTTAAGCCCCTTTTATAATTAGAAAATATTAATAATATTAGAATCAAATACAAAAGAAAATCTTATACGAGCAGTAGGATTAATATAAATTGTTAAAGTTGCAGTAGGAGAAGAACGCCTTGTACCTGATGTAAAAGACACATCAAAATCAATATTAGCTTTAATGAGCAAAGCTATTACTGCATTAAGCTGTGCAATTTCAATAACATCACAGTCTAGTATTTTTTTAAATACTCCTGTCGAAAGGATATTAAGTACATCTTTATTTATTGTAGTCATTTCAATCTCCCCTACATTTACTCATAATATTATATGTTTAATATGGTGTATTGCGTGAAATTACTAAAAGTATTTTAGATTTTAGAATAATGTGATATAGTAATGCATTCAAAGGTAAAGCTTCAATGCCTAGGTAAGTAAATTTATTTTGCAATGCAAATGACCTATATGTTCCTTATTAAATAAAAAAGAGGTGTTATTTTATAGTTGATTATTACGAAAAAATAAAATCTGAAGCTGTAACTGATGAATATAAAGACATATTATTAAATCCATATTATCAAGTTGGATTTCAAGGCAAGGGGTATCATATATATGTAACTTCCTTGTATACTGAAAGTTATCATAAAAAATAAGCCAATATCAATAAAGGAAAAGGCTGTAGCTTTAGAAAAAATATATAATTGGTTAGGCAATTACAAGATTTTTTGAGAGAAATAGAATAAGTATTAAAAAACACATACAATGTATAAGTTAAATTTAGAGTTGCTAGTTTTTTGATACTATTAGAAATAAATATTACTTGCGATATTAAAATATGTATTATATAATACTATTGAGATTGATAATAGTTCTTATTATATATGCATATGATGTATTAGAAAGAAATGGTATTTAAAAAGCTCTCTCTGTATTTTTATAAGACAGGAGGGCCTAAATTTAAACCTTAAACTGATAATGATTATCAATATAAACTTTAGGGGGTTCTCATATGGAATGCTGCCAAAATAGACCATGGTATAAAAAGCTAATTTCTACGTTATTAGGGATTAATAGTTGTGATGGTGAGGTTAATCAAAACACACAAGGATTAGAAAAGATTGCTTTAGTTGGAAGTCCAAATGTTGGTAAAAGTGTATTATTCAATATATTAACTGGAGCTTATGTTACAGTTTCAAATTATCCTGGTACGACAGTTGAGGTTTCAAGAGGAAGAGGGAAAATTGGAAATACAGAATATGAAATAATAGATACTCCTGGTATGTATTCTCTTATGTGTATTACAGAAGAAGAAAAAGTAACAAGAGAGCTTTTGCTTAGAGAAAAGCCTAAAGCTGTAATTCATGTTATAGATGCTAAAAATATACAGAGAATGTTACCATTGACTATTCAGTTAATAGAGAGTGGATTACCTGTTATATTAGTTCTAAATATTATGGATGAAGCAGAGAGAATGGGACTTAAGATAGATATTGCTAAGTTGGAAAGAGATTTAGGAATACCAGTTATACCTACTGTAGCAGCTTTAAACAAAGGAATAGACACTTTAAAAGAAAGGATTGGAAGGTATGTTGAAGCAGCTTAATTTTAAATATGATGAAACTATAGAAAATTCAATAAGTAATATTATTGATAATTTAAAAGGTGAATATGTACTTTCGAAGAGGTCTATAGCTTTACTGTTATTACAGGAAGATGAAGATATTATTGAAAAAGTAAAGGAGACAGAGGGAAGTAACTATATTAAAATAAGTGAAATAATCAATAAAACTAAGGAGAAATATGATAAACCGTTAAGTTATGTTATAGCTCTTTCTAGACAAAAAGTTGTTGAAGATATTACAAGCGAGGTTGTTACCGAAAATGAGAAAAATAGAAGTAGTATATCTAACTTTCTTAGCAAATTAACTATGAATCCTGTTACGGGTATTCCAATTTTATTGCTTGTTATATATTTTGGATTATACAAATTTGTAGGTGAATTTGGAGCAGGGACAGTAGTAGATTTTTTAGAATCTCAAATATTTGAAGCATATGTAAATCCATGGGTTAATGGAATAGTAAATTCGGTTATACCTTGGAAATGGCTTCAAGATTTAATCGCTAATGATTACGGAATAATAACACTTGGTATTAGATATGCTGCTGCTATTGTCTTACCTATAGTCGGAACATTTTTCTTTGCATTTTCTATTATAGAGGACAGTGGGTATTTACCTAGATTAGCAATGCTTGTAGACAGAGTATTTAAAAAAATAGGATTAAACGGCCGTGCAGTTATACCTATGACTTTAGGGTTTGGTTGCGATACTATGGCGACTATGGTAAGTAGAACTTTAGAGACTAAAAGAGAGAGGATTATTGCTACTTTATTATTAGCTTTGGCAATACCATGTTCTGCGCAGTTAGGTGTAATTTTAGCACTACTGTCAGGGGAACCTAAGGCACTATTAGTTTGGATAATATTTATGGTATTTGTATTCTTATTTATAGGTTATTTGACATCTAAGATTATGCCAGGTGAAGGACCAAGTTTTTATATGGAAGTACCACCGCTTAGATTACCAAAATTGACAAATATATTAATAAAAACTTATACTAGAATGCAATGGTATTTTATTGAAATAGTACCTCTGTTTATATTTGCTAGTGTTTTAATTTGGTTTGGAAATATAACTGGACTATTTGATGTTTTAATAAATATGCTTAAACCTGCTGTAAATATGATAGGGTTACCAGATGATGTGGCTAAAGTATTTCTTTTTGGATTCTTTAGAAGAGATTATGGGGCAGCAGGACTTTATGACTTGCAGCAGGCAGGTATTTTATCCCCTAGACAGCTTGTAGTTGCAGCCGCAACATTAACTTTATTTGTTCCTTGTGTTGCTCAATTTGCAATGATGATTAAAGAAAGAGGTACAAAAACTGCTGTTTTAATGGGCGTATTTATATTGATATTCTCTTTTGTTGCAGGTTTTGTACTTAATTGGATGTTAGGTACGTTTGGGGTGTTAGCATGATAAAATGTAGCTTTTGTGGGTACGAATTTGATGAAAATGAAAGTAAAAAAGGATGCCAGAGCTGTCCTTTAAATAAAAATTGTAATAAATATAAATGTCCTAATTGTGGTTTTGAAATACCTAAAGAGCCTAAACTAATACAACTTATTAAGAAATGGAGGAAAAGGAATGGCTAAAGCTCAAGATGATTCTAAAACAATCCCTGCAGTTAAAATGAAGAGCGGTGAAGAAGGTATTATTGCAGAGTTAAATACAGACAGTAAGTCTATATTAAGAAAGCTTATGGCCATGGGTATTTTACCTGGGATGAAAATAAAAATGATACAGACATTTCCATCTTATGTATTTCAAGTAGGTTATACGCAGGTTGCTGTTGATAAAGAAATTGCCTCTGTTATTTTGATAAATAAAAACTAGATTTTAGAAGTCTCTTAGCTTTTGACTAAGGGACTTTTTTAGTTGATAGTTGATTTTATTGCATAATAGTAAATGATTGAAATTATAAAATATAAGATTTTATCTCTTCAAACAACTCTTCTGGTGTATCAGCCTGAATTATCTCTCCATTTATTAGAGCAAAAGGTGAAGTTAAGCAGTCATCACAAAATCCAAGGCATGAGACAATTTCAATTTCAATATCATCATCTATTTCATTTTCTAACATTTCTATAGTTTTATCTGTGCCAAATCCGAAATTATTTTCACAGAATTGAATTTTGTAGTCAGCCATTATATTACCTCCTAAAAAGATTATAGTACTAGTATGGCTAAACAATTTAAAACTATACCAGTCTGATTTTTTCAAGATTTAAAATTTGTGTTAATATGAAATTATATATATAGAGGTGATTGTATGGCGAAAATTAAAAAAATGTTTTTTTTAGCTCTTAGTATTGCACTTATATCGCAATTTTATTTTAGTTTTATAGTAGAAAATTTTAGAATATCTCTTGCAGTAATAATCTTTACTTTTGGACTTTTTTGGTATAAAAGTTTAGACCCTATTATTATATCAGTAGTTACAAGTTTAGTTGTATTTTTATTTAGATATTTTCTATTTTCAATTAATCATTTAAGTTTTGAGCAGAGTTTTGCTGCAAATTATCCTGTGTTATTTTTTTATATGATATTTGGAATTTGCTTTCATATATTTGATTTGAGAAATAAGGAAAATAATCTCTTGTCATTGTTTGTAGGAATATTGGCTTGCGATTTCATCGCAAATTTTTGTGAAATATTGTTGAGATTAGATAAGATAACTTTAAATAATATTGCATCAGTTGTAAAAATATTGTTTTTAGTTGCTTTAATTAGAACGTTTATTTCGATATCATTATTATCATTTATAAAGTATTATAAACTATTGCTGATAAAAGAAGAGCATGAAGATAGATACAGGAAATTGGTTTTATTAACATCTAGTCTTAAAAGTGAGATATATTTCATGAAAAAAAATATTGATTATATAGAAAAAGTAATGAATAATTCATTTAAGCTATATGAAGCAATTTCTAATGATAAAACATTGAGTCATTTGAAAAATTTATCACTTTCTATAGCTAAAGATGTACATGAGATTAAAAAGGATTATATTCGAGTTATAAAGGGGATAGAGGAAATTGCTGTAAAAAAGATTGAATATTCAAGTATGAGTCTTAAAGATATTTTTTATATATTACAAGAAAGTACTAAGCGATACTTAGAAAATGAGAATTTGAATATAAATCTAATATTTCAAGTAGGGGATAATTTTAAAACCAAAGAGCATTATCATATTATTTCACTACTTAGAAATTTAATTAATAATTCTATTGAAGCGATTAACAAGACAGAAAAGAATGGATTTATAATGGTAATTCATTATAAAAAAGATGGTCATCATATATTTAAAGTTTATGACAATGGTGAAGGGATTAGAGAAAGAGATATAAAGAACATTTTTGACCCAGGTTTTTCCACTAAATTCAACCCAGAAACAGGTGACTTAAATAGAAGTATAGGGCTTACATTAGTTAAAGATATGGTAGAGAATTATTTTAAAGGTAAAATAACAGTAAGCTCAAAATATAAAGGTGGTACTGTTTTTCAAATCTCAATACCAGAAAAATTATTGGAGGTTGATGAAAATTGAAATTTTACATTGTTGAAGATGATTATAGTGTAATTAGAGTTATTGAAAACATTATAGAAGATAATGAATTAGGTGAATTAGTCGGATATTCACTAAAAGTAGATAATGTAATAAATGAAATACTTTTAAAAAGACCAGATATTGTTTTGATAGATTTACTAATGCCTGGTAAAGATGGAATACAAATGGTAAAGGAAATTAAAGGTTATAATAACCATATTAAATTTATTATGATTTCACAAGTGTCTTCAAAAGAAATGATAGGTAAAGCTTATGATGCAGGGATTGATTTTTTTATAAATAAACCAGTTAATGTTATTGAGATAGTTAAAGTAATAAAAAATGTTTCGGAAAAAATAAAGATGGAGAGAACATTAAATAGAATCAAGCGTATGTTTGATAATTTAGAATTAAATAGCCAAAGATATAAGAAGAAAGATAGAGAAGTAAAGATAAGACTTATATTGAGCCAATTAGGGATTTTAGGAGAAAAGGGAAGTGAAGATATAATTAATGTTTGCAATTATATAATTAGCAATAATTTAAAACCTTCGGACATTAAGATTAGAGATATTTGCAATAGTTTAAGCAATAGTCCAAAGGCTATGGAACAAAGAATTAGGAGAGCGATTAATAAAGCATTAGTTAACATTGTGAATTTAGGATTAGAAGATAATATGAATGATACCTTTATCAGATATTCAAATACGCTATTTGATTTTGAAGATGTAAAAGCAGAGATGGATCTTATAAGAGGCAAAAAAACTATAGGCGGCAAGATTAAGGTTCTTAAATTTATAGAAGGATTATTATTGTATAGTGAATTATAATCAACTCACACATTCATTATTTAGAAAATTCTGTGTATATTTTTGTATTATTTTGTATTTTAGCGATAGTTACCCTCTATAATTATTACAGAATATTAATATTACAAAAGGAGGGAAAATACATGAAAGATAAAACTAGTCTTACTCAAAAAATACTAATTGGTTTAATACTTGGTGTATTTTTTGGGATAATTTTAAACAAACTGCCATCAGGGTTTATTAAAGATACAATAATTATCGATGGAATTTTAAAACTAGTCGGTGGAATTTTTATTAATTCTATTAAGATGTTAGTTGTACCTTTGGTATTTGTTTCATTAGTTGTTGGGGCTTCATCTATAGGAGATATAAATAAACTTGGAAGAGTTGGTGTTAAAACTATAGCCTTTTATTTAATAACTACATGTATTGCAATAACACTTGCATTGATTGTGGCAAACATAATAGATCCTGGTATAGGATTAGATTTATCTAATATAATTAAAAAAGAGCCTACAATTGGAACTGCTAAATCATTTGTTGATGTTGTAATTGATATGGTTCCTATAAACCCAATAGCTTCACTTGCGAATGGCACTATGCTTCAAATAATAGTATTTGCATTATTGACTGGCGTAACTATGGCTCTTATAAGAGAAAAAGCACAGCCAGTTATTGATATTTTTAATTCTCTAAATGAAATAATGATGAAAATGGTAATGATAATAATGTTGATAGCACCATATGGAGTTTTTGCGCTTATTACTAATACTTTTGCAACTGTTGGATTTAAGGCAATGGTTCCATTGTTAAAATATATGGCAGCTGTTATCATAGCGCTTATTATACATGCAGGTTTAACATATATGGGCATACTAGGTGGATTGGGTAAATTAAATCCTATACAATTTTTAAAGAATTTTGCTCCTGCGATGAGTGTTGCATTTTCAACGGCTTCAAGTAATGGTACATTGCCAGTTACTATTGAAACGATAGAACAGAGGTGTGGAGTTTCTAAAAATATAGCTTCATTTACATTACCATTAGGTGCGACAATAAATATGGACGGAACTGCTATAATGCAGGGGATTGCTGTAGTTTTTATTTCTCAAGTATATGGTATTAATCTTTCATTACAGGCATTTCTAACGGTAATATTGACTGCAACATTAGCTTCAATAGGTACTGCTGGAGTGCCAGGAGTAGGGCTTATTACTCTATCAATGGTACTTCAATCTGTAGGTTTACCAGTCGAAGGTATTGCATTAATAATGGGAATAGATAGATTATTGGATATGTGTAGAACGGTTGTAAATATTACTGGAGATGCAGTTTGTACGATAGTTGTTTCAAAATCAGAAGGAGAATTTGATAAAGAAGTATATTATGCTAAAAATGAATAAGATAAGGTAGCACAAAACACATTTATTTAAGTTTCCCCATATTCATTGTATACTTACAAGATTTTGGGGAAACTTAAATTATTTATAAAAGAAAAAATGGGATTTCTATAATAAATTAAAAATGAAAATATTTTATTTACATTTTGGGGAAGTTATGATATTATTCATACATAAATACTATAATTAACCATATAACGATATAATTTCCTATAAATTGTTTTTTATCTTTATCAGATGAAATCTATTTTGAGGATGATTAATATGTTACAAAAATTAAGTATTGAGACTAGAAGTTTTATTAGAGTAATTCTCATTGATCTAGCAGTAGTGCTTATTTTAGTTAATTATATTTTGAAAAATAGCCTGCTTGAAATTAAACCCAAGCATTCGTCAATAATATTTTTAACTCTACTAATAGTGTTACTTGTTAATTATTTCAATTATCTTAGTTATTTTATAAAAAGTATTTTAAAAAATAGGAATAAAAAAGTGGGGATATGGGAGGTTGTTATTAATATTTTTATTAATCTTTTTGCAGTTATCAGTATTATAATATTAGGCTATATAACTATAATATTTTCTTTGCTTGCTTGGGTGTATTTTATTAATTGAGGGATTAATATAAAAAGAAAAACTAAGTTTTTGAAAAATAGAAGATTTTATTACTAGCTTTAAGAAAAGATTCAAAGAATTTAGGATTATTTTTTTAACATAGTCTTTAAAGCCAATAGTATCAGAAATCAAGATAGATGCTTTGAAAGGGTTAGTAAGCTTCACGTAAATCTTTACAAATATTCAAAAGAGTAATTAATAAAGAGATAATTGGGATAGAAAAGAATATTTAAAAAATGAAAGCGGAGACAAAAGATTCAAGAGGATAATTTCTAGGATGACCAGTATTTTTATAACTACTGGGAGAAACCCTTTGAAATAAATATAAATAATTATAGTTTTTTCAATGGTTGCAGAGTTCTGCAGCAAACTAAATACCTAGAAAAAGGATGGATGACAAAAATGACAAACTACAAGCCAGTTTCTCCAATTACATTAAATGGTTGTGGAACTAAAAGAACAAAAAATATGTTAATTGTAAAATGAATTACATAAAGAATATTCTGAAGATTCACTATTTATACCTAATAATAGAGAATTATAATTTGCTTATATAATCTTTGTCAAGGTTGAAATGAATAGGTTTACAGTCTGACCTTGACAAAGATTATGATGCAGATATTTAAGCAACTAACAGGTAGAAAGTCAAAACATAAGGGAGATAAGCCCTAAACCTTTGTAAATACGAATTTTGAATATATTTTTAGCGCAATTTATGTCAAAAGCTATGCACTAAATTCCTTAATTATAAGAGATATTATGAATTACTGACAATAAAAATAGTTTGAATTTGATTGAGATATATAGGAGAATGAAGATGACCGAAAATAGGAAGTCAATGGGACTTGAATTAACTGCAATTATTGTTCTTCTTACAATTACAGCTTTTTTGAATACATTATATCCAGTTTTGATTAAAGAATTAATAGATGAGAGCATTAGTTTAAACATTAAGTCAATAAGTCAAAATATAGTTTTTTTATTAGTTGTTACAGTTGCTTTATTATTGAGCGAATTTTTTAGGAGACTGATTGAAGCAAATTATCGTAAAAACATCGTGAAAAATCTTCGCAATAGTGTTCTAGCAGGGATTTTAAGAATGAATTACAAAGATTATAGCAAAACAAGTACTGGTGAATACATGTCTATGATTAATAATGATATTGAATTAGTAACAAATGATTATTATATTATGAAACTTAGGTTATTTCAGAGTATTATTTCGATATTTTTTAGTTTTGTAGCAATGATAAAACTAGATGTCTATCTTGCATTTATAGTTATAGTTTCTAGTTTTATTCCATTAATAACACCATACTTTTACAGAAAAATACTTAAGGTTAAAAAGAATCAAGTTTCTTTAGAATTAAAAAGGTTTAGTGAAAACGTTAAGGATATTCTAGAAGGATTTGAGTTAATCAAAAGTTATAATATTCAATCACGAATTAAAAATTTATTTATTACTAAAAATAATAATTCGGTAAATGCCGTCTATGAATATTCTAAGACTGAGATTTTTAGTGACATGTTAGCGGGGCTGTTTTCATTTGTAGGTTATATAACATTAATTATTTTTGGGATAATTTTAATTATAAATGGTAAAAGTTCTGTAGGGACACTTTTAGCAGCGATTCAGATTTCAGAATTATTAGTAAATCCTATTATGAGTATTTCTGGACAAATTAATCGTATTAACTCAATTAGAGATGTAAAGAAGTCTATAGAGAGTTTTACTAAAATAAAAAATACAGAAGAGAATAATAAGCAAAATAATATAGATGTAGATGATTTTAAAAACTTAACTGTATTTATTAAATCATTTTATTATGATAACAATTTAATTCTTAAAGATATAAACCTTAAGCTAGAAAGAGGCAAAAAATATGCTATTGTAGGGTTAAGTGGAAGCGGCAAATCAACTTTATTGAAGTTGATTAACGGGAGTTTACATGAATTTGATGGTTTTATAAAATTAAATAACTTTAATATTAATAGTATTAATCAAGCTAATTATCATAATATTGTGACGATGATTCATCAAGATACATTTATCTTTAATGATACTCTTGAGAATAATATAACATTATATCAAGAATACGATAAATCAGAAATAGATAATGTGATAAAACAAGTTAAACTTGAACATCTTAAATTGAGGAATGATGGATTTAATCTTGATTTGCGAAATGGAGGTAATATAATTTCAGGTGGAGAAAAACAGAGAATTTCTATCGCAAGAGCATTACTTAAAAATTCAAAAGTATTGCTGCTTGATGAAGCTACAGCATCACTCGATAATATAACTTATCAAATGATTGAAAATATTTTGGTTTCACTAGATGATGTTATGGTTATTTCAGTTACTCATAAACTGTATGAATCCATTTTAAAAAGATATGATGAAATTATAGTAATGCATAAAGGTAGTATTTATGAACGAGGTTCATTTGATGAGTTAATGAAAAGGAAAACGTTATTTTATTCATTATATAATACAGTTAGATGAATCTTGCTTGAGTATATTATCATATTTTTGAGACAGTTTATTATATGTAATATTTTATTTATATACATAATAATTTAGTTTAAATATACATATTTATTTATAAATTTGGCATAAGAAAACCTCTGTTGCTTGTCTTGGTAAAATTAATGGTACTTCAATCTTGTAGGTTTACCAGTCGAAGGTATTGCATTAATAATGGGAATAGATAGATTATTGGATATGTGTAGAACGGTTGTAAATATTACTGGAGATGCAGTTTGTACGATAGTTGTTTCAAAATTAGAAGGAGAATTTGATAAAGAAGTATATTGTGCTAAAAATGAATAAGTTGAAGTAGTATAAAGCTATTTTTTAAGTACAATTAGTATTGCTAAAAGCTTTTTTAAGTCTTTTGATAATTTTTCAGAGTCTTCTATTTCAATGTTATTTAAGTATTTATAGATAAAATCAATAAATACATGGTAATATGTTTTCTTATCGAAATCTTTAAGCTGACAGCTCATTTTATATATTTCATAATCGATTTCTTTAAATATTTCTATTATATCCTCCATGGTTTGGAGGATATATTTTTTTCTAGTATCCATATTGTTACTCGCTTTTTTTAGTATTTTTATCTTTTTTTCAAGTGTTAAAATTGCATTGTTGACTTCGTATTTATGTACAGCTTCTTTCTTTCTAAATAAATTTCTAAGAAACATTTAATATTCCCCCATAGATTGAGCTCTGTTAATTAATATAATATTTATAATGGAAATTAATGTTACTTAAAAAGAGAGAAATGATAATGTTCTTACTTTTTTTGTTGTTATATTAATTAGCAAGTCAAAAAAGTTAAGAAACTATTTTTTAAAAAAATTAATATCAGCTTTATTATGAAGAAACTGGACAAATATTTGCTGATATACCATGCTATAATTAATCACGAGGAAAACATTTTCAAAAACATTGAGGAGGGGATTAGATGATATTAAAAAAACTTAAGAGAGCTACTGCTCTTGTTGGTGTTTTAGTTTTAACTACAGGTATTTTTGCAGGATGTTCAAGTGGCAATACGAATAATCCATCAGATGCGAACAAAGATGGCAAAGATGATGAAATAGTAATAGGATTTTCAATGGATACATTAAAAGAGGAAAGATGGCAAAAAGACAGAGATACTTTAATGGCAAGAGCTAAAGAATTAGGAGTTAAAATTTTAATCCAAGCAGCTAATGGAGATGATAATAAGCAAATTGCACAAGCTGAGAACTTAATTTCACAAGGTGTAGATGTACTTATGGTTGCACCTCATAATGCTGAAGTTGCGGCAACTATTGTTGAAGCAGCACATGAAGAAGGTATACCAGTTCTTTCATATGATAGATTAATCAAAAATTCAGATGTTGATGTTTATGTATCTTTTGACAATGAGAAAGTTGGAGAATTACAAGCTGAATATATAACTAAATTAGTACCAAAAGGAAATTATGTTTATATAGGTGGTGCTCCAACAGATAATAATGCACATTTATTTAAAAAAGGTGCAATGAATGTTTTAAAGCCACTTATTGAAAAAGGAGACATAAAATTAGTATATGATCAGATGTCTAAGGACTGGCAGCCTTCAGAAGCACAAAAGCATATGGAAAATGCTTTAACAGCAAATAAAAATAATATTGATGCAGTAATTTGTGCTAATGATGGTACAGCTGGTGGTGCAATATCTGCGTTGGCAGAACAGCAATTAGCAGGAAAAGTGCCTGTAACTGGACAGGACGCAGAATTAGCAGCTTGTCAAAGAATAGTTGAAGGTTTGCAAACAATGACTGTTTATAAGCCAATACCAAAATTAGCTGAAACCGCATTAGATGTTGCTATTAAATTAGCTAAAAAAGAAAAGATTGAAACTAATGCTACTGTAAATAATGGTAAGATAGATGTTCCATCAGTACTTCTTGAGCCAATAGTAGTTGATAAAGACAATATGATGGATACTATCATTAAAGATGGATATCATCCATACGAAGAAGTATACAAAAATGTGCCTGAAGACCAAAGACCAAAACAAAAATAATTTGAAAAATAAAAGAGGTTATACTATTAACCTCTTTTATAATACAAAAGATTAAAGTTTATAGCTTATAGTTTTTCTTTTCTATTTTGGAGGTGTCCTTAAATTATGAGCGAATATATTTTGGAAATGAGAGGAATTACTAAAGAATTTCCTGGAGTTAAAGCACTGGATAATGTTAATTTTAAAGTAAAAAAGGGAGAAGTACATGCACTGTGTGGAGAAAATGGAGCTGGAAAATCTACTCTTATGAAGATTTTAAGTGGGGTATATCCATACGGTACTTATAAGGGCGATATAATTTTGAAAGGCGAAGTTCAGAAATTTTATGGGATAAGAGATTCAGAGAGAAAGAAAATAGCTATAGTATACCAAGAACTTGCATTAGTTCCTCAAATGACAGTAGCCGAAAATATTTATTTAGCTAATGAGCCTTTGAAATTTAAAGGCACTACTATAGATGATGATAAATTGAATTATATGGCAAAAGAGTTATTAGATAGATTAGGGATTGATATAAATCCTGTAACTAGAGTAGGTTCTTTAGGAGTAGGGAAACAGCAGTTAGTGGAAATAGCGAAGGCTTTATCTAAAGATGTTGAGGTTTTAATTCTTGATGAACCGACAGCGGCTTTGACTGAAACAGAAGTAGAAACTCTTTTCAGAATAATTAAAGAACTTAAGAAAAAAGGTATAACTTTTATAATAATTACTCATAAATTAGAAGAAATTTTTCAGATAGCGGATACGGTTACTATATTAAGAGATGGTCAAACTATAGACACTTATCCTATTGAAGAATTAGATGAAGATACTATTATTAAAGGTATGGTTGGTAGAGAACTGACTGAGAGATATCCTAAAGTTTCTCACAAGGGTGAGGAAGTTATTTTAGAAGTAAAGAATTTTACTGTTTATGATCCTAATATGCCTTACAGAAAGCTTGTTGATAATGTATCTTTTAAAGTTAAAAAAGGAGAGATATTGGGTATTTCGGGATTGGTAGGAGCAGGTAGAACAGAATTAGTTATGGGTATTTTTGGTGCTTATGATGATTTAGTTGAAGGGGAAATATTTTTAGAGAGTAAAAAAGTTGAAAAAAAATCTCCAAGTGATGCAATAAAGCATGGTTTAGCATTAGTTACTGAAGATAGAAAAGGTAACGGGCTTATTTTAGACCAAAGTATTATGATGAATACTACATTGGCAGCATTAGATAAGATAATGACAAAAGGGATATTAGATGAAAACAAAGAAATATTTTATTCAAAGAAATATGTAGAAGAGCTAAAAGTAAAAACTCCATCATTAGAGCAGAAAGTAGGTAATCTGTCTGGAGGGAATCAACAGAAAGTAGTTTTAGCTAAATGGCTAATGACTAATCCTAAGGTATTGTTCTTAGATGAGCCTACAAGAGGTATAGATGTAGGTGCTAAATATGAAATATATAATATTATGAACAAATTAGTTGAAAATGGTGTAGCTGTAGTTATGATTTCATCAGAGCTTCCAGAAATATTAGGAATGTCAGATAGAATATTGGTAATGCACGAAGGTAAGATTAAGGGAGAACTTGTTAATGAAAATGTTACACAAGAAGAGATAATGTATTATGCAACAGGAAGGGGACGAGCGGTAAATGAGTGATGTTTTAACAAAGAAAAAAGAGAAAAAACATATAAATATAAGAAAGTATACAATGGTAATAGCTCTTGTGGCTATATGGGTATTGTTTACGTTTTTAGATAAAAGTGGGACATTTTTGACACCTAGAAACTTATCGAATTTATTTAGGCAAATGGCTGTAACAGCTGTATTGGCTATGGGTATGTTTATGATATTAGTAGATTTGCATATAGACTTATCACTTGGTTCTTTAGTTGGTTTAACAGGTGGAGTTGCTGCATTATTAATGTATAAAGTTGGTCTAAATCCGTTCTTAGCAATAATATTGACATTATTATTAGGAGCGATATTAGGTGCAATAACAGGTTCTTGGGTTAATGCAGGAGTACCAGCTTTTATAGCTTCATTAGGAGGAATGCTTGCATATAGAGGAGCTATAATGGGACTTACAAGAGGAGAGTCTATACCGGTAAGTCAAGCTTCTTTTAGATTTTTAGGGACTGCATATTTGCCTAAGTCTATTGGACTTGTGCTTGGAATTATTGCTTGTATAGTAGTAATATTGAGTACTTTTAAAAAGAGAAAAGATAGAATGAAATTTGGATTTAAAGTAAAACCATTAGCAGTAGAATTAATATATTTAACAATATATGTGATAGCTATTATGTTATTTGTTTTGGTTATGAATTCATATAAAGGAATACCTGTACCTATTATGATAGTATTAGCACTTGCACTTGTTTTGAATTTTGTAACGACAAAAACTAGGTTCGGTAGACAGGTATTTGCAATAGGTGGCAATAAAGAAGCAGCGAAGCTTTCTGGTATAAATATCAAGAGAAGAACGCTTCAGATATTTATAATATCAGGGCTCATGGCTTCTATAGCAGGTATTTTATTAACTGCTAGATTAGGAACAGCAACAACTGATGCAGGTAATGGGTTTGAGTTAGATGCTGTTGCTTCATGCGTTATAGGAGGTACTTCATTATTAGGTGGTGAGGGTACTGTACTTGGTGCAGTATTAGGAGCTTTAGTTATGGCTTCAATTGATAATGGTATGAGTATATTAAATACAGAGGCTTATTGGCAACTAATAGTAAAAGGTCTTATATTAGTAGTGGCAGTTTTTGTTGATATATACACTAAAAAGAAAAGCAAATAAATAGAATGAGTGTTATAATATATAGAGAGAGATTCAATAGACCCTGGTATTTTTCAGGGTCTTTAGTATATATTCTGGAGGATGTTATGAAAAGATATTTTATAATTATTTCCATATTTTTATCATTAGTAATAGGTTTTATAAGTTTAACATCTCTGGTAAAGTGCTATTATTTAACTTTTAAATATCAGGACTATGATTTTGTAAAAGAAGGAAAATATCATTTTATTCTTGTATTAAAAGAAGATGATGTATTTTGGAATAAGGTGGTAGATGGTGCAAAAAAAGCAGCTAAAAAATATAATGTGACACTAAGTATATTAAAAGAAGATTATTTTGATATAGATAGTCATTTAGATTTAATTGATAGAGCTATAGAATCTTCTCCTGATGGGATTATTTCTTATACATTAAACGATAAAAAATATGAAAACATTGTAAATCGTTCAATAGATAAAAAAATACCTTTTATAACTTTAGATGTTGATGTTTTAAAAAGTAAAAGAGATGCTTTTATAGGTACAAATAATTATTATACAGGAATAGTACTTGCAAAAAAGATAATTAAAGCGATAGATAACAAAGGTTATATAGGTATCGTAATGAACAACGAGGAAAATAGTTTTATGCTTACAGGGATATATGGTGAAGTTTCAAGACATGATGGTGTGTCAATTGTAGATACACGTTACATTGATACAAAAAGAGTTAATACTTATAAAGTTATAGAAGATATGGTTATAAATAATAGAGAATTAAAAGGGATTATATGTATTGATCCTTATGCAACTTATATGGCTGGACAGGTTATTGTTAGGCAAAACAAAGTTGGTAAAATTAAATTAGTTGGGACGGGAGATTTAGAGGGTACTTTAAGATTTATTAAGAAAGGGATAATAGAAGGAACAGTAGTTAGAGATCCATATAAAATGGGTTATAAAGCTGTAGAAACTATGTATAAGATAAAGGAAGGAGAATTTATAGATGATACTATTTTTATTGAATTGAAATATATTAGTAAGGGGTTATTATTAGATGAAGAGTAGCTATGTTTCTATTAAGAAAAAATTAATTATTAGTTATGTAATAATAATTACTATTTTAACTTGTCTGAGTGGCTATATTTTATATACCAATTCTATTCTTACTAAAACATATAACAGTTTTATTGAAAGTATATTAATGTTAAACGAAATACAGAGCTATTTAGGAGATAGTAAAAAAAATTTGGACAAACTATTGTTGACTAGGTCTACAAATTATATTGATTTAATATATTCATCTATTGACGAAGCTAGAGAGAGGATAAAAAAATTTCAAAAAACTAATATTACAGAAGATAATTATATGATTACTAAGGACTTGTTGAATTTGCTAAATAGTTATGAAAAATATAGTGAAGAAACTTTTAGGATAGCACTATCTTCTGCTGATGAAAGATACATTGAAAATTATAATAATTCAAATAAAGTATATGGTTATATATTCAAAGCCTTAGAAGAGATTAATTATAATATATCGAAAAGTGGATTTGAAAATTACAGTATTATGATTCAGCACAATAATAAATTATTTAATATATTGATATTTATGTTGGGAATAGTTCTATTTGGGAGTTTGGTATTTTCTTATATATTTTCTGTTAATATGGTTAAAAGTATAAATAAACTAACTGAAGCGGCAAAAGAGGTTTCTAAAGGGAATTTTGACATAGGAGTTATTGAAATAGAGAGTAATGATGAGTTAAGTATTTTGGCAAAAGCTTTTAATAAGATGATTAGCAATATTAGTTTTCTTCTGGAAGAAATTAAGAAAAAAGCAGAGTTAGAAAAAGAAGCACATTTTTTGGCTCTTCAATCACAGATTAATCCTCATTTTTTATTTAATACATTAAATGTTATTGCAAAGATGTCGTTATTAGAAGGTGGAGAAAAGACATGTGATTTAATTGAATCTCTATCTGATATACTAAGGTATAATTTAAGAAAAATTGATAGTAGTGTTAGAATATATGAAGAGTTAAAGAATGTTGAAGAATACATAAATATACAGAGAACTAGGTTTTTAGATAGGATAGATTTTTATAAAGATATTGATGAAAACGTGCTTAAATATTATATTCCCGCTTTAACAATACAGCCTTTAGTAGAAAACGCTTTTATTCACGGATTGGAAGGGAAAGAAGATAAAGGAATAATTGAGTTATTAATAAAAGATGAAAATGAGTTTATCAGGATAGAAGTAAGAGATAATGGTAAGGGTTTCGATTTTGATAAAGGTATTGAGAAAACTAAAGGGCATACAACTGGGATTGGTTTAAAGAATGTTAAAGAGAGATTAAATATATTTTTTAAAGGCAGAAGTCAAATGTATATGAAAAATAGAGAGCAAGGAGCTGTTATAGGGATACTAATACCAAAGGTGGGACAGTAAAATGTATAGATTGCTAATAGCAGATGATGAGCCTATAGAGAGGGAAGGATTAAAACTTATTATAAATAAGAATTTACCTGATATTCAAGTTGTAGGAGAAGCAAAGAATGGTAGGGAAGCAATAGAGTTAGTTGAGGAATTAAGCCCCGATATTTTACTTTTAGATATAAAGATGCCAGGAATAAATGGTATAGAAGCAGCTAAAGAGATAAGAAGGAAATATAAGAATTTAAAAATAATTATACTGTCGGCTTATGACTATTTTGCTTATGCTAAGGAAAGTTTTAGTTTAGGTGTTTATGATTATCTTTTAAAACCAGTAAGAAGGGTAAAATTGATTGAAACTCTGGAAAACGTTATTAAAGAAATTGAAAAAGAAAGGATTGAAAGGCAAGAAAAGTTAAAATTAAGAGAAGAATTATCTGATATAAAGAATATGCTTGAAGAGAAATTCGTAACTATTATTCTAGAGGATGGATTGAAATATGAAGAAAATATAAAGAATAGAATTGAAATATTAGATATGACATTTGATTCGTATTATGTATTAGTGATAAGTATAGAATCTAGGATAAATAGTGATGTGGTATCAAATCTTTATGATGAGGTTTTTAGGTATTTTAAACATAGAGAAAAATCTATAATATCGAAATATAACAATAATATCTATGTGTTAGTAGAAGTAGAGACTACAAATGAGATTGAAATTAAGAAAATATCTTATGAGAGAGCTAATAAAATATATAACAGGCTTATTGAAAAATATGATATAGACATTAGAATCGGTGTAAAAATAGGTAGAGGATTAAATAGCCTTAAAAAAGCAATCATAGAAGTAAATAAGCTTATCATTAGTACAAAAAATAAAAATATTGTAAGTGATTTTTATGATAAAAATGAAGAAGATTTGATTGAAATAAAAGAAGAATATCAAAAAATGTTAAATATAATTAAAGGAATAGTTAATGGAGATAGGGAATCTTTAATAGAGTTAGACAATTTATTAGAAATATTGTGCATTTCAGAGAATAATAAAATAATAAATTTATATGAAATTGTAAGTATTTTAAGATTTTTAATATTTGAGAAGAGAGGAAAGATGTATTTTTGCGATTTATTATCAAAAGATAAAGATATCGATTTGGATTTATGTAATGTAAAAAGGGTTATAATTGAGGAATTAAACAAGTATTTTATTGAGATTAGTAACCAATCACATGAGATTGTAGAAAAAGCAAAGGAATATATTTATAAGAACTATAATAGAGATATAAAATTAGAAGATGTAGCTGAGAAAGTATCAGTTAGTCCTTATTATTTTAGTAAGCTTTTTAAAAAAGAAACGGGTAAGAATTTTATTGATTTTTTAACTGAATTAAGAATAGAAGAAGCTAAGAAAAAATTAGATACAGGTATGTCTATTAAAGCAGTAGCTAGATGCATAGGATACAATGATCCTAATTATTTTAGCAGAGTTTTCAAAAAAATAACTGGAATGAGTCCGAATAGTTATAAGAAAAATTTAAAAAAATAAATTGCAACTTTATTATTGGTTTTAACTGGAGAATTAGACATTAATAAGTAAGGTATAGAAACTGTTTAAAAAATTTCTTAATAGATATTGACAAAATATTTTTATTTTGATAATATCAAAACATATTTAAAAAGATATACTAGATTAGTAGGCAAAGGCGTCTACAAATAGGAGGTTATTGACCTTTTATTTGTTGACGCCTTTTATATTTTATATATTAAAAAACAATAAAGGAGTGGGTAAAATGAAGAGAAGATATAGTAAAGAAGATGTATTAAAAATTTCAAAAGACCTAGGAGTTGAGTTTATACACCTACAATTTACAGATATTTTTGGGGTAATGAAGAGTGTGGCTATAACTATAGAACAGTTAGAAAAAGCTTTGAACAATGAGATTATGTTTGATGGATCTTCTATTGATGGATTTGTAAGAATCGAAGAGTCAGATATGTATTTAAGACCAGACCCTTCAACTTTTGTAGTTTTTCCATGGGCTACTCAAGTAAGAGAAGCAAGGCTAATTTGCGATATTTATGATAAAAATGGAAATCCTTTTGAAGGATGTCCAAGGAATGCATTAAAAAGAGTGTTAAAAGAAGCTGAAGAAATGGGATATAAATTTAATGTAGGGCCAGAATGTGAGTTTTTCCTTTTTTATACCGATGAAAAGGGAAATCCTTCATTAATTACACATGATAATGCAGGCTATTTTGATTTAGCACCTGTAGATTTAGGTGAAAGTGCAAGAAGAGATATGGTTTTAACATTGAAAGATATGGGATTTGAAATAGAAGCTTCACATCATGAAGTTGCTCCAGGACAACATGAAATTGATTTTAAATATGATGATGCTTTGACGACAGCAGATAATATTATGACTTTTAAAATGGTAGTTAGAATTATAGCACAAAGACATGGACTACATGCGACATTTATGCCTAAGCCTATAGTAGGAATAAATGGTTCAGGTATGCATACAAATATGTCTTTAGCAACACTAGATGGTAAAAATGTATTTTATGATGAAAATAACGAACTAGGGCTATCAAAAGTTGCATATAATTTTCTTGGAGGTTTAATTAAACACAGTAGAGCTTTTACAGCAATTACAAACCCAACAATTAATTCATACAAGAGATTAGTGCCAGGTTATGAGGCTCCAGTATATGTAGCATGGTCAGCCAGCAATAGAAGTCCATTAATTAGAATACCAGCTAAAAGAGGTAATTCTACTAGATTAGAATTGAGAAGTCCAGACCCTTCAGCAAATCCTTATTTAGCTTTGGCTACTATTTTGAAGGCTGGATTAGATGGAATAAAGAAAGAAATTAAACCGCCTGCTCCAGTTAATGGAAATATATATAATATGAATGAAAAAGAGAGAAAAGAACAAGGAATATTAAGTCTACCTTCAAATATATATGAAGCTGTAAATGAGTTATCTAATGATGAAATAATTAAAGAAGCTTTAGGAGAACATATATATGATAGATTTGTTGAAGCAGTAGAATTAGAGTGGAAAGAGTATATGACTCGTGTTACTCAATGGGAAATTAAAAAATATTTAACAAAGTTCTAATTTAAAGGAGCGCAATTGCGCTCCTATTTCTAATAATCCATACGAAATTATATACTTTATTGAATTGTAGATAATTTTAAATATAATTTCCGTAATGGATATGGGCAAAATCTTCCTAAATCTATTTGAATCGAAGATTTTGTTCTAATATAATGGTATAATAATTAATTATAAAGGTTTTGATGAGGTGGAAATATGGTAAGGCAAAGTATTGTTGTTGTTAGTAGCAATGATAAACTTAGAAATGTACTTAGTGGACTGTTAAAAAAAAGGGGATATTCTGTTTATGAAGCTAGTGATGGTGCGAGTGCAATAAGGTTAGCTAGAAGTTTAAAACCTCATCTTGTTTTAATGGATTTTAATTTGCTGGGAGCAGGAGCCTATAATACAGCTAGAATAATAGAGGATGATAATTTATCATCAGTTATTTTTATTACAGCAAATCCAGATAAAAATTTTATAGAATTACTTAAAAACATGACTATTTATGCTTATATTACTAAGCCTATAAATCCATCTCAATTATATCAAATAGTTGAGTTTTCACTTATTAATTCTAGTAAGATTAAGGAACTGAAGATAAAAGTGGATAAGCTCGAAAATAAACTAAGAGCGAGAAAGAAAATAGAAAAAGCCAAAGGGATTATTATGCAGACATATAATATTAGTGAAAATGAAGCATATACATATATGAGAAAAAGAAGTATGGATAGATGTATTACTATGGAGCAATTAGCAGAAGAAATATTAAAGAATAATGAGTAAAGGCAGCCTTTTTTAGGCTGCCATAGTTTTAAGCAATCTTAGGTAGTTCAAATATAACTGAGCTTACATTTTTACTAACATCAGTAATTCTACCTTCAACTTTTGGTGAGATTGTTTTATTATTTCTTACGTTTTCAATTAAAGCATCTCTTAGTAGTATGAAAGTATTAGTCCACTTAACTTCTTTTAATGTAACAAATCCATCTTGTCCTCCAGCTAGGAAATCATTTGTTGCAACTGTGTAAGTTTTATCCATTTCAATAGGAGTACCATCTTCTAGATAAATGTCAATTACTCTTTCACCTTCTGGTTTAGTTGAATCATAAGTGAATTTCATTCCTGATATTTGCAACATTCCTTTATATAGAGTAACGCTTTGCTCTAATATAGCTTTTATTTGAGCACCAGTCATTTCGCCAGTAACAATTGTATTATCAAAAGGCATAACTTCAAAAATGTCACCCACAGTTATATCTCCAGCAGTAAGATCAGTTCTAATACCACCTGCGTTTGTAAAAGCTATTTGAACACCAGCTTTTTCTCTCATTACATCAGTTATCCAGTTACCCATAGCTGATTCGTTATTATAGTCTCTTACAATATCAGTTTCAGTTTTACCTATTACTTCTCCGAAAATAGGTTTTAATTCTTCATTATATTTATCTACCATAGCTTGAACCTTAGCATCTGGTTCAATATTAAGATTACCTTTTCTTACTTCTATTAATTCTATATTATTGCCAACAACTTTCTTTGCTTTAGTGTCATAGTATAGAGTTATATGACCAATCATTCTACCATGTTTATAAGCTTGAATAACAGGTATACCATTTATAATACCTGCAACTTGACTATGGCTGTGTCCACCAATAGCTGCATCAGCTCCAGTTACACCTTTTGCTAAATCAGCTAATTCACCAGTTATTTCTTTTGTCTCTTTATCTTGTGTTGCTGGTAAATGGCCTAGAAGTATTATTATTTCAGCACCTTGCTGTTTAACTTCAGGTATTAATTTATTGCAGATTTCAACAGGATCTTTAAATTCATATGAGCCAACATAATCAGCATGAGCTGTAATTGCAGTTTCAGGAGTTGCTAAACCTATAATACCTATTTTCACACCATTTTTTTCGATAATAGTATATGGTTTAGCCCAATCAACTGGTTTTCCGTTTTCATAAATATTTGCAACTACAAGATCAAAATTGGCATTTTTTAATGTATCTAATATTGCTTCAATACCCCAGTCGAATTCATGGTTACCTATTGTCATTGCGTCAAAGCCTATCATATTCATCATTTCAACTACAGGTTTACCTCTCAATAGGTTAGACATTGGAGTTCCTTGGAAAGCATCACCTGCATTTAATATAACTGTTCCTTCAGGGTTCATATTTTTGTAATACTGCATATAAGCTGCGAATTTAGCTGCACCTGCTTCATATCCACCTTCTAACTTTCCATGAAAATCGTTAGAAGTTAGAATGTCAATTCTTTTAATAGTTGATGGAATAAGTATTTTTTGTCCAGGGAAAATAAGATGTGGATTTTTCATTTTATTATATTCAGCAATTTCTTTCCAGTCAAATCCATAACTTCTTGCTATTTTCCAAAGAACATCTCCAGGTTTAACTGTGTAAGTTTTCGGATTTGTATCAAATCCTTCAGCATTGATTAGATTTAAAGGTACTATTAGAGTTACTAGAAGAGTAAGTACTAGGATTAAATTGAGTCTTTTAAGTCTTTTCATGCAAAATCCTCCTTTTTAATTTAGTCATTTAGAATTTAATTATTTAGTAAATTCTTCAAAAACAAATAAAATCCTTCAATAAATTAGGTTATTTTTTAAGGTTAAATATTTTAACTATTTAGTAGCAGTAACCTATTTAACAAAATAGGCAAAATATTGTATAATCAATCTGGGAGGAATTTTTATGTTCGAAAAAGATATTGACATAGATTATGAAGTAATCATTAAAAATAAAGTACCGATATTAACAATGGATAATGATTGGAAGAAAATATTCGGTAATTCTAAGAATAAAGATATCAATAATTATAAAAATATTTTGAATGATTTAATTAAAGAGCAAAGAGAGTTAAGTAGGAAATTAGTACAATTAAAAACTAAGAAAAAAAGACTTATGGCAATGATTCTAAATTTATCACATGAAATCAATAATAAAAGTAATAATAGAGCAGTAGAAAAATTAGATGAATGTCAAAGCGAGATACATGCAATAAATGAAGAGATAGAAACTTGTACATTTAAATTAGAAATGTTGCCTAAAGAAATTAGAGCAGCGAACTTAAGTTTATTAAAGGCTACTATAAAAGTTGCATATAAGGACATAAAATCTAATCAAGAAGAATTAAATTCGTTATGTAGTCAAATAGATGAATTGAGGGAAAAATTGAAGAAATTAATTGAAACTAAACATGAAAAGGAGGAAGCAATAAATAAGACTTATAGCTTTTTACATGGAATTTTAGGCAGTAAAGAAATGGAAAAACTGGATACTGAATTGTTGGAAAACAAATAAAATATTCTGTTAAGAAAAGGAGTTATGATTTATGAAATCTATTATGTTGATTTTGATATTGATTAGTGGTTTAGAAATATTTTTTAGCATTTTTACATATTTAATAAGTTTTATTATTTCTATGTTCAAAAAAAATTATAGTATGAGCCAGAAAATGAAAGATGCTATTAAGTTAGTATCAGTAGCGATTTTCATGGTATCTGTATTCTATTTTTTATTAGAATTTGTAAAAGTGATGGCAAAATTGTTTAACATCCCATTAGACAAAGGTATATTGGATATTTTTAAATAGACTTAAAGCGGCTTATGCCGCTTCTTTCAATAAGAACAAAATTTTCGATTTAAATAAATTTTAAGGGGATGGAATAATGATTAAAGGTAATGGAATAGATATAATAGAGATAGATAGAATAAAAGAAGCTATGAAGAATGAAAAATTTATTGAAAGAATATTTTGTGAAGAGGAAAGAGAGTACTTTTTAAAAAGAAATATGAATATAAAAACAATAGCAGGTATGTTTGCTGGAAAAGAAGCAGTCAGTAAAGCATTAGGTCAAGGGATCAGAAACTATAAATGGACTGACATTAAGATATTACATGACAGTTTAGGTAAACCATTTGTTGTTCTGTCAGGCAATGCTGAAGATATAGCAAGGAAATTGGGAATAGAGAATATTCAACTTTCAATAAGTCATTGTGATGCATATGCCATAGCTTTTGCTGTTGCAGAAGGTAAAAGAGAGTATGAAGATATGGTAAAAATAGAAGAAGGAGTTAAAAATGGGATAATAATGACTGATAAAGACATGATATCTAGAATTATTCCAAGAAGAAAAGCTTATTCGCATAAAGGTACATATGGGAGAGTAGGTGTATTAGCAGGAAGTTTAGGTATGACTGGGGCAGCATATTTAACTTCTACTGCATGTTTAAGAAGTGGAAGTGGGCTGGTATATCTGTTCATTCCAAAATCTTTAAATAAAATCCTAGAAATAAAAACTACAGAAGTAATAACTATTCCAGTTGAAGACAATGATAAAGGACATTTTTGCATAGAAGAATTGGGATACATTTTAAAAACTATAGAAAAAATGGATGTATTAGCTATAGGTCCAGGACTAGGAGTAGATTCTGAGAGGACTGAATTAGTTAAACAAATATTATTAAACTATAAAAAAACTGTTGTTTTAGATGCTGATGGAATTAATTGTCTAGTTAATAATACAGAAGTATTTAAACAAAGAAAGGGAAAAACAGTTATAACTCCTCATCCAGGAGAACTTTCTAGATTACTTGGCATAAGTATTAAAGAAATAGAATCTGATAGAGTAAGGTATGCCCAATTAACTTCAAAAAAATTTGGAGTTATTACAGTTTTAAAAGGAGCTAATACAGTAATCAGTAGTGAAGAAGGTAAAATTTATATCAATACTACTGGCAACCCAGGTATGGCAACAGCAGGTAGCGGAGACGTTTTAACAGGTATAATTACAAGTTTTATAGGTCAAGGAATTGAATGTTTAGATGCAACTATTGCAGGAGTTTATATACATGGTTTGGCTGGTGATTTGGCAAAATATGATAAAGGCGAATACGGTTTGATTGCTACGGATATTTTAGAGTATGTTCCTTATTCTATAAAATCTTTAAATTAAAAAAATTTGCCTGGAGTTGGTGGAATGAAACGTATTGTCTTATTGTTACTGTTAAGTATTTTGTTTTTAACTGCATGTAGTGAAATAACTGATGAGGAAATTTTCTATCAAATACAAAAGAAGTATAATAGAATGGAAAGTTACAGTTGTTTTGCTAAAATAATAATTAATGGCGGTAAAGAACCAAAAGAATATAAGGCGAAACAAGTTTTTAAGAGACCAAATAAGTATATAATACAAATTATAGAACCTGAAGAAAGTAAAGGAATAACGACAATATATAATGGAGAACAGGCTTGGATTTATCATCCACAAATAGACCAATCTATATTGATAAGAGACTATAAAGATTCTCCAGATGAAAATATGTTTGTAGGTTACTTTTTAAGAAATCTTAACACAACAGAAATGGTTAATCTTGAATCGGAAAATATAGATAATAATGATTACTTAATAATTACAACTATGATTCCAGGCAATAATAAATACAGAATGTATCAAAAACTATGGGTAGATAAAAAAACTTACTTACCATATAAATTATACATATTAGACAAAGATGAATATATTACAGTTGAAATTTATTATTCAGATTTTTTATATAATCTTGATATAAAAGATGAAAAATTTGAAGTTTATGTTTTGAAAAATTGATAAAAGTGATAAAATTTAATTAGAAGATTTTAATAAGAATTTTCTATAAATTTTCAAAATTCTACAAAATACAAAAAGGTTCGGTTAAGTACAGATAAAGGGGGACAATAAATGCTATCTTTAACTAATATAAGGCCAGTATGGGCCGAGATTAACCTAGATAACTTAGCACATAATATGAAGGAAGTAAAAAGAGTAGTTAAAGATGGTACTTTAATAACTGCAGTAGTTAAAGCAGATGCTTATGGGCATGGAGCTATTAAAGCAGCAGAAACTTTTCTTAATAATGATGCTGATAGATTAGCTGTAGCTACATTATCAGAAGCTATGGAGTTGAGAAATGCTGGATTTGAAGTACCTATACTTATATTAGGTTATACTCCTGAATATCAATTTGAAAAAGTTATTGAATATGATATAATTCAGACAATTTATACCTATGAGCAAGGAGTAGCATTTTCTAAAGCTGCTGAAAAATTGGGTAAAACAGGTATAGTACATATTAAAATTGATACTGGTATGAACAGATTGGGTTTTGAAGTTAACGAACATACTGTAAATCAGATAAGTGAAATCTGTGAACTTCCTTATATTGAAGTAGAAGGAATTTTTACACATTTTGCAGTTGCTGATGAAAAAGATAAAACTTTTACAAGAAAACAGTTTAGTAGGTTTCAAAAATTGATTGAAGAACTAGAGAAAAACGGTATAAAAATACCTATTAAGCATGTGTCGAATAGTGCTGCAATAATAGATTTACCAGAGTATAATCTTGATATGGTTAGAGCGGGAATTATGTTATATGGCCTTTATCCGTCAGATTATGTTAATAAATCAAATGTCGATTTAAAACCTGCTATGACTTTAAAAACAAAAATATCACATTTAAAAACGGTACCTAAGGGGACAGGTATTAGTTATGGGCTTACCTATGTTACAGAAAAAGAATCTAAGATAGGAACATTACCAATAGGATATGCTGATGGATTTACTAGAATTCTTACAGGAAAAGCAGAAGTTATGGTGAAAGATAAAAAAGTTAAAGTTGTTGGTAGAATATGTATGGATCAATGTATGATAGATTTAACTGAAGTGGAAGATGTGAATGTAGGAGATGAAGTAGTATTATTTGGTGACGGTATAAATTCTCTACATATTGATGAAGTAGCTAAAAAACTTGGTACAATAAACTATGAAATTGTATGCATGGTAAGCAGAAGAGTTCCTAGAGTTTATGTAAAAAATGGCGAAATAGTAGAAGTAATTGATTATCTGTTAGAGAAATAAACATATTTTTTCTGATTGCTATAGACTTATTTATTTGAAACTTGCTATAATAGTTTATTGACACTTTTATAAATAATAATATATAATCTAGTATATATTGCTTTATATAAGAATATATTAAAATATAGATACTTTTAAAGACATATGAATATAGAGGTCCCTAGGTATGGAGGTGCTCAAATGGCCGAAACAAAAAGAATTATGATAAGTTTACCTAATAGTTTATTAGAGGAAATTGATTGTATTATTTCAATTGAGAAAAAGAATAGAAGTGAGTTTATAAGGGAGGCCATGAGACTTTACATTAGAGAAAGAAAAAAAATGGAGATAAGAGAAAAACTTAAATCTGGGTACATGGAAATGAGTCATATTAACTTGAATTTAGCTGAAGTTGGTTTTGAAGAAGATGTTAGAGAGTTGTTTAATTATGAGGCTAAATTGACAGGAAGTGAATAGAATGATTGTAAAGAGAGGAGATATATATTATGCTGACCTTAGCCCTGTTATAGGTTCGGAACAGGGGGGAGTAAGGCCTGTTTTGATTATCCAAAATGATATAGGCAATAAGTATAGCCCTACTGTTATAGTAGCGGCAATAACTTCTCAAATCAATAAAGCCAAATTGCCAACTCATATAGAAATTAGTGCTACAGATTATGGACTTCCCAAAGATTCAGTAGTTTTATTAGAACAAATTAGAACAATTGATAAGAAAAGGCTTAGAGAAAAAATTGGTTTTTTTGATGAAGATATGATGGAAAAAGTTAATGAATGTTTAAAAATCAGCTTAGGACTGATTGACTTTTAGAATAGTAATCAAGCGGCTTTCAGTCGCTTTTTTTATATTAAGTATGAAATTATAAACTGTATTAATTTGTGGATAATTTTAAATATAATTTCCGTAATGGATATAGGCAAAATCTTCTTTAATTTATTTAAATCGAAGATTTTGTTCATTTACTTAAATCGAAAATTTTATTTGCTATCGACAATATTTCCTGGGAAATCGAAAAATAAAATATATTATGACAGGATTCTTGAGGAAATAGTCGAATGTATAATAAGGGAGGGATTTTAATGCTGCAAAAAATAAAGAAAAGAAAAACTTTAATATATGCGATAACTGTTGGAACAGCTTTTTTTGTATTTATTGGGATAGGGAAAGCTGCATTGAATGAACCGGGAACATTAGAAGATCCGTTAGTTACACAGAGTTATATTGAAAAGCGTATTGAGCAGATAAAATATTACATAGACCAGAAAATTCAAGAAGTTTATGAAAATGTGAGCTTGAATACTACAAATATACAAGATTTAATTAAAGAAAATCAAGAATTAAAGAGGAGATTATCAGAATTAGAAAAAAATAAATCAGAAGAAAATAAAAATGTAGCAATTCCTAAACTGGAAGTTGTTGAATTAAGGAATGGTCAAAAACTTATAGGTAAAGCTGGAACGGAAATCATTTTAAGAGGTGGAAAGGCTAAAGCTATAGCTGGAGAGCTAGGAGGATTATCTGATGTTACTGGAGCAGTAGACATAAAAATGGATCAAAATATTCCACCAAATCATCTTTTGATAATTCCAAGAGATGATGGAAGAGGCGTTTATGTAGAGAAATATGCTATATTTATGGTTAGAGGAGAGTATGAGATAAAGTAATTTGTTTTTATGGGTTGTTCTGGAGCTGTGAAGTATGCAGCTCTTTTAATATGAAAAATTGTAGGTTAAGTTTATAATAGAAAGTGTTATGCTATTGTGTTATAATAATATAGATATTTAAGATATTACCTGAAAGGAGGAAGCTCTCGCTGAGAGCTACTGATATATGAAAGTACTTCATTTGATAAGTGGCGGTGACACTGGTGGAGCCAAAACCCATGTACTGTCTTTAGTTAAGGAGTTAAGTAAAAAGATAGATGTAAAATTGATTTGTTTTTTAGAAGACGAATTTTATTATGAAGGTAAATCTTTAGGCATAGATATAGATGTCTTTAAGCAGAAAAAGAGATATGATTTGTCTGTTATTAAGAGATTAAGGAATATTATTATAAATCATGATTATGATATAATACATTGTCATGGAGCTAGAGCAAATTTTGTTGGCATGATATTAAAGAAAATCGTTAAAAAACCTTTTATTACAACTATACACAGTGACTATAAACTTGACTTTAAGGATAATTTATATAAACACATAGTGTATACAACTATAAATTCTCTAGCATTAAGATTTTTTGACTATTATATAGCTATTTCTACAAATTTTAAAAAGATGCTTGTAGATAGAGGATTTAATGCAAATAAAATTTTTACAGTATATAATGGAATAGACTTTGATAGTGAAATTAAAATTACACCTAAGGAATTATTTTTAAAGAGTTTTGGGATAGACTCAAAAGATAAGATAATAGTAGGAATAATGGGTAGACTTGAAATGGTAAAAGATCACGATACTTTTATTAAAGCTGCTATAAAGGTGTTAGAGGATAGGGATGATGTAATTTTTTTAGTTGCTGGTTCAGGAGCAGAAGAAAAAAGACTTTTTCAATTAGTTAAGGAACATGGGCTACAGGAGAGTATCTATTTTTTAGGTTTTGTTAAAGAACCATATTCATTTTTTAATGCTATTGATATCAATGTTTTAACTTCAAAAAGCGAGAGCTTTCCATATGTTGTGCTTGAAGGTGCTAGAATGAAAAAACCGATTTTATGTACTAATGTTGGTGGATTAGGTGATTTAGTAATAGATGGTGTTAATGGTTATTTGTTTGAAGTAGGGGATATTTTATCTTTAAGTAATCATATAAATTTTCTTCTAGATAATAGAAGTAAAATTGAAGAATTAGGAGAAAATCTTTATAAAGACGTTGTTGAGAAATTTTCATTAGAGAAAATGACTAATGACCATTTGAAAATATATGAAGAAATTTTAGGTAGGAGGTTGTAAAATGAAAATTATTGATAGTAAAGGTAGAATTTTCGGATTAATAAATATAATTGATTTAGCGGTTTTATTAATATTTGCACTTTTAATAGTAGGTGGATGGTATAAACTTTTCAAATCTAAACCTAATGTAGTAGCAGAAGGGCAAAAAGTTTTAGTTAAACTTGAAATAAGAAATGTAAGGAAACCTACAGTAGATGGAATAAAGGAAGGTGCACTATTGTATCACTATGATAGGGGTCAAATTTTTGGTAAGATAGTCGAGAAAAAAGTTAAGAATTATAAAGAAGCGGTAACTACAAGTGATGGTAGAATAGTTATGGCTGATGTACCTGGTAAATATGTCGTTGATCTAGTTGTTGAAGCTGACGCTGTTATAACAGATCAAGTTATTATTATTGGTGGAGAACATACGAGAATAGGAACTCAATTTAGATTAAAAAATAAAAATATTGCTGTTTTTGCTACTGTATTAGGTGTTGAAACTAAAGCAGATTAGTAGGAGATGATATTGTGTATGCTAGTTACACATTTACTGTTTTATCTAAAATTTGGGAAAAAGCCAATAGATTTTATGAATATAGTTTGTTTAAAAGGACTTATATAAAGATAAAAAATTTTCTTAAGAGGCTGTTAAGTGGTTCGTTATTAGTAGCTTTTTTAACACAGGAGAGTGAAATACTAGAAAGTAGTTTTTTGTGTAGAATGTATTATTTAGTAGTTGACATAATTAATAATTTACTTAGAAAGCTTAATACTTTTTTTGTTAAAAGTCTAAAAGAAAGTTCTAGCTATAAGTTGATTAGCAAAATTCATACTAAATGTTTTAGAGACTCAAACTTAGATTTAGAAATTATAACTAAAAATAGTTATTTTGTTAGATTTATCACTTATATATTTACTTTAGATGAAGATAATGGAGGGGAAAAATGGTGGTAAAAGCATTGGCTATGTCTATTGCCATATTGCTGTCAATAATTGATATAAAAATTGGAATAGGCCTAGCCATTTTTATATTACCTTTTATACCAAAAGCCTATTCACTTGTATATTTGATATGTTTATTTATGGTTTTTATATTTAGACAAATATTTATAGTTAGGCAGGATTTTAAAAAAAGTGTATTCGGTGTATTTATCTTTGTTTTGGCATTTGTGATGTTAATATCTACTTTAACTTCTTATAATCCGCAAGGGAGTTTTAGAGATTTAGTTATACATTTTAGTTCATTAGGATTTCTTATTGTGGTAGTTAATAATATCGAAAATAAGAAGCAGTTAAATTCTATTTTGACTTTATTCGTTTTTACTGCTGTTTTAGTAGCTATATATGGTTTGTATCAATATAAAGCTGGTATTAAGCTAGATAAAGCTTGGGTTGATGTTTCTATCAATCCTGATATAAATACAAGAGTATTTTCAGTTTTTGGCAATCCTAATATATTAGCAGAATATCTAATAATGTCAATTCCTATTTCAATATCTTTATTTTGGTTTACAAAAAAGCTTTTGAAGAAATTGATTTTTTTAGTGAGTAGTTTGATTTTAATTGTAACATTGATATTAACATTTTCTAGAGGTGGATGGTTAGGGTTTGCTTTTGGTTTATTAATATTTGTTATATTAGTAGAAAAGAGATTATTATTATCATTAATACCTGCTGGAGTTTTGGCGATTTTTATAATGCCATCTTCTGTAATTCATAGGATTACAACTATTGGAAATTTAAGTGATTCATCAAATGCTTATAGAATAAAGGTATGGACAATAACATTAGATATTATTAGAGACAACCTAATTACTGGAGTTGGTTTTGGTTATATTCCTTTTAGAGAAACATTTGTAAAATATATAAGGACTATGAATGTATATCATGCTCATAATATGTATCTTGAAACATTAGCTGAGATGGGAATAGGTGGATTTGTCTTATTTATATTATTTATTTTTATTATTTACAAATATGCTATAATAACTTTGATAAAAAATAATGATAGGTATTTAAAAACTATAATTGCAGGTGTATTGGCAGGGCTATCATCTGTTTTATTTCATGGTTTATTTGAAAATATATTGTATTTACCAAGAATAATAATAACATTTTGGTTGTTAATATCTTTTATATTAGTTGCTGTTAGATTATCTAAAAATGAGAGTGAAAAGACAAATCTTGATAATATAGATAAGGGAGTATATCTATGAAAAAGAGAAAAAGTGTTTTGATTTCTGGATATTATGGGTTTAATAATAGTGGTGATGATGCAATTTTAAAAGCTATTGTCAAAGATTTTAAGTGTATTAATAAGGATATTGATATTGTTGTATTATCAAAGAATCCATTAAGTACACAAAAAACTTATAATGTAAGGGCGATAAACAGATTTAATATAATTGATATACTTTTAGAGATGCGTAATACTGATATGTTGATTAGTGGTGGTGGTAGTTTACTACAAGACGTTACAAGTACTAGGTCTATAATTTACTATTTATTTATAATTTTTTTAGCAAAATTATTCAGAAAACCTGTAATGATCTATGCTAATGGTATTGGACCAATAAATAAAAGGTTGAATAGATTGTTGACTAAGATTATACTAAATAAAGTGGATATGATAACTCTAAGAGATTCTAATTCAAAAGAGACATTAAAAAATATAGGTGTAAACATTGATAATATATTTGTGACAGCTGATCCAGTTTTTACTTTGGAAGCATCAAATGAAAAAAGAGTAAAGGAGATATTTATAAAAGAGGGAATACCTCAGGATAAACCTCTAGTTGGATTAGCAGTTAGAGAGTGGAGAAATTCAGAGAAACTAAAGGAAACCTTAGCTAAAACATTAGATTTTCTAAGCAGTAGTTACGGGATGAAATTTTTACTTATTCCAATGCATTATCCTGAAGATTTAAAAATAAGTCAAGAGATTAAGAAAAGTACTAAGGCAGACTGTTATATATTAAAGAATAGTTATAATGTTGAAGATATAATGGGAATAATTAAATACTTAGATATGATTATAGCCATGAGGTTACATTCACTTATATATGCTGCTACACAAGCAGTTCCGATGGTTGGTTTAATATACGACCCTAAAGTTGAAGGTTTTTTAGATATGCTTAATGTTGATGCTAGATGTTATGTAGATTCACTTGAGATTGTTGATTTATGTACACAGGTTGAAAAAGTATGGAGAAATAGAAGTGAGTACAATAAATTACTTACAGAGGTAAAATATGTACTTGAAAAAAAGGCAAAAGATAATATATCTATGGCTTTAGAATTATTAAAAAAGTAGGTGAAATAGTGAAGGACACTATTAAAATAATGGGTATAAGAATAGATAAAGTAACTTTAGATTCTGCTGTAGATAAAGTGTATGAATTTGTAAAAAGTAACAAAACAAATGTTATATATACTCCGAATACCGAAATTGTAATGGCAGCAAGAAAAGATGATGAATTAAAGGCCTTATTAAATGAAGGAGACTTAGTTATACCAGATGGTATAGGTTTAGTTTATGCGTCAAGAATAAAGAAAAAACCTCTTAAAGAAAGAGTAACTGGATATGACCTTTCAATAAAAATAATTGAGATGGCTAATAAAGAAGGACTTAGTTTATTTTTGCTTGGTGGTAAACAAGGGGTTGCGCTCAAAGCTTGTGAAAATATAAAAGAAAAATATAGTAACGTTAAAATAGCAGGTTTTCATCATGGATATTTTAAGGGGACGCATATTGGGTATAAAGAGCATAAAGAAGAAATGGAAGTTATTAAAAAAATCAATGATGCTAAACCTGATATTCTTTTTGTCGGATTTGGAGCACCAAGACAGGAGAAATGGATTCATGAAAATAAAGATAAATTGAATTGTAAGGTTATAATAGGAAATGGAGGGACTCTGGATATTTTAGCAGGTAATGTCAAAAGAGCTCCTAAAATTTTTCAGACATTAGGATTAGAATGGTTATATAGATTATTGAAAGAACCTTGGAGATATAAAAGGCAGATGGTATTACCTTTATTTGCAATACTGGTATTGTTTTCTAGAGATGATATTGTAGAATAAATAAAAAATAGAAAGGAGGAGGTTACTTATGGAAGGTATCAAGAAGAATTGGTATAGATATGTAGTTGAATATATAGGTATAACAATTGGTACAATAATTATGGCACTATCTTTAAACTTATTTTTAGAACCTAATACTATAGCACCAGGTGGTGTAACTGGTCTAGCTATTGTAATAAAGAAAATTGTTGGCATAGATGTTGATATTACAAACTTAGCTATAAATATACCTTTATTTATTTTTGGGCTTATAGTTTTAGGAAAGGCATTTGGTGCTAAGACTTTATATGGAACATTAGCTTTATCATTTTTTATTAGAACATTGCCAAATGGGAATTTAGTAAATGAATTATTATTGGCTGCAATATTTGGTGGAGTATTGATGGGAATAGGTTTAGGTATAGTTTTTAGATTTGGCGGTACTACTGGTGGGACTGATTTAGCTGGTGCAATTCTTAATAAATACTTCCCTGGTTTTAGTACTGCTACTTTTATGATGAGTATAGACTTGTGTGTTGTAGCTATTGCTGGTATAGTTGACAAGAAGCTAGAAACTTCATTATATTCAGTAATAGCATTATATATTATTGTAAAAGTAATAGACTTAATATTAGAAGGGTTAGGATATGCCAAAGCTTTCTTTATTATTTCGCAGTATCCTGATAAAATTGGAAATACTATACTTGAGAAATTAAATAGAGGAGTTACAGTTCTTAAAGGAAGAGGTATGTATACAGGCAAAGATAGAGATGTATTATTGTGCGTGGTAAACAGATCTCAAGTTACTAAATTAAAAGAAATAGTTCACCAAATAGATAAAAATGCCTTTGTAATGGTAGCAGACATATATGAGGTGCTAGGAGAAGGTTTTAAAGAAATAAAAACTACTGGATAGGAGGTAATTATATGGAAAAATATACTGAGTTTAAAAAAATTGCTACAACATTAAGAAAGAATATTATTAAAATGTTAAATGAGTCAGGTTCAGGACATCCTGGCGGTTCTCTTTCAGCTTGTGAAATTGTTACAGCTTTATATTTTAAAGAAATGAGAATTGATCCTAAACAGCCTAAATGGGAAGATAGAGACAGATTT
Source organism: Caloranaerobacter longqiensis (assembly GCF_050286925.1). NCBI lineage: Bacteria > Bacillati > Bacillota > Tissierellia > Tissierellales > Thermohalobacteraceae > Caloranaerobacter > Caloranaerobacter longqiensis. The sequence goes on from NZ_JBFWFX010000014.1 coordinate 48,729, forward strand.
GTATTGTCAAAAGGACATGCGGCTCCTGTTTTATATGCAGCATTAGCTGAAAAGGGATATTTTGCTAAAGAAGAGTTAATGAAACTTAGAAAAACAGGACAAATGCTTCAAGGACATCCTGATATGAAAGGGACTCCTGGTGTTGATATGTCAACAGGTTCTCTAGGACAGGGATTAGCAGCAGCAAATGGTATGGCTTTAGCAGCTAAATTAAGTAATAAAGATTATAGAGTTTATGCTCTATTAGGTGATGGCGAGGTTCAAGAAGGTATGATTTGGGAAGCAGCTATGTTTGCTGCACATTATAAATTAGATAATTTAACAGTTTTCTTGGACCATAATGGACTTCAAATAGATGGGGAAAATAAAGAAGTTATGAATATAGAACCTATAGATAAAAAATGGGAAGCTTTTGGTTGGAATGTAATAAAAATAGATGGACATAATTTCGAAGAAATATTTGAAGCTTTAGATAAAGCTAGAGAGACTAAGGGTAAACCTACAATAATCATTGCTAAAACTGTTAAAGGAAAAGGCGTTTCATTTATGGAAAACAAGGTAGGCTGGCACGGTACTGCACCTAATGATGAAGAAACAGAAAAAGCACTAGCTGAACTTGGAGGTGAAATGTAATGAGTAAGAAAATGGCTACTAGAGATGCTTATGGTGAAGCGTTGAAAGAATTAGGCAAGATCAATAAAGATGTTGTTGTATTAGATGCAGACTTATCAAAATCTACTAGAACTAATTGGTTTAAAGAAGAATTCCCTGAGAGATTTATAAATGTTGGAATAGCTGAACAAAATTTAATAGGAACAGCTGCTGGACTAGCAGCAGCAGGTAAAATACCTTTTGCTAGCTCATTTGCTATGTTTGCTACTGGAAGAGCATATGAGATAATAAGAAACTCAGTTGCTTATCCTAAATTAAATGTTAAAATAGCAGCAACTCATGCTGGAATAACAGTTGGAGAAGATGGTGCTTCACATCAATCAGTTGAAGATTTGAGTTTGATGAGAACAATCCCTAATATGGTTGTTATAAATCCTGCTGACGGTGTTGAGGCAAAAGCAGCAGTATTAGAAGCTGCTAAGTATTATGGACCAGTTTATATAAGATTAGGTAGAAGCAAAGTACCTGTAATATTTAATGAAGATGATTACAAATTTGAAATTGGTAAAGGTATAATGTTAGAAGATGGAACAGATGCGACAATTATTGCAACAGGTGTGATGGTGTCAGCTGCTTTAGAAGCAAGAAAGAAATTAGAAGAAGAAGGAATTAAAGTTAGAGTGATAAATATACACACTATAAAGCCGATAGATAAAGATATTATTATAAAGGCGGCACAGGATACAGGTGCTATTGTTACAGCAGAGGAGCATAGTATAATTGGTGGTTTAGGCAGTGCAGTATCTGAAGTATTAGTAGAAAATTATCCTGTAGTAGTAGAAAGAATAGGAATTAAAGATACATTTGGAGAGTCTGGTAATAGTGATGAGTTATTAGTTAAATATGGATTGACAGCAGAAAATATAGTAGAGGCTGTTAAGAGAGTTATAGCAAGAAAAAGAGGATAATTATAATTTAATGTTGGGCAGATATTCTTCGGGATATCTGCCAGATTTTTTTTGCGAGAACAGGGAATTATATACTTCTATTTTATATTTAATATTTTTAGGATAATTTATTTTTTACAGTAAAAACGGAAAAAAATAGTTGACACACCATATATTATATATGTACAATTATATACAATAATTATTGTAATATTAAAAATTAATTTACATATTAGGGATTAAAATATCATACAGTCATAATTTTATATTATTTACATAAAAGTTTTGTTAAGTACTGAATATTAGTTGATAAGTATATTAAATAAAAATAAGTGTAGGAATATAAGGTTTGATATTTATAAAAATTAAATAAGAGGATGCTTTAGGCATTTTAGAGTATGCATGTTTATGTACATCAAAATTATCATCTTGATTTTGTTTTTTAAGCATTTTAGCATATTTTTTATAATTCACAGGAAATTATATTCCTCTTTAAAAGAGATGATTTTAGATATAATTTCCGTACTGAATTTCAATAAAATCTACCTTATTTAGAAAAATAGAAGATTTTATTACTAGCTTTAAGGAAAGATTCAAAGAATTTAGGATTATTTTCTTTAACATAACCTTCAAAACCAGTAGTATCAGAAATTAATATAGAAGCTTTAAAAGAGTTAATTTTTCTACAAATTAGGTCAGTAATGTCGACTAACCTATGGAACATAAGATAAATTTCATCGTAAAAATCAATTAAAAAACGAGAGAATTGAGACTTATGAGGGACAGAAGTAAAATCACAAGCTTCACGTAAATCTTTAGAAATATTCAAAAGAGTTATTAATAGAGAAACAGTAGGGATAGAAAAGAACATTTTAAAAATGAAAGCTGAAACAAAAGCTTCAAGAGGATATTTTCTAGGATGACCAGTTAAGCTATAGTATTTTTGATAAAATTCATAAGGGATAAAAGATCTAACATCGATATATTGTTCAAAAAGTTTAAGTATATTTGGTTTTTGAGTTAAATTATCGAATTCTTCAAAGAAATCGCTAAAATGTATTTGTTTAGCAAGGGCTCTCATAGGGTTTCTCCTTTCTTTTAGATTTAAGTTATCTTTCTTTTAGGTTTGGGGTATATAATATATATTTTATAACTACTGGGGGAAACCCTTTGAAATGAACTTGAATAATTATAGTTTTTTCAATAGTTGCAGAGTTTTGCAACAAACTAAGAACGATATTAGGTATAGGGGGAGGAAATGAATACAAGTTTTAAAAGGAAGTTAACTTTATTTATAAAAAAAATGTTAGACGAAATAATATTGTTAATTGGAATTATAACTATAGAAAAAGCATATGAGTTAACTAGTAAAATAACAGTTGTTTTATTGATTTTGATAGTAGCAATATGTTTATTTTTATTAAATCATTATATATTTTTTAAAAAAATAATAAAAAATGACTAAAGATGTTTTTATTTTTATTAGTTTCAGTTATAATGTTTTATATTTTATTAGATATAATGTGATATGTTATGCTAATGTAGTTATTTAATAGATTCATATGTCTTGATTTGTATTATTGAAGAAATAAGTACCAATATAATATAAAGGGACATATTTCTACTATGTATAAGAATCTGTATATTGATGTGATATTAGCTAGATTGTATGTTAAAAGCTTATGACAATATTGTCAATAAGCAACTATTTAATTTTTCTGTCTTTTAGTATACATAGCTTCTGCTATATGTACTAAAAGACGGACAAGATCATCTCTCTTGTTCGATTATATCGCATTAATTTCCAGTTTTTTTCGTCATAAACGATTTTATCTACAAATTGAGTCTATAATAAATTTGTGCTTTAAACTCCAATCTGGCAAGAAGTAATTAACTAGATATTAACAAAAACTTTTAAACTTACTTTTATGTTTGCTAAAATTATATGCTATTATACATAAAATTGTATAATTTTGGCAATAATTCTTATATAGAGAAAGTTTGTCCCCTTTGACTTGCTAAAAAAGTATCTTGTATAAAGCCTTGTCTGAAGGGAAAATAGCCTTTGTTTTTGTAACTTTTCTAAATTGTCAATGTAAACTTTTTATGATGTTTGTAGTATACATTATCTTTCTAATTTTTGCTGGAAATTTAAAGAAAGGTGATAATGCTTTTCGGTTAGTATATCAGCTTTTTTATTGCAAAAGGGTATTTTTTTATCCATTTTTTTTATTCCAATATATCTCTTTTATTTCTAAGTGCTACTATTGGTTCAAATCCTCCATTTCTATCTCTTGAAACTTCTATTTGTATTTCTCCAAACTGAGTTTTTACTTTCTTATCTGTATATACATTTTTTCGATTATTTGTTTGTTTTTTTATCTTCTTTAGCATAACCTAGTTCTACTTCTAATTCTGCTTCAAATATTTTTTGAAGTGCATCTTTAAAAAGGTCTTTTAAAAAAGAATGAAGATCTTGTGCTGTAGTTAATTACCCTCATTAATCATTGCTCTTAATAATTCTTTTTTTAATGTACTCATTGAAAAACTTATTTCTGTTTTTTTCATTCTTACCAGAAAAAGTTTTTTACTCAATTTACATTACCCAATCAAAAACCAATATGTAGAAGAAAATAGAAAATTGTAGAAAAACATTGTTGACAAATATAGTTTTATAAAGATAAAATTTTAAATATAGTAAATTTATTCAAAAGCGTGTGTACATGCTTTATCAATAATATCTATAGAATTATGCTTTATTGGTGTTGAACCACTGATTGAATTTAAAACTATTCAGAAAATTGTTAATGAGGTTGATTGTCGGTTTGTTAAACATGTTAATAAATCAGTTGTTACAAATGGTATTTTGTTAAATGATGAAATGTGTAGATATTTTATTGAACAAAATTTTTCAAGCATACAAATAACATTAGATGATGATAAAAATACGCATGACAAGTTAAGAATATATAAAAATGATAGAGGAAGTTATGAGGATGTTTATAGGACATTAAAAATGTATTCTTATAAATTGCCTATAGTATTAAATATTAACTTGAATAGTATTAATAAAGATAGTGTTAGTTGTATTTTAGGACATTTAGGTTTTAGCTTAGTATTCGATCATGCCAAACAAAGATATCAACATACATTATTTTAGATAAATGTTTAATGTGTACTTATAAGGTGATTTGTGGAGTACAATGTCAATTTAAACATGATGACATTAAAAAGATTGCTATAAAAAAGAAATAGAAACAAATGATATACCAATTATTGCAAAACAATTTGAGAGGGATGTATATGATATATAGAGTTGAAAATTTAAAAAAGAGATATGGAAATAAAGAAGTATTAAAAGGTTTGAGTTTTGAAATAAATAAGGGTGAAATATTTAGTATTCTTGGTAATAATGGTGCAGGTAAGACTACATTAATTAAGATTATGTCAAATTGTTTGATAGCTAACTCAGGGGATGTGTTTTTTAAAAATAGTAATATAAAATCTTTAGGGAACTCGTACTTTAAAAATATTGGAGTAGTTTTAGAAGGGGAAAGGAATACATATTGGTACATGACAGGCATAGAAAATATAAAATATTTTGGTATGTTATATGGATTAAGTAAAAGTGAGATTTTAACAAGAGCAGAAGAACTTTTAGCAAAATTTAATCTCTTTGATGCAAGAAATGAAAAGGTAGCTCACTATTCAAGAGGAATGCATCAAAAATTATCTATCATAATTGGAATGTTACACAAACCTGAAGTACTTTTCTTAGATGAACCAACATTAGGTTTAGATGTTTTATCTAAAAATATTTTGATAGAAGAAATTAAAACGCTATCAAAGGAAGAAAAAATTACAATAATATTAACTTCACATCAGTTAGATGTAGTTGAAGAATTAGCTGATAGAGTTTTATTGCTTGAACAAGGGAAGATTGCATTTTTAGATTCAATTGGTGAATTGAAAAAGCTACATGCAGGAGGTTCTTATAAAATTAGTTTTTTTGGTAGTGTTGATTTAACAAAATTGGATGTACCTATAAATGTAATAGAAGAGTTAAATAATGGATGGTCTACAATTGAAGTGTCAGACAATTTTAAAGTTGTTATGGAAGTTTCTAACTACTTAGCGAAAAATGAATGCACTATATATAGTATTAATAGGCAAGGTTCATCATTGGAAGATATTATTACAAAAATATGGAGATGAGGTTGTTATGATTATAAATACTTTTAAAGCAGAATTACATAAATATTTAGCTGAAATAAAGAGCTATTATCCTGACCAAATTGTTAGCTTGATTGTAACATATATTTTTTTTATGGGTTTTTTCATTGGATTATCTAAAACTGAACTCGGACAAGAAAATTTACATATAGGATTTATATTTTGGTTTTTTGCATCAACAATCATTTCAGAAGCATCAATTTCAATTTCGTATGAAAAACAGACAGGTACATTTGAACAACTATTACTAAAACCAACACATATATTATGTATATTATCTGTAAAAACATTAGTATGGTTTATAGTATCCTTAGTCAAGGTTACTATACTTATGATTATTGTAATGTTGACAATAGGAATTATTCTACCTTTTAACATTAAAATTTTGCCAATTCTTTTTGTAACTCTAGTTGGTTTATATGGACTAGGATTAATATTATCTGGATTGACA
>NZ_JBFWFX010000015.1:0-36105 GCF_050286925.1 Caloranaerobacter longqiensis
GACCCCAGATAGACTATCTGGTAGATAGGCCTGAGGTGTAAGGGCAGTAATGCCTTTAGCTGACAGGTACTAATAGGTCGAGGGCTTGACCAGAAAAATACGCTGTGCAGTTTTGAAGGTGCAAGCACCTTAATGTTAAATTTTAAATTGTAAATGTTAAATATTTTGGATATAAGGGTATTTTAAATTTAAAATTTAAAATTCAATCGAAGATTGCAAATCCGGTGACAATAGCGGAGGGGTCACACCTGTTCCCATTCCGAACACAGAAGTTAAGCCCTCCAGCGCCGATGGTACTTGGCGGGAGACCGCCTGGGAGAGTAGGTCGTTGCCGGATTTTTTTTATTTTTTGATAAAAATTATTACATTGTATATATAGAATAATTCAAAAATAAAAACGCCAATTCTTAATTGATAGTAACTGCCACTTAATACAAGTTGTAATTAATTAAAATATGTATTATAATTTTGTATATCATTAAATAAAATTTAATAATAAAAGTTTTATTTGAAAGTATAAAATTAATATTATTTCTTTTGTTTAATTATATAAAGTGGGGGTATATAAATGGATGTGAGTTGCCTTTATGACAAAGGTGTTTCATTTGATGAGTTTGTAAATAAAGATAAAGACACTTATAGAGAGAAAGCTTTGGAAATTCTAGATAAAATGAAATTAAATGATGATCTAATAAATAAAGTAAAGAGTATTGATAAAAAAATAAAGGTTCTTGTTTGTGCTGAAATATGGTGTCCAGATTGTATGATAAATGTTCCTGTTTTAGCAAAAATGAAACAACTTAATGATAATATTGATATTTCAATAGTAGAGAAAAATGGCAATGAAGATTTTTTTATTAAATATAGTGAAGAGGACAGAGTGAAAATACCTACTTTTGTATTTTTTGATGAGAATTTTAAAGAGCTTGGTAGTTTTGTTGAACATCCAAAGAAGATAAAAGATATTATATCTAAAGGTAATCAGCCTAATATCATAGTTGCTATGAGAAAATATAGAAAAGGAGAATATGCTGAAGAGACATTAAAGGATATATTAGAAATACTGTTGAGGAGTCAGTAGACTCCTTTATTTATGAGTACATAAATAAATAATTTAGGAAAGGTGGAAAGGATGATAGTAAGAAAAAAGTCATTAGTATTAATAACAGTTGTGTTAATGGTTTTTGCTGTGTTTTTCTTTAATTTTGCTTCTGTCGATTATGCCGATGAAGGGAAACCTGTGATTGAAAAAATGTTTGCTAATTTAGAATCAGAATATATAAATTATTTAGTTCAACCAGCAACAAATTGGGGAGTATATAAAGAAAAAATCAAAGTAAAGGGAATATATTTAACAGGTAATACTTTGGCTTATGATAAAAGATTTTATAAGCTCTTGGATTTAGTAAAAACAACAGAGTTAAATGCAATGGTCATAGATGTAAAAGACGATTTAGGACGTTTAACTTATAAATCTAATGTTGATATGGTTAATGAAATTGGAGCAGACAAGCAGGTTAAGGTAGATAATTTCTATGAAAAAATGTCTATATTAAGAGAAAATAATATTTATCCAATTGCAAGAATTGTTACTTTTAAAGATAGGCTTGCAGGTACAAAAAGACCAGACTTGGCTATAAAGACAAAAGACGGTAAAGTGTGGAGAGATAATAGCGGAAATGCATGGTTAAACCCATATAATAGAGAAGCTTGGGAGTATCCTATAAAGATAGCTGAAGAAGCTGCTTTAATGGGATTTAAGGAAATACAATTCGATTATGTAAGGTTTCCTACTGATGGTAATAGATCTATTATAGACTATGGAGAAGAAAGTATTGGGAAGACAAAAGCTGAAGTAATTGCTGAATTTCTAAAATATGCAAGAGAGAGATTAGAACCTAAAGGAGTATATGTTTCTGCAGATATTTTTGGTCTGGTTACAACAGTAAAAGATGATATGAGGATAGGGCAGCATTTAGAAACTTTAGCAACAAGTACAGATATATTATGTCCAATGGTTTATCCATCTCATTATGCTCTTGGTTCTTATGGAGTTGCTTATCCAGATTCTCAGCCTTATAAAATAGTTTATACAAGTTTATCTAGAGCTAAGGCAAGAATAGATAATATAAAAACAGAAGAACCAAAGGCTATTATAAGACCTTGGTTACAAGATTTTTCTGCACCTTGGTTGAAAAAGCTTTATGGAAAACATTATATTAACTATGGACCTGAACAAATCAGAGCTCAAATAAAAGCAGTATATGATGCAGGTCTTGAAGAATGGATATTCTGGAATGCGAGTAATAGATATACAGAAGAGGGTTTTGAAAAAAATATAAATGATACAGTTGGTCAGTAGAAGGCTAGAGTAGTTCTAGCCTTTCTTTGTGAAATAAATATTTAACTTTACACAAGAATCATATAGTGCTACAATATATTGTAGCAAACACACGACATATACTACATATAGTATCGGAGGTGCTCTGATGAATCTTACGGATAATGCTTTGAAAGTACTTGAGAAAAGATATCTTACTAAAGATTTAGAAGGTAATGTTATTGAAACTCCAGATGAAATGTTTAAAAGGGTAGCACATCATATAGCAAAAGCTGATTTATTATATGATAAAGATAGTGATGTGCAAAAAACAGAAAAAGAATTTTATGATATGATGGTAAATCTTGAATTTTTACCTAATTCACCAACACTAATGAATGCTGGAAAAGAGTTAGGACAGCTTTCTGCATGTTTTGTTTTACCTGTAGAAGATTCAATGGAAGGGATTTTTGATGCTATTAAAAATGCAGCTTTAATACATAAATCTGGTGGAGGAACAGGTTTTAGTTTTTCAAGATTAAGAGCAAGAGGTTCTACTGTTAGATCAACAGGTGGTGTTGCATCAGGACCTGTTAGTTTTATGAAAGTTTTTAATTCAGCTACAGAAGCAGTCAAGCAGGGTGGTACAAGAAGAGGAGCGAATATGGGTATTCTTAGAGTGGATCACCCTGATATATTGGAATTTATAGAATGTAAAAAGGATAATAATGAAATTACTAATTTTAATATTAGTGTAGGTATAACAGAAAAATTTATGGAAGCAGTTGAAAAAGGAGAAGATTATGAACTTATAGACCCAAATACTAAAACTGTTAAGGGAAAACTTAATGCTAGAGATGTTTTTAATAAAATAGTTGAAATGGCATGGACTAATGGAGAACCAGGAATAGTTTTCTTAGATAGATTAAACAAATTTAATCCAACTCCTGGTTTAGGTGAAATTGAAAGTACAAATCCGTGTGGCGAGCAGCCATTACTTCCTTATGAATCATGCAATTTAGGTTCTATTAACTTATCTAAAATGATTAAAGAAGGACCAAATGGATATGAAATTGATTATGAGAAATTAGGCGATATAGTAGATAAGGCTGTTCATTTCTTAGATAATGTTATAGATGTTAACAAATATCCATTACCAGAAATAGAAAAAATGACTAAGAGTACTAGAAAAATTGGATTAGGCGTAATGGGATTTGCAGACCTTTTAATTTATTTAGGGATTCCTTATAATTCACAAGAAGCTGTAGATTTAGCTGACAATTTAATGAAATTTATTAATGAAAGAGCTACTAAAAAATCTATTGAATTAGCCAAGTTAAGAGGAGTTTTCCCAGCATATGACAAAAGTATTTATGTAGAAAAAGGTATAAAAATCAGAAATGCCACAAGAACTACTATAGCTCCAACTGGAACTATAAGTATTATTGCTGGTACCAGTAGTGGAATTGAACCTTTATTTGCTGTATCTTATGTTAGAAATGTAATGGATAATGATAAGTTAATAGAAGTACATCCTTTATTTAAGAAGATTGCAAAAGAAAGAGGATTCTATTCGGAAGAACTTATGGAAAGAATAGCTGAAGAAGGTTCTTTAGCTCACATAGATAGTATACCTGAAGACATAAAGAGGATTTTCGTAACTGCTCATGATATATCACCGTTATGGCATGTTAAAATGCAGGCTGCTTTCCAAAAACATGTAGACAATGCGGTATCTAAAACAGTTAATTTTAGAAATGAGGCAACAAAAGAAGATGTAAAAGAAGTATATACTTTAGCATATAAATTAGGGTGCAAGGGTGTAACAATATATAGAGATGGAAGTAGAGCTAATCAAGTTTTAAGTACTGCAAAAGGCAAAGATGAAAATAAAAAAGAACAAAAAGAAATGAAAATAAAACCTAGAATGAGACCTGAAATTACAAAAGGTATTACTGAAAAGGTAAGAATAGGATGCGGTAACTTATACATTACAGTTAATTATGATGATAAAGGTATTTGTGAAGTCTTCACTAATCTTGGAAGAGCAGGAGGATGCCCGAGTCAAAGTGAAGCGACAAGTAGACTTATATCTATAGCATTAAGAGCAGGTTTAGATGTAAAATCAATTATTGAGCAATTAAAGGGAATAAGATGTCATTCAACATTAAGACAAAGAGCTACAAATAAAGATATTAAAGTACTTTCTTGCCCTGATGCTATAGGTAAGGCATTAGAAAGAGTAATGAATACTTATGTTGAAGTTAAAGATCAAGCAGTAAACGATATTGCCTTGGAAATAGAGCAAGGGGTTGAGGAAAAAGAGAAGTTAGTATATACTAATTCTCAAAAGATAGATTCTTCAATCGAAGAAATATCAGTTAGTTTTGAAGATAATAGCGGCAGATGCCCTGAATGCGGAAGTAAAGTAGAACATGAAGGTGGATGTATGGTTTGTAGAAGTTGTGGATATTCTAAATGCGGTTAAAAATAAGCCATCTAGGAAACGTAGAAATCAATTTACAGTCCTAGATGGCTTATTTAGTTAATAAGTAGTTTATTAACGTTGGAAATATTATCAGGTAACAAAGCTACTGATGCAACATGAACGTATGATGATAAATACTGATATATCTAATGAATTAATGACTATAAATGGAATGTTATAAAGGGGGAGGTATAAAGTTGATACAACCTAATGAGTTGCATAAAAATATTATAAAAAATATTGGGGAATATGAAATTATAATCAATCACAGAGAAGGAAGTAAAAGAACAGGTGTATGGAAAATTAGAAGCTTATCGAATCAAAGATGTTACTATGTAAAAACTCATTCAAGGAAAAGTAGATGGCATCCAGAGGTTTTTGCTTATAGAAATTGGATTCCAGAGATTTTACCTTATGCTCCAGAATTGATTGAAAGCTTTGAAGGAGACGATTGGCAAGGAATTTTGATAACATCCTTAGATGGTGTAACAATGAGGGAAACAAATCTGTCTCAAAAACAAGAAGAAAAGGCATATTATAAAGCTGGAGAACTTACTAAACTATTACATACAAAATTCAAAGGCACCTATTTTGGAAGGCCAGACTGCAATGGGAACCCAATTGAGATATTTCATCATACTGACCCTGTTTACTATATAAAAAAATCGCTTATAGATTTATATGAAAAAGGTAAAAAACTAAATTGCTTTAACTCTAAGGAGTCTTTTTTAGCAGAGTGGGCAATTGAAAATGTAGATATATTTAAGGATACTCATCCTGTTCCTATTAGTTGGGATTCGACTCCTAATAATTGGTTAGTTAATAAGCATGGAGAATTCATTGGAATGATAGATTTTGAAAATATGCTTTGGGGGATACCAGCAGATAATTTCACAATACTTTTTGAACGTTACTTTTCACAATCACCTAGGGGAAAAGAAGCATTTTTTAGAGGATATGGGTTAAATGATATTAAAGATATGAAACTTCAAATCAAAATAACATGCATAAAGATGGGATTAGCTGACTTGATATGGGGACTAGAGAACAAAGATGATAGAGTTGTTAAGTTAGGAAAACAAATGTTAGAATCTATAGATGAATTTACAGAGTTAGAGATATAGGACTTCGACTAACATGATATTTCAAGACAAACCACAAAAAAGCATGTGGACTGTCGTAAGATAGACAGCAGTTAATATATGGTAGGGTTTAGATTTTATTTTCTATTGACAAAATTAAGCCATTACCAATAAGGTAATGGCTTATATAACTTCCTTTAAAAGTTTTATTAATAATTCATTTTGTTCAGGAGTACCTATAGTTATTCTTACCCATGTATCTTTAATAGGTCTAATTATCATACCTCTCTTTTGAAGTTCTATGAAAACCTCATTAGCATCACGTTTAACATTAACAAAGATATGATTTGTTTCAGATGGAGCATACTCTAATCCTAAATTTTTGAATTCTTTATATAGATATTCTTTTCCCTGTTTATTTAATTCATAGCTTTTTTTGATAAAATCCTCATCTTCAAGAGCCGCTATTGCAGCAACTTGAGCTAATTTGTTTACATTAAACGGTCCTCTAATCTTATTCATGTTATGTATTATTTCTTCATTAGCAAGAGCGTATCCAATTCTTAGTGCGGCTAATCCATATATCTTTGAAAACGTTCTCAAAATAATTAAATTAGGATAATTTTCAAGTAATTTAATACTATTCTTTGGATAATCATCTCTTGTTACGTATTCATTATATGCTTCATCATATACTATAACTATATTACTAGGTACACTTTTTAGAAAATCAAGTAACTTTTCTTCAGTAAACATTGTACCTGTAGGATTGTTTGGATTACATAACCAAATTAATTTTGTTTTGTCTGTTATTGCTTTTTTCATACCTTCTAGATCATAAGTCCAATCTTTAAGAGGTACTATTACAGGCTTTCCGCCCATCATTTTAGTTGTAGTTATGTATCTAGGGAAAGTTAAGTCAGCCATTATAACTTCATCATCTTTATTTATAAAAGTTTTTGCAATAATATCAACCATTTCATCTGAACCGCTGCTTGGTAAAATTTGAGTTGTTTTAAGTCCTGTTTTTTTTGCAAGTGCTTCTTTCAATAAAGTAGCATTCCCATCCGGATATAGAGCTAAATTTTCAGCAGCTTTTTTAACAGCTTCTATTGCTTTAGGAGAAGAACCTAGTGGATTTTCATTAGATGCTAATTTAATTACATTTTCTATACCATACTCCCTTTTTACATCTTCAATAGGTTTTCCCGGTTTGTAAGCCTGTAAGTCTTTTAATTCCTCTCTAAAAGTTAAAGTCATTTCCAGCACCCTCCCCATAAAATATTTAAAATTCTATCAATTTTAATTATAACATATAAAACAGACAAAATCTTTGAAGTTAAAATTGATTAAAAATTATTATGAAGTTAGGATAAAATCTCTAATTAATAAATAATTATAATATAGATTTTATTTTAGTATGAAGATTTCTATAGATTAAAAAAATAGGCATATAAATGATATTATTGGACATATTTTTAATAGAACGAGATTTTTGTTTTAAATAAAATAGGGAAAATAAGGAATAATAAATTCCTATGAATTAGAAAAAAATTAATAATTAAAAAGGATTTTATTGTATATCGTAGAATATTATTAACAATCAGAAAATTAAAAAAACAGAAGTTTGAGGGGGAAAAGGGTATGAATGTGTATGGGACCGACAAAATTAGAAATATTGCTTTATTAGGACATGGAGGAAGCGGAAAAACAACTTTAACCGAAGCAATGCTTTTTACAACAGGGGTTATTAAGAGAATAGGACGCATAGAAGATGGTAGTACTGTATCCGACTTTGATAAAGAAGAAAAAGATAGACAAATTTCTATTAACACATCTTTAATACCTATAGAGTGGAAAGGACATAAATTAAATATACTAGATACTCCAGGGTATTTTGATTTTATTGGGGAAGTTAAGAGTGCTTTGGCTGTTGCTGGCGGTGCAGTTATACTAGTTGATGCATCATCAGGTATTGAGGTTGGAACAGAAAAGGCATGGAAGTATATTAGAGAAACTAAGAAGCCTGCTTTTATATTTATTAATAAGATGGATAAGGAAAACGTTAATTTTGATAAGGTAATTAGTCAATTAAGAGAGAAATTTGGTAAAGCAGTTGTACCTTTTGAAATACCTTTAGGAGAGAAGGAAGACTTTAAAGGTCTTATAAATATAGTTGATATGAAAGCCCGACAATATGATGAAAAGGAAATAAAATGTTTTGATGTAGATGTTCCTGAGGGGCTTGAAGATAAAATACAGCCTTTAAGAGAAATGTTAATTGAGTCTGTAGCTGAAAGTGATGAAACGTTATTAGAAAAATATTTTGAAGGTGAAGAGTTTACTAATGAGGAAATACATAAAGGACTACGAACTGGAGTTTTAAATGGGGATTTAATACCTGTTTTATGTGGTTCAGCTATAAAAAATATAGGTGTGCAGACTTTAATGGACATGATTTGGGATTACTTACCATCACCTAATGATGTTGAGATAAATACAGGTATCAATCCTAATACTGGAGAGACAATTGAAAGAAAATTAGACAGCAGTGAGCCATTTTCAGCATTAGTATTTAAAACAATTGCAGACCCTTATGTTGGGAAAATTTCACTATTTAAAGTTTTATCTGGAGAAATTCATAAAGATGATGAAGTACTTAATACTACACAAGATACTAAATTCAAAATGGGTAATATATTTATATTGAGAGGTAAAGAGCAAATAGAAGTAAATAAACTAGTAGCAGGAGATATTGGAGCGGTTGCTAAATTAAATAATACTTATACAGGTGATACATTATGCAGTAAAGACAATCCTATAAAGTATCCAGGTATAGAGTTTCCTGAACCTTTATTGTTTTTAGCTGTTGAGCCTAAATCTCAAGGTGATGAAGATAAGATGGGTTCTGGTTTGCATAGGTTAACTGAAGAGGATCCTACTTTCAAAGTTTTTTACAATAAAGAAACTAAGCAGACACTTTTAGGTGGTCAAGGAGATATGCATCTAAGTGTTATAATAAATAAGCTTAAAGATAAATTTGGTGTTGAAGTTGAATTAAAGGATCCAAAAGTTCCATATAGAGAAACTATAAAAGGAAGAGCTGAAGCTGAAGGTAAGCATAAAAAGCAAACTGGTGGTCATGGTCAGTATGGTCATGTCTTCATCAGATTTGAACCGAGTCAAGAAGAATTTGAATTTAACGAAGAGATTTTTGGTGGTGCTGTACCAAAGCAATATATACCAGCAGTTGAAAAAGGGCTTAAAGAATGTATTGAGTCTGGTGTTTTAGCTGGTTATCCTGTAGTTAACATTAAAGCAACACTTTATGATGGTTCTTATCATACTGTAGATTCATCAGAAATGGCTTTCAAAATGGCTACAGCGATAGCATTCAAAAAAGGTATTAAGGCTGCTAATCCAGTTTTATTAGAACCAATTATGAGAGTTGAAGTACTTGTACCAGAAGAATATATGGGAGATATTATGGGGGACCTTAATAAGAGAAGAGGAAGAATTTTAGGTATGGAGCCACAAAAAGACGGTACACAATTAGTAATAGCAGAGGTTCCACAAGCAGAGATGTTTAAATATGCAATAGATTTAAAATCTATGACTCAAGCAAGAGCTAGCTTTAAAATGGAATTTGTAAGATATGAAGAAGTACCTCCTCATTTAAGTGAAAAAATTATCGAAGAAGCTAAAGCATCACAAGAATAAAAGAATAAAATTCTCGATTTTAATCATAAAAAATGGAAAATTTGCAATAAATTCAAAACACCCGCATAAAGCGGGTGTTTTTTCTAAATATATTGTAGTATAAATGATTTTTCTATACAAAAAATATTAATATAAATTAGTTTTAATAAGTAGTCTAATGCTTGTTTATTAAAAGTTATTTACTATTTTATTGGTAGGAGGCTACAATTTGGTTGATTATTTTATAAATTTTGATAGAGAATTAGGTTTAAACAGTATTACTAAAATACTCAACACTATTGAAAAAATTAATGAAAATGATGAATTAGTAATAACCATGGATAGTAATGATGCAGCACAGTCAGGATTTATTAGAGAAGCTTTAGAAAATAATGGATTTGAGATTTTGCCAAAGGGCGACCATATGGGAAAGAAATATAAACTAATAGCTCATAAAAAGAAAGGAGATTAGATGAATATAGATAGAGATTATAGTAAAAACAGATTTGCTTTAGAATATCAGAAAAAAATAGATATGTATAAAAAAGATAATGAAATTGAATCAATGCTTATAGATAAAACGGCTTATGGCGAGTGGATGTCAACGACATTTGGATGGGCAGGCTTTGAAGAACAAAATAAAGCTGTGGATCGTATTGAAGATATAACTAAATATTAAGATTACCTAAGGTCAATCGGTTTGATTGACCTGTTTTTTCTAATCCATAAGGAAATTATATACCTTATTGAATTGTGGATAATTTAAAAAAAGCATATAGATTAGTTTGAAATTTTGAAAAAAATCAAGTAATATTTAGCAATTATTACATAAATTAAAATAATGAGTAATAATTCTAATATATGAACCAAAAAAGGCGAATACTAATGTTGAAATATATGGAATTAAGATAGTAAAATGTTAATGAAGGACAAAGAAAGTCAAAGTCAAAGTGGAAGGGGTGATATAATGTCAAAGCTGAGTGACATTATAGAGCAATTTATTAAAAGACTTTTGGAAGAAACGGATGATGAGAGCATTGAAATACAGAGAAACGAATTAGCTCAATATTTCAATTGTGCTCCATCTCAGATAAATTATGTTTTAGCGACGAGATTTACTCAAGATAAAGGGTATTATATAGAAAGTAAAAGAGGTGGAGGAGGCTATATTAAAATAGTTAGACTAAACATTAATAATGATAGTTATATTAAAAATCTTATAGTAAATACTATAGGTGATTCTATTACTAAGACGAGAGCTTATAGTTTAATAGATACGTTCGTTGAAAAAGGATTTATAACAAAACGAGAAGCTGGTTTGATGAAATCTGCTTTAAGTGATAGGGCTTTAGGAATTGTACCCAAATTTAAGAATGAATTGAGAGCAAGCATACTTAAAGATATGCTTCTTATGTTAGTAGAATAATAAGAAAAGGAGGGGTTTTATGCTTTGTGATGATTGCGGAAAAAGAGAAGCAACTATGCATTTTACAAAAATTATAAATGGCGATGTAACAGAACTTCATTTATGTGAGGAATGTGCTAAAAATCATAAGGAATTTGAATTTGAGTTTGATACGTCTTTCTCAATACACAATTTTCTAACAGGGCTTTTAGATTTAGATAATGTACAGGAAAGTCCTTTTAAAATAGATTATATTACAAGTACAAAATGTGAAAGATGTGGTTTAACTTATAGCAAGTTTAGACAGATAGGCAAGTTTGGATGCAGTAATTGTTATAAATCATTTAAGGAAAAACTAATGCCTCTATTTAAAAGAATACATGGACATGAAAATCATATAGGTAAAGTTCCTAGAAGAGCTGGGGGCGTAATAAGGATTAAAAAAGAAATTAGTAGACTTAAGAATCAGTTAGAAATTGCGGTACGAAATGAAGAGTATGAAAAAGCAGCTCAAATAAGGGATCAAATTAGAGAGCTTCAAGCTCAAATAGATACAAAGTAGAGGTGATTAGGATGGCTAAATGGTTACAAGGAAGCAATAAATCAAATGATATAGTGGTTAGTACTAGAATTAGATTGGCACGTAATATTGAAGATTTCTTATTCCCAGAAATGATGGATATAGAAAGTGCCAATAAAGTAATAGATAAAGTAAAAAATTCAATAATTGAAGGAAATACAATTTTATCAAGAGAATTTGATTTTTTTAGAATTAAAGAAATTTCACCTTTAGATAGACAAATTTTTGTAGAAAAACATATTATTAGCCCGGGATTAATTGCTAATCCGGAAAGAAGTGCATTTTTACTGAGAAAAGATGAAAAAGTAACAGTCATGATAAATGAAGAAGACCATATAAGAATACAGGTTTTACTTCCAGGTTTAGAGTTAGAAGAAGGTTGGGATTTGTGCAGTAAAATAGACGATATTATAGAAGAAAATGTAAAGTATGCTTTTGATGAAAAGTTAGGATATTTAACTTCATGTCCAACTAATGTAGGAACTGGAATGAGAGCTTCAGTTATGTTGCATCTTCCTAGTTTAGTAATGACTGGTCACATAAATAAAGTTCTTCAGGCTGTAAATCAGATAGGCCTTACTGTAAGAGGATTATATGGTGAGGGAACTGATGCATTAGGTAATCTGTTCCAAATTTCTAATCAAACAACTTTAGGTGAAACTGAAGAGGAAATTATTGAAAAACTGAAAAAAATTGTACTCCAGATTATTAATCGAGAAAAAGAATCGAGACAAATGCTGATGAATACAAAGAGAATAGAAGTAGAAGATAGAATATATAGATCTTTAGGAATATTAAAAAATTCAAGAATAATTACATCAAAAGAATCTATGAAATTATTATCAGATGTGAGAATGGGCATAGAAATGGGTATTATTAATGATATAGATTTAGACAAGGTTAATAACTTGATGATATTGTCACAACCAGCTAGTATTCAAAAATACTCAGGTAGGGAGTTGAATGCTAAAGAAAGAGATGTAAAAAGAGCTGAAATGATTAGAGAATATTTAAAATAATAGGAGGTGTATAGTATGGCTATGTTTGGAAGATTTACAGAAAGAGCACAAAAAGTAATTTTATTTGCTCAGGAAGAGGCTAAACAGCTTAGACATAATTATGTAGGGACTGAACATTTACTTCTTGGATTGATAAGAGAAGGAGAAGGAATTGCAGCTAAAGTACTGAAAAATTCAGGCGTTGACTTAGATAAAGTAAGACAACAAGTAATTAATTTAATTGGTTATGGAAATGAAGAAGGGGAATTATTGGGATTTACCCCTAGAACAAAGAGAGTTTTTGAATTAAGTCTTATTGAAGCGAAAAATTTGGGACATAACTATATAGGAACAGAACACATATTATTAGGACTAATTAGAGAAGGTGAAGGAGTAGCAGCAACTATATTAAAAGGATTAGGAATGGATTTGGCAAAAGCTAGAAAAGAAATAATTGGTATGTTGGATAATTCATTTAATAGACGTGGACAAAAAGGAAATCGTAGAGGCCATGTGAAGACACCTACATTGGATAAGTTTGGTAGAGATTTAACTAAATTAGCACAAGAAGGAAAACTAGACCCAGTTATAGGTCGTAGTAAAGAAATAGAAAGAGTTATACAAGTATTGAGTAGAAGAACTAAGAATAATCCATGCCTAATTGGAGAGCCGGGAGTAGGAAAAACAGCTATAGCAGAGGGATTAGCACAGAAAATAGTAGAAGGTAATGTACCAGAAATATTGAAAAACAAGAAAGTTGTAACTTTAGATTTGGCATCAATGGTTGCTGGTGCTAAATATAGAGGAGAGTTCGAAGATAGACTTAAAAAAGTAATGGAAGAAATAAGAAGATCAGGAGATATAATTCTGTTTATAGATGAAATGCATACAATCATAGGAGCTGGAGCTGCTGAAGGTGCAATAGATGCATCAAATATTTTAAAGCCAGCTTTAGCAAGAGGTGAATTACAAGCTATAGGTGCTACTACTTTAGATGAATATAGAAAATATATTGAAAAAGACCCAGCTTTAGAGAGAAGATTTCAACCTATTATAGTAGAAGAACCTACAATTGAGGATACAATTAAAATTCTTGAAGGGTTAAGAGATAAGTATGAAGCTCATCATAGAGTAAAGATAACAGATGAAGCTATAAAAGCAGCTGCAGAACTATCTAGCAGATATATTACAGATAGATTCTTACCAGATAAAGCAATTGATTTAATAGATGAAGCTGCTTCAAGAGTTAGGCTTAAGTCTATTACTGCACCTCCAGATTTAAATGAACTTGAAAAGAAATTAGAAGAGCTATATCAAGAAAAGGAAGAGGCAATAAGTACTCAAAACTTTGAAAAAGCTGCAAAATTAAGAGACGAAGAAAAGAAAATAAAAGAAGAATTAGAAAGAAAGAAAGAAGAATGGAGACATGAAAAACAGTCAAAATCAACAGAAGTAGGATATGAAGATATAGCACAGGTAGTTTCAAGTTGGACTGGAATACCGGTTAAAAAGTTAGCTGAAGAAGAATCTGAAAGATTGCTTAAAATGGAAGAAATATTACATCAAAGAGTAATAGGTCAGGAGCAAGCTGTTAAAGCTGTGTCTAATGCAATAAGAAGAGCTAGAGTAGGTCTTAAAGACCCTAATAGACCAATTGGTTCATTTATATTCTTAGGACCTACAGGAGTAGGAAAAACAGAATTATCTAAAGCATTGGCCGAAGCTTTATTTGGTGATGAAAATGCAATGATTAGGGTTGATATGTCTGAATATATGGAAAAGCATTCTGTATCAAAACTAGTAGGATCACCTCCAGGATATGTAGGATATGAAGAAGGAGGACAGCTAACTGAAAAAGTAAGAAGAAAACCTTATTCGGTAATATTATTTGATGAGATTGAAAAAGCTCATCCAGATGTATTTAACATTCTATTACAGCTTTTAGATGATGGTAGATTAACTGATGCAAAAGGTAGAGTAGTAGATTTTAAGAATACCGTTATTATAATGACTTCAAATGTAGGTGCGAGCACAATTAAAAAACAAAAGACTTTAGGATTTGCAGCTCAAAAAGATCAAGAAAAAGAAGAGTACGAAAAAATGAAAGAAAATATTATGAACGAGTTAAGAAAGTCATTTAGACCTGAATTTTTAAACAGAATAGATGAAGTTATTGTTTTCCATCCATTAAACAAAGAACATATTAAACAAATTGTGGATTTAATGATTAAGGATTTAGAAAAGAGACTTAAGACTTTAAATATAAATATTAAAGTTACAGAAAAAGCTAAAGAATACTTGGCTAAAGAGGGTTATGACCCAACTTATGGAGCAAGACCTCTTAAGAGAAGCATAAGAAAATTAATTGAAGATAAATTATCAGAGGAGATTTTAAGAGGAAATATTTCTAAAAACGATAATATTGTAGTAGATTTTGATGGGGAGAAATTAACTTTTAACAGAGAAAAATAATATATGTAAAAAAGGGAATCCTAATCTTGAAAAAGGATTCCCTTTTTTGTAAATTCATTTAAATAAAAGTTTTATTAAAAATAACAAATAATATTGTAAAAAATAGAAAAAAGTAATATATTATAATATAATATAATTAGATATTTAAATAATTATCTAATTATATAATTATTTAAATTCGAAAAAATAATAAGGAGGGGCTATAATGAGTGCTTCAGTAAAAGTATTACCAGTTTTTATTGGTTTTTTAATAGGGTTTTTTACAATTATTATGGGATGGGTTATAAAAAAATATCAATATGTTCAAGTATTAGCAGGATATGATGCTAATAAACATAGTTATTTAGATGAAAAGAAAATTTCTGATTTTGTAGGTTATCATTTCTTTATAGCTGGATTGATTATGGTAATAGCATCAGTATTTACTATGTTTTTAAATTTTAACTTATTTATAATTTCGATTATAATTTATTCATTATTAATCTTGAAAATGGTAGTACATTTAAATATAAACATAAAGAATCATAGGTTTAATAAAAAAATTGAGAATTAAAAAAATTTTAATTTAAACTGACAGTTAATATGAATTGATTATTAACTGTCAGTTTATTTTTTTCATATTTTCAGTTGTTTTTATTTATTTGATTTGTTGCTAATATTTGAATAATATACTATAATTGTTTAAAAAATAGTTAATAATTAAAATGAGAGGTTTAGGAGGTCTTTTGGTGGTTAAAATAAAAACTAAATTTATTTGTCAAGAGTGTGGATATGAAACTCCTAAATGGCTTGGTAAATGTCCTTCCTGTGGACAATGGAATACATTTGTTGAAGAATTTTATGAAAAAAGTTCGCAACCTAAGATATTAGAAATTAGTACATCTAAAGTTCAAAAATTGAAAGAAGTTGAAGTAAAAAATGAAGCTAGAACCTCCACATATATAAAAGAATTTGATAGAGTATTAGGTGGAGGAATTGTAAAAGGGTCACTTATATTAGTTGGAGGAGATCCTGGAATTGGTAAATCCACTTTGTTAATACAGGCAGCAAATAATATTTCGCTTAAAGGGTATAAAGTATTATATGTATCAGGTGAAGAATCGGCAAAGCAAATTAAGATTAGAGCAAGTAGATTAGGAATTAGTGGAGAGGATTTATTTATATTAGCAGAAACTAATATAGAAAAAATTTTAAATGTAATAAAAGATATTCAGCCACAAGTACTTATTATAGATTCTATTCAAACAGTTTATACTTCTAATATATCTTCTGCTCCGGGTAGTGTAAGTCAAGTTAGAGAAATATCATCTATGCTGATGAAGATTGCTAAAGAAAGAGAGATAGCTACTTTTATAGTAGGGCATGTTACTAAATCTGGTGCAATAGCTGGTCCTAGAGTTTTAGAGCATATGGTTGATACGGTTTTATATTTTGAAGGAGAGCGTCATCATACTTATAGGGTTTTAAGAGCAGTAAAAAACAGATTTGGTTCTACAAATGAGATAGGGATATTCGAAATGCGCGATTTAGGATTAATAGAAGTAACAAATCCTTCTGAAATGTTTTTGTCTGGCAGACCGATTAATGCATCGGGCAATGTTGTAATTTCTAGTATTGAAGGAACAAGGCCAATGCTTGTAGAGATGCAGGCATTAGTGAGTTATACTGCTTTTGGTATGCCAAGAAGGATTGCAACGGGAGTGGATTATAATAGAGTTATACTGATGATAGCTATTTTAGAAAAAAAGATAGGTTTACAGCTAAATAATATGGATGCATATGTTAATGTAACGGGAGGTATTCAAATAAAAGAACCGGCAGCCGATTTAGGGATAATTTGTGCATTGGCATCTAGTTTTAGAGATGTTGAGATTGATTCAAAAACTGTAGTTATGGGAGAGGTTGGATTAGCTGGTGAGTTAAGAAGCATTTCGTTTATAGATAAACGGATTAATGAAGCTAGCAAGTTAGGATTTAAGACGGCAATTATACCTGAATCGAACCTTAAGGGTTTAAATATTAAAACTGATATGAATATAATTGGAGCAAGTAATATACGAGATGTATTGGATATATGTTTAGGAGGTTAATTTGCTATGAGAGAAGAGGATATCAAAAATAATGAAATATTTGAATCATTGAAAATATTAGCCCCAGGAACACCTTTAAGAGAAGGTTTAGAGAATATAGTTAGAGCTAAAACAGGAGCATTAATAGTAGTAGGAGATAGTGATGAAGTTTTAAAGATAGTAGATGGTGGATTTAATATAAATAGTGATTTTACGCCTGCTCATCTATATGAATTAGCTAAAATGGACGGGGCAATTATTATCAGTCATGATGTAAAAAAAATACTCTATGCAAATGCACAATTAATGCCAGATCCATTTATAGCTTCAAAAGAAACAGGAATAAGACATAGAACAGCAGAGAGAGTTGCTAAACAGACTAACGAATTAGTTATTTCTATCTCACAGAGGAGAAACATCATTACATTATATAAGGGCAACCATAAATATGTATTAAAGGATGTAAGTGAAATACTATCCAAAGCTAATCAAGCTATTCAGACTTTAGAAAAGTATAAGTCAGTATTAGACCAGACTATGGCCAATTTAAGTGCGCTTGAGTTTGAAAATCTGGTAACAGTTTATGATGTAGCGATAGTACTTCAAAGAACTGAAATGGTAATGAGAATTGTTAAGGAAATTGATAAATATATATTAGAACTTGGCAACGAAGGCAGATTGATTAGTATGCAATTGGAAGAGTTGATGGGAGATGTTGAAGAAGATGGTATAAATATAATAAAAGATTATATGGTTGAGGGATTAGACTTTGAAGAGGTAAAAAAATCTATAAGTAGTTTAACTTCAGAAGATTTATTAGATTTAACAAATATTGCTAATATACTTGGATATGATGGGGGTATTAATTCTTTAGATATAAATATATTCCCTAAAGGGTACAGGATTTTGAGTAAAATTCCTCGACTTCCTTATAATGTGTTAGAAAATGTAATAGAGATGTTTGGTTCTTTTCAAGAAATACTCAGAGCTTCAATTTCAGATTTAGATAAGGTAGAGGGTATAGGGGAGGTAAGAGCTAGAGCTATTAAGGAAGGATTAAGAAGAGTACAAGAACAATCGCTCTTAGATAGACATATTTAGAAAGGCTAGCAGCTATCGGCTGTAAGCAGACAGCTGTTAGCCTTTGGATTTTATCTTAGAGTGTATATACCTAAAGCGTTTAATTTTTTATATTCTTTAATTATTAAATCATAAAAGTTTAAATCTAATGAATTACATAAAGCTGCAATGTAAAACAAATGTTTACCTAGTTCTTCTTCAATCTTTTCTCTGCAAGAGTCGCACATTTTTCCTTCTAAATGACTACTTATAGTATCTTTTGCTTCTTTTAAACTTTCATGCTTATATTCTTGTTTTTTAGCATTTATAGAGATACACCCACAAGAAGTTACAGATTTAATCAGGGCACGATTAATCCTTGCATTAGATTCTTCTAATTTTGTCATAATATCTAATATACTTTTGTGTCTAATTAGAACTTCAGAAACTATATCTTGAAACTCATCACATAACAAGTCGTTTGGCATGTAATCACCTCAATTACTGTTGTATTATATTTAACTTAATTATACTTATAAAAATATTGATTTGTCAATTGGTTTAGCTTATATCATAAAGAAAATTCGGAAAATTTAATAAATTCTTTAAATGAGAACTTGGTTGACAACTATTTCTTGCATATGATAAAATATTAAATTTGACAACTAAAAAGATGTGTTGTATACTATAATTAGAATGTAATGTATAATTTTAGGAGGTTATATATAATGTTTGGTATTGGTGATAAAATAGTTTATCCTATGCATGGGGCTGGTGTTATAGAGGCAATTGAAGAAAAAGAGATTTTAGGTAAAAAAAGAAAGTATTATGTTATGAAAATGCCAATGGGTGATATGAAAGTTATGGTTCCTGTAGATAATGTAGATGAAATTGGGATTAGGGAAGTAATCGATAGCGAGGAAGTTGAACAAGTTTTAGCTGTGTTAGCTGATGATAGAACTAAAATGCCTCAAAATTGGAATAGAAGATACAGATTAAACATGGATAAGATAAAGAGTGGCAACATTTATGAAATTGCTAGTGTAGTTAGAAATCTTATGATAAGAGAAAGGGAGAAAGGGTTATCTACAGGAGAAAGAAAAATGTTAAATAATGCAAAACAAATACTAATAAGTGAAATAGTATTAGCTAAAAATATTTGCGAGATAGAGGCTGAAGAATTAGTTGAAAAGGTTGTAAAGTAGCGTCTTAAAGACGCTTATTTCTATGAATACTAATCTGCAACAATTAAATAATATGTAAATTATTAAAAAGATTTTAAAATTATGTTAAAATACTTGTAATCAAGTTATAGAATATTCATAAATGGAGATAAATAAGAATAGGAGGTGATATGTTTTGGTTCAGAGAATTATAAGAGCAGCACTAACAGTTTTTGGTATACTTCTAGGTTATGGAATAGTTAGTCTGTTGTACTCTGCTGGAATTCTTAATTTTATAGATGATAATTTGAAATTGTATGTTTATATTTCAACATCATTGATATTTGGAATTATATTTTATATTGCTTTTCCTAAACTTCTCTTTGCAGCAAGAAGCATTGCGAATAGTGTTGAAGGAGAACTTCAACAAGTTCCAGCTACAGATATAGTATTAGGTTCTATTGGACTTATAGTCGGATTGATTATTGCTTACTTAAGTAGTCAACCTTTTTTTAATTTAGGTATTCCTTATTTAGGAGTAGTAATATCTATACTATTATATCTATTGTTTGGGTATCTTGGGATAATAGTTCCAACAAAGAAGAGAGAAGATTTTTTTAACGTTTTAAGTGTTTTCAAAAGAGCAGGTAGTAAAGACAAAGCATTTAAAGGAACTAGAGTTCAGCCTAAAATATTAGATACTAGTGTAATAATTGATGGTAGGATAGCTGATATATGTAAAACTGGTTTTATTGAAGGTCCTTTAGTAATTCCAGAATTCGTTTTAGAAGAATTAAGACATATAGCAGATTCTTCAGATGGGCTTAAAAGAAATAGAGGTAGAAGAGGTCTTGATATTCTAAATAAAATACAAAAAGAAATTGATATAGAAGTTATAATTTATGATAAAGATTTTGAGGATATTAATGAGGTTGACAGTAAATTACTAAAACTGGCTCAAATACTCAAAGGTAAAGTAGTTACTAATGATTTTAACTTAAATAAAGTTGCAGAGTTTCAAGGTGTCGATGTGTTAAACATTAATGAGCTTGCAAATGCAGTAAAACCGGTTGTGCTTCCTGGAGAGGAAATGATAGTTCAAGTAATAAAAGATGGAAAAGAATCAGGACAAGGAGTAGCATATTTGGATGATGGAACTATGATTGTTGTAGATGGTGGTAAAAAGCATATAGGTGAGACTATTGGTGTTATGGTTACAAGTGTTTTACAAACTGCAGCTGGAAGAATGATTTTTGCAAAGCCAAAATCAATGGTAGATAAAGCTGTTTAATGGCCCGACTTCAGTCGGGTTTAATTTTTTTTGGGATATATTTGACAGTTAGTGGAAAATAAATTATAATTCAGAATAACGCTTCTATTTTCTGTATATGATTGAATCTAAAAGCGAGGTGTCATAATGAGTTATTTGGGGAAATATATTTCCGTTATAGTACCAGCGGCAGGTATGGGCAAGAGAATGAACAGTAAAATTAACAAACAGTTTATAAAGATAAAAGATGTTCCTGTATTGGCTCGTACTTTGATAGAGTTTAATAACTGTGATTATATAGATGAAATTATAGTAGTTACTAGGTATGATGAAATTGATTTTTGCAAAAAAGAAATTATTGAAAAATATGAATTATATAAAGTCAAAAATGTAATTCAAGGGGGGAGAGAACGACAGGATTCTGTGTATAATGGTCTTAAGGAAGTAAATAAAAAGAGTGATATTGTTTTAATACATGATGGAGCAAGACCGTTTATTAAAAGAGAGATTATAGAAGAAAATATAAAATCTGCACTTGAATATGGGGCTTGTGTAACAGGAGTTCCTGTAAAGGATACTATCAAGAAAGTTGATTTAAATGGTGAAGTAGTAAATACGCCGAATAGAAAAGAATTATGGGCAATTCAGACTCCCCAAACATTTAGGTATGATTTAATACTAAAAGCATATGAAAAAGCTAAATTAGATAATTTCCTAGGCACAGATGACAGTATGCTGGTAGAGAGAATAGGACACAAAGTTAAAATTGTTATAGGTGATTATAGCAATATTAAAATAACAACTCCTGAAGATTTAATAATTGCAGAAGCTTTAGTTAATAGATAAAGGAGGACGGAGATTATGAGGATTGGAATAGGTTATGATGTACATAAATTAGTAGAAGGAAGGAAGCTAATTTTAGGTGGAGTTCAGATAAAATATGATAAAGGTTTATTGGGTCATTCTGATGCTGATGTACTTGTGCATGCTATTATGGACAGTATGCTTGGAGCTTTGGCACTAGGAGATATAGGCAAGCATTTTCCAGATAATGATATTAAATATAAAGGTATTTCAAGCATGGAATTATTACGTAAAGTTAATGAATTGATATATAGTAGGGGATATAAAGTGAATAATATAGACAGTATTATTGTTGCACAAGAACCTAAAATAGCTCCATATATAGAGGAAATGAGAAATAATATATCAGATATACTTAATATACCAGTAGATGATATTAGTATAAAGGCGACAACTACTGAAAGACTTGGCTTTGAGGGGAGAAAAGAAGGAATTTCAGCACATTCTGTTTGTACTTTGTGTAAAAAGTAATGGGGGGATATAATTGATAGAAGTTCTAAACTTAGGAAAGAAATTTAAAGAGGTTGAAGCTATAAAAGGTATATCTTTTAATGTAAATAAGGGAGAAGTTTTTGGTTTATTAGGTGAAAATGGAGCAGGCAAAACTACTACATTAAGGTTATTAGCGACAATACTTAAACCGACCTCTGGTACAGCTAGATTAAATGGTTATGATATTATTAATGATCCAGAAGGTGCAAGAGGGCAGATAGGAATACTTTTTGGCGGAGAAACAGGGCTTTATGATAGATTGACAGCCAGGGAGAATATAGAATATTTTGGATTGCTTAATGGTATGAACAAAAGAGAAATTGAAAAAAGGATTGAGTTTTTAGCAAAAAAGCTTGGGATGGAAGAATATATTGACAGAAGAGTAGGTAAATTTTCAAAAGGAATGAAGCAAAAAGTAGCAATTGCTAGAAGTATAGTACATGATCCTGATATAATGCTTTTTGATGAACCTACAGCTGGTTTGGATGTAACAGCTGTTAATATGGTACATGAGTTTATACTAGATTTAAAGCAACAAGGGAAAACCATTATTTTTTCAAGTCATTCTATGAAAGAAGTTGAAAAACTCTGTGATACAGTAGGTATAATTCATAAGGGTGAGATGATAGAGATATCGTCATTAGCTTCATTGGCACAAAAATATGACAATATGGATTTAGAGGATATTTTTATTAAGTTAGTGGGGGATAACAATGTTTAAGTATATTTGGATAGTATTTAGAAAGGAAATGAAGGATACATTTAGAGATAGAAAGACCATATTTACTAGTATTATAATACCAATACTGATATTTCCTATTTTAAGTTTGGCATTAGGTAGTGGAGCTTCTGAAATTATAGAAGAGGGGACAAGGCCTATTGAGATAGCTGTTATTTCAGAAAATGATAATGGACTTTTAAAATATTTAAATACACATGAAGGGATAAATATTGTAAATACAGATGCGCCTGAAAAATCTTTGGAAAAACTTGAGGTTAAGGCTATAGTAAAAATCGATAAATATTTTGATGAAAAAGTAAATAAAGGTGAATTTGGTACAGTTGAAATAATATATGATGAATCTAGTCAAAAATCTTCAATGGCGTATCCTAGATTGAAATCAATAATTAATGATTATTCTCAAATTATTGTATCTAAAAGATTAAAAGAGTTAGGAACAGATAATAATATACTTAAGGTTGTTGATATTAAAGCTATATCAGTGGCTAAAGAAGATGGATTTGGTATTATTATGTTTTCTATGATGCTTCCGATGTTCCTTACTATATGGTCAGCAGTCGGTGGTATACCTGCAGCCACTGATTTAGGTGCAGGAGAAAAGGAAAGACAGACACTAGAGCCTCTTTTAACAACTAGAATAAACAGACTTTCATTATTGATAGGCAAATATTTTACAGTTGTTGTTGCTGGAATTATAGCTACTTTAGCATCTTTGACAGGTTTTATTATAGCGACGAAATTGAATTTAAATTTATTTGGAACTATAAGCAATCTTCCTATAAATACAATTTTAATTATAGGGTTATTTTGTATAGGGTTAACTTTAACTTTTAGCAGTCTAGAATTGGCAGTTAGTTTTTATGCAAGAAACTTTAAAGAGGCTCAGACATATTTGACGCCAGTAACGATTATAATGCTTATACCGGCTTATTTGACCATGTATTTAGATGGAAGAGCAATACCAAAAGTTTATTTCCATATTCCAATAATTAATATAATTTCGATTATTAAAGAGGCGTTAGTTTCTATCTATAATCCAGTGCATATAGGTATAGTTTTAATTTGGACGCTAATCTATATAGCTGTAGCGTTAACAGTAACGGTAAAACTGTTTAATAAAGAAACGGTAATTTTCAGAAACTAATTGACAAACATTAAGATTTTTAGTATTATAAATTTCAAAATTAATAGTATTAGCGAAGAGGGGAAATAGTAGATAATCAAGGTCTACAGAGAGGAAATCCTTGGCTGAGAGATTTCTGACCCGCTGTTTATCGAACCCGTCCCTGAGCTTCTAGACTGAAATTAGTAGGTCTAGACGGTTAATACCGTTAGCTATTAAGAGAGGGCTATATTTTTAGCCAATTAGGGTGGTAACGCGGATAACCTTCGTCCCTAGAATTATAGGGGTGAGGGTTTTTTGATTTTAGAAAAGAATAACAAGAAAGGGGTATAGTTTATGAGAATGTCAAGAATGTATATGCCAACACTTAGAGAAGTACCTTCAGAAGCAGAAATTCCAAGTCATCAGCTTTTGTTAAGAGCAGGCATGATAAGAAAGTTAGTTTCAGGGGTTTATTCTTTCTTGCCTCTTGGATACAGAGTAATGAGGAAAATAGAGCAAATAGTAAGAGAAGAGATGGATGCGGCAGGGGCACAAGAAGTGCTTATGTCAGCTATACAGCCAGCTGAAATATGGAAGGAAAGTGGACGTTGGTATGAATTTGGTCCAGAAATGTTTAGACTTAAAGATAGACATGAAAGAGAATTCTGTTTAGGACCTACACATGAAGAATATTTTACAGATCTTATAAGAAATGAGGTAAAGTCATATAAACAATTGCCTTTAAACATTTATCAGATACAAACTAAGTACAGAGATGAAAAAAGACCTAGATTTGGTCTTATGAGAAGTAGAGAGTTTTTAATGAAAGATGCTTATAGTTTTGATAAAGACGAAGAAGGTATGAAAAAATCTTATGAAATAATGTGGAAAGCTTATGAAAAGATATTTACTAGATGTGGACTAAAGTTTAAAGTAGTTGAAGGCGATTCAGGTGCAATGGGAGGAAGTGATTCCCATGAATTTATGGCTATGTCTGATGTTGGAGAAAGTCAAATAGCTTATTGTGAAAAATGTGATTATGCTGCTACAGATGAGAAAGCTAAGTGCATATACAATTTAAATGCAGATGAAAGTGTTGAATTAGAAACTGAAAAAGTTCATACTCCAGATGTTAAAACTATTGAACAATTAGTAGAGTTCTTAAATGTTCCAGCAGATAAATTTGTAAAAACGTTAATCTATAAAATAAAAGATGAGATAGTAGCAGTATTAGTACCAGGAAACAGAGAGGTTAATGAAGTTAAATTATGTAATTTATTTGGTGTAAGAGAACATGAATTAGAGATGGCAAATGAAGATATAGTTAAAGAAGTTACAGGAGCTGAGGTAGGCTTTGCAGGCCCTATTGGAATAAGTGATAAAGTCAAGCTAATAGTAGATTCTAGAGTAGCTCAAATGAAAAACTTTATAGTAGGAGCTAATGAAACAGATTATCATATTAAGAATGTAAACTACGGTAGGGATTTTGAAGGTCAAATAGTTGAAGACTTATTATTAGTAGAAGAAGGAGATTCATGTCCAAAGTGTGGAGAACCATTGAAGATAGCTAGAGGTATAGAAGTAGGTAATATATTCCAATTAGGGACTAAGTATAGTAAAAGTTTAAATGCTACATTCCTAGATGAAAACGGCAAAGAGAGATATTTTGTTATGGGTTCATATGGTGTTGGTATTTCAAGAACGATGGCTGCGATAATAGAGCAAAATCATGATGAAAGAGGTATAATATGGCCTCTATCAGTAGCACCATATCATGTAATAATAACTATAGTTAGCACTAAGAAAGAAGAACAAGTAAATCTAGGAGAAAAGTTATATAAGGAATTAATGGATAAAGGAATTGAAGTATTATTAGATGATAGAAATGAAAGACCAGGAGTTAAGTTCAATGATGCTGATTTAATTGGTATACCTATAAGAATAACAGTAGGAAGAAAGGCAAATGAAAACATAGTAGAATTTGTACTAAGAGCTACAGGTGAAAAAATAGAAATTTCATCAGATGAAGTTTATGAAAGAATAAAGGCTGAATTTGAAAGACAAGGATTAAAATTATAGATAAAACAATTTTAAGGCGGTCAACGACCGCCTTAAAATTATCGATAAACAATAGATCTTATTTTATCCCTTTCAATTTCAATTATTTGATACATATTAAGTTTTAAGTCTTTTTTTAATTTAGTATTGTTGAATAAATTTTTAAGAAATGAAAACATCGCAATCACCTTCCCTCTTAATTTATAGCCTCAATATATCTATGCATAAATTTTTATACAGTTGAATTTTGTTAAGAAAATTTAAACAAATTAAGGGACAGCAAATTTTTAGCTGTCCCTTATCATGTAATAAACTTATTATTCAATTGGCTTTGCATACCTAAAATCTAAAACTTTTTTATATCTAGGAATGAAAATGTCTTGTTGTTTTTTTAACTGTATATCAAATTCCGAGGTGTAAATTGTAAAATTAATAACCTCTTTAAGTAAATCGGGGTTTCCAATAGCTTTTATAGTTAATGGAGTATTAACAGAAACTCCATTTATTTCAATGTGTAATCCTGCTAGTACAATCTCTGTACGATTTGTATACCTTAATTCATTTATAGAAATAGCTTCTGCATTTAAAGATTTAAGGTTATTGATTAAATTTAATAATAATTTCAATTTTTTTGTATACAATTCGTTAGTATCGAAATAGTTAGAGTCATCATGTGAATCATCAATTTCTATTATAATTCCAGGCCCATGTACATCTTTACAACCACTTAACATTTTATATGTTTCTACTTCGTTAAGTAGTTTATTTATATCTTTATTTTCTGATGCTTTTTGTTTTTCATATTGATTAGCGATATCGTTTAATTCATTCAATTTTTTTTCTAGTATTGCTTTTTCTTTTTGAATTTTTTTTATGTCTATAGTTAATTGCTGATTTTTTTTATCGTAAGGAATGTTTGTTATGAAAATTTTATCAGTAACTTTGAGTTGAACAGCAAGTAAAATTCCTAATATAACACTTGCTAATATTATGTATATATTAGCTTTAAAAATTTTCATGCAAATCACCCATTTTAATACAGATAATAGTAATCAAAACCATTATATCACAAAAATACCATTATGTTTATGTACAAAAATGCGACTTTGTCGCATTTTTTGTATATGAGAATCTTTTTTGCAAAGAATAATCTTAAAGTTTAATTTAAATAAATCAGGAGGATTTTATGGACAAAAAAGATAATCGAAATAAATTTGATGTTGGTAGATTCAGCTTTTTATCAGTTGGTTGGTGGGTAGTACATATACTATTATTGATCTTTGTATTTTTTCTTTTAACGAGAATACTTTAGAAAATCCTGTACTGGAGGGGATTATTTATGATTATAAAAAGGTTTATTGCAATGGTTCTGTTTTTTATGCTTATTACCTCTACTGCACATACTCAAAATTTTGATGTTGTTGTCAGTATAGGTGAAGATTTGACAGAGAAGCAAAAAAATGAGATTTTAGAGTTATTTAATGTTAAAAATAATATTAAGATAATTAAAGTTACAAATAGTGAAGAAAGAAAATATTTGGGTAAATATATAGATAAAAAACTAATTGGGACTAAAGCTATTTCATCTGCTTATGTTAAGAAACTGAGTAATAATGAGGGTATTAGCGTTGAAACGTACAATATAACTTGGGTTTCTAAGGAAATGTATATGAATGCATTAGTTACAGCTGGTATCAAAGATGCAAAAGTTAAAGTAGCAGCACCTTATGAAGTATCTGGTACAGCAGCATTAACTGGTATTATCAAGGCTTTTGAAAGTGCAACAGGTAATAAGATAGGTGAAAGAGAAAAAGAAATAGCTAATGAGGAAATAGCTAAAACAGGAGAACTTGGACAGAAAATAGGAAAGAAACAAGCTAGTCAGCTCATTAAAGAGATTAAAGAAGAAGTTGTTGCTAAAGATTTGAAAGAAGAAGATAAAATAAGGGAAATAGTTATAAAAATTTCAAATGAGCTAAACATAAAACTCGAAAAAGAAGAAATTGATGAAATAGTTAAACTTATGAGGAATATATCAGAATTAAACCTTAACTTAAAAGAAATAAAAAAGCAGCTTAAAGGTATATCTGATAAACTTAATGAAATTTCTGAGGAAAATAAGGAAATAAAATCCCTTTTAAGGAGGATATTAGAATTTTTGAGGAAGATTTTTAGTGATATTTTAACAAAATTAAATATTATATGAACTTGTTGACAAAGTTATATTTCATAATGAATTGAAAAATAACGCTTATAAATAAATCTTTAGAGAAAACTAAGATTCATAATTTCGAAAAATCCTAACGCACCTAATCAAGACGTCCTGTCTTGTAGGATGCTGGCTTAGCGTCCATGCTAAGCCTACGGATTTTCTTTGCTAAAGCTTTGTAATTATTCGCTTTTATTTTTCAATTATTATAGTTTTATTTTGTATATAGTTTGATAATATACTTAACATTACATTAATAATAGAATAATCTTGATAGGGTAGAAGATGTAGTATATAATATACAGATAGAACAAAATCTTCGATTTTTGAATAAATTAAGGTAGATTTTATTAAAATCTATTACGGAAATTATATTTAAAATTATTGGCAATTTAATAAGGATATAATTTCCTATGGATTATAAAAGATATTAGGAGGTAGTCGGATGACGGAAGTAAGGGTTAGATTTGCACCGAGTCCTACAGGCTATTTGCATATTGGTAATTTTAGAACTGCACTTTATAATTACCTTTTTGCTAAGAATCAAGGTGGAAAGTATATATTGAGGATAGAAGATACAGATAGGACTAGATATGTTGAAGGTGCGATTGAAAATTTAATTGAATCTTTATTATGGGCTGGAGTCGTACATGATGAAGGTGTTTTTATAGAAAACGGAAAAATTGTACAAAAAGGTGAATATGGTCCTTATATACAATCTGAAAGGTTAGATATTTACAAAAAATATGTAGAAGAGCTTATTGAAAAAGGACATGCATATTATTGTTTCTGTTCTAAAGAAAGACTTGATAAGATTAGAGAAGAACAAAAATCTAAAGGGCTTACTCCGAGGTATGATGGTCATTGTAGAGATATAACTATTGAAGAGGCTAAAAAGAGAATAGAAGCTGGTGAAGAATACACAGTAAGATTAAAATTACCACCAAATAAGGATATTAAGTTTAAAGATTTGATTAGAGGGGAAATAACTATAAATACTAATGATTTAGATGATCAGGTATTACTTAAATCAGATGGATTCCCAACTTATCATTTAGCTGTTGTAGTAGATGACCATCTTATGAAAATTACTCATATAGTAAGAGGAGAAGAATGGCTTTCTTCAACTCCAAAACACGTTTATTTGTATGAAGTTTTTGGTTGGGAGCAGCCTGTTTACGTACACCTTCCAACAGTATTAAATAAGAATAAGAAGAAGTTGAGTAAAAGACATGGCGATGTAGCAGTGAGAGATTTTAGAAAAAAAGGATATCTACCTGAAGCTTTAGTAAATTATTTAGCATTAGTTGGTTGGAGTCCAGAAGACAATAGAGAAATTTTAAATATGGAAGAGCTTATTAACGAATTTTCTTTTGATAGAGTATCAAAAACTGGAGGAGTTTTTGATACTGATAAACTAAATTGGGTAAATGGTCAATATATAAGGAAAAGTGATGTAGATAGAATAACAAAACTTGCAATACCTTACCTTGTTGAAGCAGGATTTATAAATGAAGATGATATAAAAAATAGATATGAATGGATTAAAATGATAGTATCAGCTCTGCAGGAAAAAATATCTTATATAAGTGAAATTGTTGATAAAGCCTATGTATTTTTTAAAGATAAAGTAGAGCCTGAAAATGAAGAAGTTGTAGAAGTACTTAAAGGAGAACATGTTCCAGGTTTAATAGAGGCTTTTGAAGAAGAACTTAATAGTATTGATGAAATAGATGAAGAATTTGCTTTAAACTTATTTAAGAAACTTCAAAAGAAAACAGGAGCAAAGGGTAAAAATTTATATATGCCTATTAGAGCAATACTTACAGGACAGCTTCATGGACCAGATTTAGTTAAAACAATCTTGATTTTAGGTAAACAAAATATATTAAAGAGAATAGAATATGTAAAAGGGGAAATTATGTAATTTAGATAATAGAGTACGGATAACACGGGATAAGACTTTTATCTAATTGACAAAAAGGTTGAAGTTATTTATGATTATTTTAATAAGTGGATTATAAAATTAAATATTTTAATAGGTGATGATGAGGAGAGTAGATTTACTAAACCTACAGAGAGAAATCCTTATAAGCTGAGAGGGATTTCAGGTCAATGGTAAATCGAAGTGCACCTCTGAACTATTACCCGAACGTTAAGTAGGGTAAATCGGTTGCTCCGTTATAGCTTAATGAGTTGGGGCTTAAGCCCAAACAGAGTGGAACCGCGGGATAAACCGTCTCTGTATTTAAGAGGCGGTTTTTTATATTCTTCTGTTAAATAGTCGATTATCTGGACTAATAACTAAAGCGGGGGTTGATTGATTATGTTTAGAACTCTTAGAGAAGACATTAAAGCCATCTTTGAAAGAGACCCAGCAGTTAAAAGTTTATTAGAAGTAATTTTATGTTATCCTGGTCTACATGCAATAATTATATACAGAATAGCACATTGGTTCTATAAAAGAAAATTGTTCTTAATTGCGAGACTATTATCTCATATTGGTAGATTTCTAACGGGTATAGAAATACATCCAGGTGCGAAGATAGGAAAAGGGATTTTTATTGATCACGGTATGGGTGTAGTTATTGGAGAGACTGCAGAGATAGGCGATAATGTAACAATATACCAAGGAGCAACATTAGGAGGTACAGGAAAAGAAAAAGGGAAAAGACATCCAACTATAGGAAATAATGTAGTAATAAGTAGTGGAGCTAAGGTGTTAGGACCATTTAAAGTAGGAGATAATTCAAAAATTGGAGCAGGAGCTGTTGTATTAAAAGAAGTACCTCCAAATTGTACAGTTGTAGGAATACCTGGTAGAATTGTAGTTAAAGACAACAAAAAAGTTTCAGATATAAAAAAAGAAATTGATTTGGATCAAGTTAGGTTACCTGACCCAATAGCACAAGAGTTGGAGTGCTTGAGAAAGAGAGTTACAGAATTAGAAAACATTATTTACAATTTGAAAGGAGGAAAAAATAATGAAACTTTATAATACTTTGACAAGGACTAAAGAGGAATTTAAGCCAATAAATTCTGATAAAGTTACAATGTATGTATGTGGGCCGACAGTTTATAATTATATTCATGTAGGAAATGCAAGACCGTTAGTAGTATTTGATGTATTGAGAAGATATTTTGAGTATAAAGGATACAATGTTGATTATATCGTGAATTTTACAGATATTGATGACAAGATGATAAAAAAGGCTAATGAAGAAGGTACGACTGTTAAAGAAATAGCCGATAGGTTTATAAAAGAATATTTTATAGATGCCAAAGGACTTTTATTGAAAGAGGAAACAACAAGCCATCCTAGAGCAACTGAACACATTTCTGACATTATTGAGTTTATTAAAGGTTTAGAAGAAAAAGGATATGCTTATAATGTAAATGGTAATGTATACTTTGATACAACTAAAATGAAGGATTATGGTAAACTTTCGAAGAAAAATATAGAAGAACTTATTGCGGGAGCTAGAATAGAAGTAAATCAAGAAAAGAGAAATCCTACTGATTTTGCACTTTGGAAAAAAGAAAAGCCAGGTGAGCCTTCATGGGATAGTCCATGGGGTAAAGGAAGACCAGGATGGCATATTGAATGTTCTGTTATGGCAAAGAAATTATTAGGTGATACAATAGATATTCATGCAGGTGGCGAAGATTTGCAATTTCCACACCATGAGAATGAAATAGCTCAGAGTGAGAGTTTGAATGGAAAGCCATTTGCTAACTATTGGCTTCATAATGCAATGGTAAATGTAGATGATCAAAAAATGTCTAAATCAAAGATGAATTTCTTTACAGTTAGAGAAATTAGCAAAGAATTTGATTTGGAAGTATTAAGGTTTTTCATATTATCAGCTCATTACAGAAGTCCAATAAATTTCAGCAAAGAACTTGTAAAACAGGCTAAAAATGGATTGGATAGATTGTATAACGGAAAGAGGAATTTAGAACATTTGATGGAAATGAGTAAAGATAAAGAATTATTAGATAGTGATAAAAAGATAATTGAAGATATTGATAGATTTAAAGAAAAGTTCATATCAAGCATGGAAGATGATTTAAATACTGCGGATGCAATTTCTGCACTTTTTGAATTAGTGAGATATGCAAATACTAATATTAATGCAGAAAGTCCTAAAGAAGTTGTGAAAAAAGTTTATGACACATTAATGGAGTTAAGTGGTATTTTAGGAATACTTTCAAAGAAAGAAGAAATAGTTGATGAAGAGATTATAAAACTTATTGAGGAGAGAAACAAAGCAAGAAAAGAAAAAAATTATCAACTAGCAGATAAGATAAGAGACGAATTGAAACAAAAAGGGATACTACTTGAAGATACTAAAGAAGGTACAAAATGGAGGAGAATATAGTCATATGGCAGATGATTACTTTAATGCAATAATATTTAGAGAAAATGGATGGGATAGAAGTAAGGTTAAGATGTTATCTCCTTTACAATTAGCTTATATTGGAGATGCTATTTACGAGTTATTAATAAGGACATATTTATTAAGTAAAAAAAATATTTCTGTAAATGAATTGCATAAAGAAGCAATTAGATATGTTAAAGCTAAGGCTCAAGCTGATATTGTTCATAATTTGCAAGATAAATTTACTGAAGAAGAGTGGTCTATAATTAAAAGAGGACGAAATGCTAAATCTAGTTCTACTCCTAAAAATGCTGATTTGATTGATTATAAGTATGCGACAGGATTTGAGGCATTAATGGGTTTTTTATACCTTATAGGAAATAATGAGAGGATACATGAGATATTTGATATGATTATTAATATGTATGCTGAAAATGAAGGATAAGGTTAAACTAAAACCTTATCCTTAACTTTAAAACTAAAAATATGAAAGGAGTATTAAATTGGCAACTGAATTGAAGGTTAAATTGTTAAGATATACCCCTGAACCAGAAAAGTTGGTGGCATCTGCTGCTAAATTATGTTATTCACCTGTTGGAATTGAAAAGATAGAAGAAAGTTTAGATGATGATAAAGTAGTAAATTTTCTTGATATGCTTATGAATTTAGGACATGAATCTCCTGTAGAACATGCAACATTCACTTTTGCAGTAGAGGGTGTAAGTAGAGTACTTACACATCAATTAGTTCGACATAGGATAGCTTCGTATTCTCAGCAATCGCAAAGGTATGTTAAACTTCAGCAGTTTGAATATATTATACCTCCTTCTATAAAAGATAATGAAACTGCTAGAAAAATGTTTATTAAAGCTATGGAAGATGATCAGAAATACTATAATCAATTAACAAAAGTTTTATATGAAGATATTTTGGATAAATTAATAAAGGAAGGATATCCTGAAGCTAAAGCTAAGAAAATTGCTGAAAAAAAAGCTATTGAAGATGCACGCTACATATTTCCTAATGCTTGTGAAACTAAGATTGTTTTTACAATGAATGCAAGGTCGCTTTTTAACTTTTTCAGACATAGATGTTGTAACAGAGCTCAATGGGAGATTAGGAACTTGGCAATAGAAATGCTAAAATTAGTTAAAGGTGTTGCTCCTACGCTTTTTAAGTATTCAGGACCTGCTTGTCTATATGGCGATTGCCCGGAAGGTAGTATGTCGTGTGGGAAAATGAAAGAAGTAAGGGAAAAATTTAAAAATCTTATACCAAAGGTTTAAGGAGTGGATAACATTGCAAAATCAAGGTTTAATAGAAGGAAGAAATCCTGTATTAGAAGCATTAAAGTCAGATCGGAATATTGAAAAGATAATGATTGCAAAAGGTGCTGAAAAGGGTTCTGTAAAGAAGATAAAAGCAATAGCTAAGGAAAGAGGAATTGTAATCCAATATGTAGATAGAAACAAGCTAGATTCTATTTCTGTTACAAATTCACATCAAGGTGTTATAGCTATAGCTTCAGATTATGAATATAAAACAGTTGAAGATATATTAAAGTATGCTGAAAGTCGGAATGAAGACCCGTTTATAATAATATTAGATGGAATTAAAGATCCTCATAATTTAGGAGCTATTATGAGGACTGCTGAATGTGCTGGGGTTCATGGAATTATCATACCTAAAAGAAGATCGGTTGGATTAACTCCAGTAGTTGCTAAGAGTTCTGCTGGTGCTATAGAATATCTGCCAGTAGCGAAAGTTTCTAATATTGTTTATACAATGGAAAAATTAAAGGAAAAAGGCGTTTGGATATGTGCAGCAGATATGGATGGAGAATCTAATTATTATGAAAAAGATTTAAAAGGGCCTTTAGCGATTGTAATAGGTAGCGAAGGAGAGGGTATAAGTCGTTTAGTTAAAGAAAGATGCGATTTTCTAGTGAAAATACCTATGAAAGGGAATGTTACTTCTCTAAATGCATCTGTTGCCGCTTCTATCTTGATTTATGAAGTATTAAGACAGAGGAGTTTGGGGCGCTGATATGAAGAAAAAGTATGATGAGTATTTATTTATAGATGGATACAATATTATTAATGCATGGTCTGACTTGAAAGAACTTAAAAAAATAAGTTTAGAGGCAGCAAGAGATAAACTTATTGAAATTATGGGAGAATATCAAGAATACGCTGGAGTGAAAGTTATAATAGTTTTTGATGCACATTTAGTTAAAGGAAGTATAAATAAAAAAGAAATAATAAATGGAATAGAGGTTGTTTTTACTAAGGAGATGGAAACAGCAGACCATTATATAGAGAAGGTATTAGATTCTATAGGAAGAATGAAAAGGGTTAAGGTAGCTACATCTGATTGGACCGAACAACAAATAGTTTTAGGTAGAGGCGGTATGAGAATATCTGCAAGAGAACTTAAAGAAGAAGTAAATAAGATGAAGAGAAAAATCCAAAAGGATACAGAACAAAATAAGAAGCGAGTTGATGATTTAATATTTTCTAGACTTGATAGTGAAACGCTCAAAAAGCTTGAAAAATGGAGAAAAAACATATAATCTGGCTTGACTTTAATGTTAAGGTTAATATATAATAAACTTTAGAGTTTTAAGTTTTTTAG
Organism: Caloranaerobacter longqiensis; assembly: GCF_050286925.1. Lineage (NCBI taxonomy): Bacteria > Bacillati > Bacillota > Tissierellia > Tissierellales > Thermohalobacteraceae > Caloranaerobacter > Caloranaerobacter longqiensis. The sequence goes on from NZ_JBFWFX010000015.1 coordinate 35,092, forward strand.
CAATTTCTGGAGGCGATGCTGGTGGGTCTTAGCGTACATAAGGAATACGATTGTGGCGATTACAATGATATGGAAGATGAGGAAATAGTTGAAAGTGCAAGAAAAGGCGATACAGAAGCCCTAGAGTTTTTGATTAAGAAATACAAAAATTTTGTTAGGGCTAAGGCTAGGTCATATTTTTTAATTGGCGCAGATAAGGAAGACATAATTCAAGAGGGAATGATTGGACTTTATAAGGCTATTCGTGACTATAAACAGGACAAGCTCACTTCTTTTAAGGCTTTTGCAGAACTGTGTATAACTAGACAGATTATTACAGCAATCAAAACTGCTACTAGACAGAAACATATCCCTTTAAATTCTTATATTTCACTAAATAAACCCATATATGATGAAGAATCAGATAGAACTCTTTTAGATATATTATCAGGTGTAAAAATAATGGATCCAGAAGAACTGATTATTAGTAGAGAAGAATTAAAAAACATTGAAAGTAAAATAGGAGAAATTTTAAGCGATTTAGAATGGGAAGTACTTATATATTATCTTCAGGGCAAGTCTTATCAAGAAATAGCTGTTGAATTAAACAGACATGTCAAGTCAATTGATAATGCTTTGCAAAGAGTAAAAAGAAAATTAGAAAGATACCTTGAAACAAAAGACTTATAGGTTTTATGTAACGATGGGCTTTTAGTATTGACAATGAAAAATTGTAGTAGTAAAATTATTTAAGTAGTAAAATGCCCATGTAGCTCAGTAGGCAGAGCACTTGCATGGTAAGCAAGAGGTCACCGGTTCGAGCCCGGTCATGGGCTCCACTTAAGTGTTTCAACATACAAGAAACACCCGGTATAGTTTTCTTAAGAAAAGAAAATAAAGGAGGAAGAGGAATGGCAAAGGCAAAATTTGAGAGAACAAAACCACACGTAAACATAGGAACAATAGGACACGTAGACCATGGTAAAACAACATTAACAGCAGCAATAACAGCAGTATTAGCTAGGAGATATGGAA
>NZ_JBFWFX010000016.1:0-34495 GCF_050286925.1 Caloranaerobacter longqiensis
CTAAAAAATATCAATATTGACATAAAAGATTATCTGAAAGAAACAACGGGGTCAGGCTTCACAAATTCACAAAACACAAAATAAAAAAGACATTTGAATTAAACACTTCATATGAAAACATATGAGGTGTTTTCTTTTAATCAAAAATCTAATCTCCATGCATGTGGAGGCGGTGGCATTGATTAAAAGGAAAGACAGTTAGAAAACACAGTAAAACTAATGAGTTAGGTATTTTCTAATAAAACTAAATATGTTGCCTTGTATAAGGTAAGAAAACAATAACCCTGCATTAATTTGTAGGGTTTTATTTTTAAAATGTTTTACTTATCTGAACCCATAAAGATTACAATAAGATTGATTAAATATTGAGACTTTATTAATCCTTGTAGAAAATGGAATAAAATATTAATTAGAAAGTTTATATCAATAGGAGTGATATTAATATGCAGAATTTCAATGAAAAAGTGAATTTTATATGGAAAATAGCAGAATTATTAAGGGTCTATATAGGCAGAAAAATATGGTGATGTTATACTTCCAATGGCAGTATTAAGATGTTTTGACTGTTTACTTGAAAAAACAAAAGATGCTGTTCTAGAGAAGGCAAAAACAACAGACATTGAAATGATATTAAATAGTGTAGCAGGATATAACTTTTCAAATAAATCACAATTAAGCATGGTGGTCAGGGTTGAAAAGTTGAATTAATCCTATTTTCTTTTTCAATATATTATACTAAGAAATGATTAATCTGTTTAAGAAACATGGTCATGAAAAAGTGATTTTTGTTGGCTTTGATGTTTCTAAGAATTTTCATTATGTTGGTATTTGTGATGGTTATGGTAAAATACTCGTTGAGCCAACTATGATTGACATATATTCATCAGGCATGAAAAAATTATGTAATCTAATTAAAAGAGGACAAGGGGAAGATATATGCTAAACTTATGTAGGGTGATAAAATAGCAAGAGTAGCAAGAGAAAGAAGTAAAACAGGAATATATTATATAATGCTGAGAGGAATAGATAAAAGGAATATTTTTTTGGACGATGAAGACAAAGTAAAATTCTTAGAAAACTTATTAAGAGCAAAAGAAACAGCAGATTTTAAATTATATGGTTATTGTCTAATGGATAATCAGGTACATTTACTAATAGGAGAGAGAGTGAAGAAATTGGTACAAGCATCAAACGTATTACGGTAGGATATGTACAATGGCATAATAGGAAGCATGAAAGGACAGGGCATTTATTTCAAAACAGATACAAGAGAGAACCAATTGAAAAAGAGAGTTATTTTCTAAGTGTTTTAAGATACATTCATCAAAATCCAGTAAAAGCAGGAATTATTGAATATGCAAAGAATTATTTATGGAGTAGTCATAATGAGTATATAACATCATATCAAGAGCAAAGTATGAATATCGACATTCGGATAATCAAATCGCATTTCAAAAATGTTGAAGATTTTGAAGAATACATGAATATAAAAGCAGAAGGTGAATTCTTAGAATATAAGCCGGTAAAAAAATGTACTGATAAGATGTTAAGAAAATATATTGAAAAAAGAATAGATATTAGTAGACTAAACAGGTTTCCCCTAGAAGAAAGAAATAGAATCATAAAAGAAATATACAAACAAACAGGAGCTAGCATAAGACAGTTGGCAAAGGCATTAGAAATAGGAAAAACTATTGTAGAAAAAGCTGTTAAGTAATAAAATATATTATTTTCAAAACCAAGAAGACGGATGAAATGTTTCCGTGTCGCGTAATGATATTGAGCGTATTAATAAGATCAAAGTATTACGCAAATATGATTTTTCGGTAGAAGAAATAAAAGAAATTTTAGAAATGGATTTCAGTCATTTAAAGATTGCTTATAAAAATAAGATCGAGGCATTGGAGGAAAAGACAACCGAGTATTTGGATATTATTGAAGAAATGAAAAACTATATTGAAACCGATTCTAAATTGAACATTGTAAATTCTTATGATGTATATGTTGGTACAAAGAAATCATTCTATGGGCTATGCATGAGAAGAGTTGTTGATGAAGACGAATTGGAATTGTTAGTAGATGAGCTTATGGATTCTATAAGCAAAATAAAGACTATTTTGAATGGTAAGTATTTTGTAATTTTTCATTCAAGTAAAGAAGGAATTTCTGATTTGCAATGTTTGATGTTGAATTTTGCCAACCAATATTGGATAAAGTAGAAGCAAGAGATTGCGAAATAAAATTTTTTTATGAAGCAGATTATATAAGCACTATGCATATTGGGAGTTACGATAGCATTAGTTATGTTTATTCAGCATTATATAATTGGGCTAATACAAATGGCTATAGTTTAGTGGGACCTTATATTGAAAAATATTATACAGATGAGTATATTACCATAAATCAAAATAAATTCGTTACTGAAGTTAGTGTCGCTGTAAAAAAGGTTGACCTTAACCTGTGTGAAGCTTTATAATGATATTAATATGAAAAAAAGGGAGGTTTTACTAATGAATAAAATAATTGTGTCATGCCTTATAATTACATTGGTATTAGTAGTTTTTACTGGATGTAAAGGAAGTGAAGCATTTTATAATGAAGAAACTATTAATAATGAAGTCCATGTAGAGGAAGAAGAAAACAATAGAGACGAAGAGAAACAAATTCTTGGAAAATATAAAGTGCCTGATGAGGCGAGTGAGCATGAAGGCACATGGCTGCAATGGCCACATAATAACACATATGGTGAAGGATACAAAGAAAAGCTTGAATCGATTTGGATTGAAATGACAAAAGCATTAAGCGAAGGTGAAAATGTCCACATAGTTGCATATGATGAGGGTGAAAAAGACTATATTAATGATCTTTTAATTAATGAAGGTATAGATATGAGTAAAATTGATTTTTATATTTATCCTACAGATGATGTGTGGGCAAGAGACAATGGCCCTATCTTTGCTTATGATAATAATCAAAATCTCAAAATTATGGATTGGGGATTTAATGGTTGGGGAAAAAAAGTTCCGTATAAAAAAGATAGGTTACTTCGAGATTTTATTGGTAAAGAATTAGGTATTGAAACCATTGATCTTCAGGATGTTGTACTCGAAGGTGGAGCGATTGAATTAGATGGGAAGGGAACAGTTTTAGCTACTCGAAGTGCTGTAACGAATAAGAATAGAAATCCAGGCTTAACTGAAGTAGAAATTGAGGAATACTTAAGAGAATATTATGGTGTTACAAATTTTATTTGGCTAGATGGAGTAGCAGGTGTTGATATTACTGATTTTCATATTGATGGATTTGCTAAATTTTATGATGAATCTACCATAATTATATTAGTTGAAGAAGATTTAATTGAATGGGGTGTTACTGATAAAGATATTGAAGTTTTAATGAATGCAAAAAACGCCATGGGAGAACGATATAAATACATTTATTTACCACTGACCAAAAAGAATGTTATTTTGGAAAGTGGAAAAGATCTAGGGTACAAGGGTTCATATGTAAATTATTATATTGGAAATACAGTTGTACTAGTACCTAATTATAACGATCCTAATGATGAAGTAGCAAATGAGATTATTCAGAAACTCTATCCTGATCGTAAAGTGGTTGGTATAGATGTAAGAGAGCTATATCAATATGGTGGTATGATTCATTGTGTTACCCAACAACAACCAGTTGATTTAAACTAGTTAGAAAGTGTATTGTGGTTGAATATAAGAAGTTAATAATTTAAGTTCTGCAATTTAAAAAACAAAATTGGTATTTAAAGATACTTTCAACTGTATAGGTTAAATTTACCATATATTAGGATGGAAATATTATGTTGAAAGCCAATAAAAATTTTAAAAAATTAAGAAGCGATTTTAATAGCTTTAAAAATATCATTCAAAGGCATATTATCTCTAGAACTTTTGTAAACGAAAGTAATTAAATCTATAACTGATAGGCTGTTAATGTGCTTAATAGTATCTCCAATAGTTTTAACAGCTAGATTAGTAGATTTAAACCTGAACAATTCTAAAAAGTTAATAGCTAGGAATACAAGTAAGAAATATCTTTCTATATAAAGAATGCTACGTACTCTATATTTATCAAAGCTTAAATTAGTCTTTAGATACTTATACTTATAATTGATTTTAATTTTTCATCTTACGAAATAATACTCAATTATTTTATGTGTATCTAGGTCAATATCAGTAGATAGAAGGTATACAGGCGACTCAAGGTCTTGACCATTAATTTCATAACAAATTAGAATGACAGTATTCTCAAAAGATCCTACGGGACCTTCATAGCGATAAACTCTATAACTCTTATCTTTGACGATAACGACATCTAAAGTATTAGGGTTAATAGAGTTTGCAAACTGAGAAAGTTTTACCTTAAAACCAAAGGGATTAATTATTCTATTTGATTTCAAAGCGCCAATAAGGTGAAAGTCTTTTTTTAAACAAGATTCTATTAAAGGAGTACTAGTGTACCAACTATCAATTAAGCAGTAAATAGAACCACAATTATCTGGTGCATTGAAATTATTAATAAAATCCTTTGCAATATCAACTTTGCTTTTAAAAGATTTATTAAGGTCTTTACAAACACCTTTACTATATAAGGTTGAAATTGTAAAGGGATAGATAAATCATTTAGAACAAATTTAGAAGTAACCACACAGTGAGACTAAACTCTTTTACCTTCGGTATGGGAATGATTAAAACTTAAACCTTAAACCTTGTATCTTTTTAGCACCTTTTTTAACATTAACAGTATTATCAATAACTAAAAATCCTACGGAGTTATTAGAAACATTATTCTTGATAATATAATGATTAAGATAATTAATACGATTTCTATTAAGCAAGGAATCATCCCATTTAGAGCGGCTTAAGAATTTATAAATAGAACTTTTATCCTTAGCCGATAAGATACCTTCGGCAATCTTGGAGATAGTTTTATTGCCTTTTATATTTATTAAACCATTAACAATGCTGCACAAATGATTAAACTGGGGTTTACTCATTTCATAATTTACTCATTTAAATAGTTGTAAAGTTCAATATTTGTGTTTAAAATAGTAGATATAACTGGCATATTACTAACCTCCGTTTGTGTATTGGTGTGGTAACTTATATATAACACGAAGGTATAGTGATATGCCATATTCATTTTTTTGGTAACTTTACCAATTCAATTTTTTATTTTGCAGAACTAAAGTAATTAATTCATCCACCGACTGTGTATTTATCAACTGAAAAAATGTTTATGTTAATCTAAAACTAGATCACAATATTAATTGAAAAGTCTGCCACTATGAAATATACTACCTCTATAAGAAACTATAGGGGCTAGTGGAGGATGATAAGTTTGCAGCAAAAAGCAGAAATTTTATTAAAATATTTTAGAGAGGGTGTATCACAAAGAGAAATAAGTAGAGAATTAGGGATTTCAAGAGATACAGTAAGAAAGTATATAAACGAGTTTGAGAAAAAATTACAAAAATTAGAAGATGAAAGTGATGAAAAAAATATACTTCTACTAATCGAAGAAATGGTATTAAAACCTAAATATGATACATCAAAGAGAAAAAAAGTTAAACTAACAGACGAAGTTATTGAAATAATAGATAATTGTCTTAAAGAAAATGAAAAAAGAAATTTACAGGAAAATCAAAGCAAATAATGAAAAAGATAGATATTTATGAGTATTTAATAGAAAAAGGCTATGATATAGGCTATACAACTGTTTGTAACTACATTAGAGAAAAAGGAGAAGTTAAAGAGGCATTTATACGTCAGGAATATAGATTACGAGAAACTTTAGAATTTGATTGGGGAGAGGTTAAACTAAACATTAGTGGAAAAGAGGTTGCACTTAATAGGAATAAAAAGATGGAAAATTTTTTAGATATTCATGCCAAAGCCTTTGAAAATATAGGTGGAATACATAAAGAAGTTGTTTATGATAACATGAAACAAGCTGTCAAAAGCTTTGTAGGGCCTAATGAAAAGGAAGCAACAGAAGATTTGATTAAACTTTCATTGTATTATGGCTTTAGATATAGGTTTTGTAATGCTCGTAGTGGCGATGAAAAAGGACACGTAGAAAGGGGAATTGAATTTATAAGGAGAAAAGTTTTTTCAAGAAAAGAAGCCTTCGGCTCAATTGAAGAAGCAAATAAATATTTAGAAGAAAGATTAAATATCTTAAATTCAAAAGCTAGGTAATATTTTGAAGGAAAAGCACCAAAAGAAATTCTTGAAGAAGAAAAACCCTATCTTTTACCTTTAAAACCTAGATACGATGTTTCAAGAAGAGAAGAACTCAGAGTTAACAAATATAGCACAATAAATATTGACCAGAACAAATATTCAGTACCAGATTATTTAGTAGGCAAATTTGTAATAGCTAAAATTTATCCAAAAACTATTGATATATTTTACAAAGATTTTAATTGCAACCCATAAAAGATGCTATTTAGTGCATCAGTGGATTATTGATATTAATCATTTCATACATACATTAAAAAAGAAGCCTGGAGCACTTCACTCAAGTGCTGGAAGGCACCAAATGTGTCCAGAGCTTCAACAAATATACCATGATTATTATATCAATAATCCGAAGGATTTCATAGTACTTTTAGAACTTGTTAAAGAAAAAGGGCTAGAAGTTATTTTAGATGCTATAAAGAAGTTATCTAATATTTAAAAAGTCAGTTGTTAATACAGACAATATCAAAAGCATAGTTTTAAACAGGCCTCCTAGAATCGAAGAATATTCATCAGGCGATGATAATGAGATCGAAAAAGTTTCTGTTAATCTGATAATGAAAATTAATGATATTTTTAATTTAAACTCTGAAGGAGGTCTTATGAATTGAGAAATGGATTATTAAACGAAATCAAAGAATACATCAAAGAACTTAAGATACCAGGGATTAATCAATCTTTCAAAAACAGGATTGAAGAAGCCTATCGGCTTGATATTTCCTATGAAGAATTTCTAAGAGATCTTTTTAGAGATGCATATGATGTAAGAAAGGAGAATGGTAAGAGGAATAGAATAAAGAATGCGAATTTCCCATACAAAAAGTATCTAGAAGATTTAAAAACTGAATATTTGCCTGATGATGCTAAGAAAAGCTTAAAAGAACTTAAAACTTTAAAGTTTATCGAAGAAGGAAAAATATCATATTTGCTGGAAACCCAGGAACAGGTAAAACACATATTTCAATAGGTCTTGAAATTGCAGCTTGTAATACTGGATACAAAGTATTTTTTACTACAGTACCACTACTGATTAACGAACTGAAAGAATCACGTAGCGAAAAGAGACTACGCTCTTTTGAGAAAAAATTTGAAAAGTATGGTCTTATTATAGCCGATGAATTAGGATATATTTTCTTTGATAAAGAAGTAAGTGAGCTATTATTTACTTTTATTTCCCTTTGAGCTGAAAGGAAATCAACAATTATTACAACTAATCTTTCCTTTGATAGATGGAATGAAGTTTTTAAAGATCCTGTATTAACAGCTGCTTTAATAGACAGACTTACTCATAAATCATATGTCATTAATATGAAAGGGGACTCTTACAGAATGAAAGAAACTATGGATTGGTTAGGTAAGTCTAATTAATTTTTTTCATAATGGTATACTTTTCGATTAAAATTTGGCAGATTTTTCAGTTGACAAATACAAGATTAGAATTATTGAGAAAATACTGAATGAACATGAAATGATAAAGAGTTTTGATGAAGGATTGTTTGGAGTATTAGTGAAGGAGATAAGAGTTATATCCTTGGTAGAGGTGGAGTCTGTTTTAAAGACTGGGGTTGTGATTAGGGAGATATTGCGATGAAAGCTTATCGTTGAGTGATAAATTAATATTATGTGGCGAAAAACGCAGAAATATGTCGGAAAAAATACACATTAATGGTATTGACATCCATTGTGTGGTTCGTTATACTAATAACGTAGATTTGTACAAATCTAAATTACATTAAAAAATAGATGAAAGGTGATAGTTTAATGAAAAAGCTTTTGAGTTTATTTTTGGTTCTGACACTTGTTTTTGGAGCAATATCTACTAGTTTTGCACAAAGTGATATTAATGCATTTAGAGTAAAATATTATGATGATATAGTGTATACTATAAAGACACTTGATGGGAAAACTTTAACACAAGAAGAATTTATGGAGTATCTAGAAAAATATTCAGACCAAATTGTGAAGATAGATGAAGTTGGAGGAAAAAATGTAAGTAAAAATGGATTAACTACAATGTCAGTACCAGGAGCAGTAGCTTTAGTTGCTGGAACTTGGTATATTCCAGGGATAGGTCAAGTAATTATTACAGCAGCTGGAGTAGTAATTATAGGTGGCACAGTAATAGCGGCAGGTACTTGGTTGTACAATAAAGTTGTAGCTTGGTTTGAACAAAGAGCAGAAGCAAAAATAATTGACAAAGCTTTAAAAGATTTGGATAGACAACCTAATAAGCAAAAACATATAAAAGATCCAAAGCATGATTGGGATAAAATTATTAAGGGAGCGATTACATGGGAAAAGGTAAGAAATATAATAGAGAAAGTTATGAAGAAAGGAATAGAAAGCCGATACGGTTCTGCATATAAAAGAGTTTTAAAGGTTGGTAAAGAAACAGTAACAGTAACATTTCAAAAAATAAACGATAATATATGGAAAATTAGTGATGCATGGGTAAATAAAAAATAAATAAAACATTATTTGAAAGGTTATGATGTACGATGGATTTAGATAGATTAGATAGAATTATGAAAAATGAAGAAAATTGGGATATGTTTATAGAATTCTTAAATACTATTAATAAAGATTATTTAAAATTAATTGGGAAATATGATCTTTTCAAAATTTCTTTTTATGCTTGGTATGTTCTTGCGGAATGGGGAAGATTATCACCAAAATTAGAAAATTGTTTAGACCAAGCAGAACATATATTAATAGATGCTTTTAAAATAGCAACAGAGAAATACTCGAATGACGAAGATTATTTGTGGTTTTATGGTTATTTGATTAGTCTTTTTCCTGAACACTTTATATCAATATATTCCGATTATTTTAAAGCAGAAAATGTAGGAAAACAAATGTTAAATGTAGCTTCACAAAGACAATATCCATTAGCACTTATTTTTAATGAAGAGTTTTTAGAAAAAGATGTTTTAGAGAGTGGAAAAAAAGACTTAGAAAATATGTTTAATAAAGGTACGGAAGTATATGATTATTTTATTAGAATGATAGAACTTATAGAGTGTGAAAATAAATAATCAAAACACTTCATATGGAAACATATGAGGTGTTTTCTTTTTTTAGTTTTCTCTAAAGAAAGGACCTTATAGGTTTAAGTGGATTATCATTTTGAGAAAAGGATTTTAATAATATTTATTTAAATAATAATTAAAAATTAAAATTCAATATTTGGGTGTCAATTTTGACACTACGCTATAAAATGGGGGGATTATTTTATGATGAATTTAGAAAATTATAAAAAAGCTACCATATTATATGGATTTATCAGTTCATTATATAACATGGCTGATAAACTTTATGGAATAGTTTTTATACTGTTGATGTATTCAAAAAAGTTAAGTTCGCATAATATTAGTATTGTATTTGCAATTTCTTCTTTATCTTTAGCGATATTTGATTATCCAAGTGGAAATGTTTCAGATAAATATGGACGGAAAAAAACTACAGGTATTGGATTTTTATTATGGGGGATAGGGATGATTGCATATGGTAACTCTACAAAAACATTTGGTTTTATTTTATCGTCAATTATAATGGCCTTTGGGCTTGCATTGATTTCTGGCGCACTGCAATCATGGTATGTAGATTATCTTCAGAAATCAAATAAGTTGGATTACAAGGATAAAATTATTCCTAAGTTAGTTGGAATAACAAGTATTTTTGCAGCAGTTGGTTCAATAATAGGGACTGTATTAATTAAAAAGAATCTTAATCTTCCAGTGATTGTTGCTGGAGGAATAGCTTTTATTGCAGGTCTTGTAACATTATCTTTTTTAGAAGATAATTATGGAGAAATAACTAATGACAGTATTTGGGTAGATATTATTAACAACACTAAGAGTTTTGCAAGGGATAAAAGCATGAAAAAAATATTAATGAGAAGTTTATTTGCTCATACAGCATTTATTTGTTTCATTTTGTCATGGCAGATTTACGGAGTGAATAAAGTCGGGTTAGATCCTAGTTTAAATGGAATTCTTTTAATAATTTTCATGTTATTATTTAGCCTTTCAGGTTTTATTACATCAAAACTTATAGATTATTTTAAAGCTATTCATATTTCAATTATTGGTATGTTAGTTGCTGCATTAGGACTAATTATTATCTTTATTAAGCCAAATATATGGTTTTTTATAATTGGATTATGTGTTTTTGAATTTGGATTAGGTATGGATTTATCTTCGACTAATACTTGGATACATGATTATATACCTAATAATAAAAGAGCAACATTTTACTCAGGATTATCTGCTATAAAATCTTTTTATGGTTTTTTTATAACAATAGTAATTGGTTATTTTATTGATTATTTTGGCTATTCCTATACTTGGCTCTTAGCAGCAATTGCACAAACATGTGCAGCAATTTATTTGATAGTTAATATTAATAATTTGGTACCAGCTATTCATAATAATGACATGAATCGTTTAAAAGAACATATATGATACTTAAATTGTAATATTAAATGCGATGGGTAAAAAATTACAACCATAAGTGAAAATCATGTATGATATAGGTGTTCAATCTAAACATACAGGAGGTTTTTACTATGGTTGTATTTTATGTTTCCCATTTTTTATCTGCTAATTTCCACCCTATAATACATATCAATAAAGAAATTGAAAAATCAAGCCACTTAGGGAAAATACTTAAAAATTTAACTAATATAGCATATGCTATCAGATATATAATAAATGTCATTATAAAAAATACCGAAAACTTCATAATGTCGATTATAATTTCTATTACAGTTTTGACTTTCATTAAACTTACTTCTTTCTCAAATATATATTATATAACCCAAAACCAAAATAAAGGAGAAATCCAAGGATTTTTATTTATAATTTTACATAGTTAAAAGTTAGTAAAAAAGATAAGGAGAGGCATATTATGGGAAATTACCAGAGGATAAATACATTAAAACCAAAAGATATTGAAAATAAGAGAGCTTATCTAGTTGCAGATGGAATTGCATCACTAGCGGCAGCAGCTTATTTGATTAGAGATGGTCATATGAAGGGCAAAAAATCTAGATAGAACAGTGCTTGATGAAATTCATGAAATAAATGCTTGGGGTCCAAATGTTTCTGTTTGCCGTATTATTGAAAAACAGGGACAAAAATTAGATTTCACTACGCTAGGTTTAAATAAAAAACATATAAAACAGCTTGTAAAACTTTCTCTTGCAACAGAGGAAGAGCTTAGAAATATAACTGTTGAGCAGTTTTTTGATCCCAAAAACAAGGGGACGGTTTTTCTGTATCCATTATTGCTTCCATTTCATAAATTTATTTTCAATAAAAGCAATTCCCTGATACATTACAGCAGCGAGTATTGCTAAAATGAATACATTTATCATCACTAAATCTAATTTAAATACTTGAAAACCATATACAATTAAATAGCCGATACCTGCTTTTGATACTAAGAATTCTCCAACAATAACTCCGACCCAAGATAGACCAATGTTAATCTTTAGAGAACTGATCATTGTAGGTACACTTGCAGGTATTATGACTTTTTTCAATATTTGAAACTTAGTTGCACCGAAGGTTTTTAACATTCTTATTTTATCCTCATCTACTTCTTTAAAGCCATTATATACATTCATAATAGTTATGACAATAGATACAGCAATTGCGGTTGCGATAATACCGGTATATCCAGCACCAACCCAAAGAATTAAAATTGGTGCTAATGCGGTTTTAGGTAAACTATTTAGTACTACAAGATACGGGTCTAATACCTTTGAAATGAAATCTGACCACCATAGAAGTATAGCTATTAGAATACCTAGTATAGTTCCAATAGTAAAGCCAAATACATTTTCCATAACAGAAATTCCTATATGTTCAAACAAAGAACCATCTTTTAGAAGTTTTACAAACAAACTCCAGATTTCAGATGGATAACTTGTAAGGAATGTATCTATCCAACCTAGCCTGGCTGAAATTTCCCATAAAGCCATACAAATAATTATTATTGCGATTTGAGTAATTCTGATAGTTACTTTTTTCTTTTTAAGTTTTTTGATATATTCTTCATGTTCTTTAGACATGGACATCCAGCTCCTTCCATATTTTATTAAAATAGCACCTGAATTCAGGAGCTTCTCTACTTCGCATAGGTGTTCTAATATCATTTGGGCAGGTTAATTCAATATTAACTATATCTTTAATTGTTGCTGGTCTTTTAGATAATACTACCACTCTGTCTGCTATAGATATAGCTTCTGCTATGTGTACAAAAAGACATAAAATTTTATTATGTAGAAAAAAACAACTATTAATTATAAAATAAATTTAAAAAAATAATAGTTAATAAAAAAATAAATATTTAGAAATTTCGAAAACATATAGAAATATGCATACATTATAAATTGAATTTTCATGAGAGTATATAAAATATAAGGCTAGTATTTTAATACATTAGTATAAATTCTTTTTTAATTGTATAAGAAAAAATATTACTGAATATTAAAAAAATTATGACTTTATGGTATAATATAACTATATATCTAAAATAAAACAATTATTTGGACAAGCATAGCATAAAGTGGGGTAGTACAATGCAAAATGAGATAAATGAATTTACAAAAGAAATATTGAGAACTATTTATGAAGAAGTGTATAAAAAAATTAATGAAAAACAGGTTGATGTTTTTTTATGTGGTGGTGCTAGAAATCGAAAAAACAAGTCTTTAAGAGATTTAGTAAAAGATAGTCTAATTAATGAAAATAAGAAAAATTTACGAATTTTATATCCTGAAGATATGTTTATTGAGATACTTAACAAAAATAAAAATCAAGACTTATTAACTTTAGAGAGCTTTTTGGCAGATAATTGTGATGTTATTTGTATAATTTGTGAGAGTCCAGGTGCATTGGTTGAACTAGGAGCTTTTACAAATAATGAAGCTACTTTTGAAAAAGTAATTGCTTTAGTAGATAAAAAACATAAGAAAGATAAAAGCTTTATTATGCTTGGACCCATAAAATATATAAAAAAACATAATAGAAATAATGTAATATTTTATGATAAAGAAAATGTTAATGAACTAATAAAGATACTTAATAGAACATTTAATAGAAAAAGATTAGCAAAAATAATTAAAGAACGTGATAATAACAATAAACAAATGAATACGATTATTGGACAGTATTACTTTATTCCTTTATTAATATATTTTTATAAGTCTTTAGGTATAAAGGAATTGTTATCTTATATAAAGTACATTTCTCAATATGAAGAGGGTAGATTTGATGATAAAGAAATTGACACAGCTTTTGATTCAGCAAAAAGATTATTGTATAAAGATAAAATAATTGCAAAAAAAATAAGCCAAAATAATGAGGAAATACGATTAGAATTAAGTAGTATAGGTTATAAAGAAGTTTGTAGGATATTATATAATACTAATATACACTTTAAAAACAAATTGTATGATAAGATAAGATTTGACATTATGAAAAGGGATTATTATTAGTACTACCTCCTTAGATGCCTTTATTTTATCAAACTATTGGCGCCATTGGGTAGTTTGATAGAATAAAATGGGAGATGGTTCGTCTTTCTAAGCTTATGCTGGAACATTATTCAAATAAGTAAGCAGATAATTCCACAACAGTGAAATCATCTGCTTACTTCTTCGAAACAATTAATGGTAAGGAGGTAGTACTAATGAAATATAATTACACAAATAGTTTCATTTTAAATTCATTGGATTTACCTGATATAAAAACATTAGATGATTTGGCAAACTGTTTATCGTTAAGTAAAACAATTATATATTTATTATCTAAAAAAAATTATAAATATTATAAAAGGTTTTATAAGAAGAAAGAAAATGGGGAAACAAGAGAGATATTATCTCCATCTTACTCAATGAAATTAGTACAAAGATGGATTTTAGAAAATGTATTATATAAGTTAAAAGTATCTGATGTTGCTACAGCATATAAAAAAAAATTCAGGGAATGCGCTTATTAATAATGCAAAAATACATAGGTATAATCTTTATATATTAATTATTGATATAAAAAACTTTTTTCCGTCTATTAGAAAAAATAAGGTTTATAATTTATTTAGAAAAATTGGTTATAATGGGTTGATTTCTGAAATATTATCTAACATATGTACTTATAAAGGATATTTACCTCAAGGTGGTGTAACATCTCCATATTTATCAAACTTAATTTGCTATAAACTTGATAAAAGAATAAGTGGATATTGTAATAAAAGGGATATTAATTATTCAAGATATGCAGATGATTTAGTTTTTTCAGCAAACAATAAAAATGAATTAAAGAAAGCGTTTAATGTAATAAAAGACATTATAGAAGATGAAGGTTTTAAATTGAATGATAATAAGACAAGATATTTGGTACCAAAGTCAAGAAAACGTATAACTGGTATTACTGTGAATGATGGTAATTTAAAAGCTCCTAAAGAGTTAAAAAGAAAAGTAAGGGCTATGACACATAGGTCAATAGTTCTAGCGGATTACTCTAAAATTGAAAAAATAAGAGGTTATGTTTCATTTATTAATTCTATTGAGAATGGATATTATGATAAAATTATCAATTATATTAATAACTTTCAAAAAAAAGATATTGTGTATTTCAAAGAGATTGTAGATGCTTTTAATTCCAATAAGATATTTAAAGATGTAGATAAATTGATCTTGGAAGATATAAATGAAGATGAAGTACTTACCAAATATGGAGCACAAGATGCTTACCTAGAAAGTATCTATCATGAAAGAGAAACATTTAAAGAACTCATCAAAAAATTCGGCAAATCAGTTAATAATACTATTAAAGATATTGAAGTAGCAGTATCAGAAGAAAGTCTACATGATTTATTTTAATTATATAAGTAAGAATGAAATTAAGATTTGATGTATTGATATATTAAAATTAAAATAATACTTTCAATTACAAAAAATAGGTAATGAACATATGTATAGATAATTAGATATCTTAACATTTTGTACAATTACATATGGGCTAAAATAAACTATAGTAGAGATTGATTTATATAATTGTATGTACAGGAAGAAATAGTAGAGAGAAATATAAGGGCATTACTGCCCTTGGTTATAACCTAATATATTTATTTCTAATTGTTTACCATCCCACCAAATCTTATCTATTATTTGATTTAGAAATTCCTTTTTTTCCTCAAAGTCTAGTTTATCTACATTATTAGAGAAATCTTTTATTAGTTTTAGTATTATGTCAATATTGTTTTTTTCTAGTTTTGTTATTTCCTTGTTTTCATCTAGGTTCTCTAATTTTGTTTTAATATCAACAATTTTGCTATCAAATTCTTCTATCTGCTTAATTATGTATTTAGCAGCTTTAGAATCTTGATTTCGAGATAATTGTAATGTTAAATTATTAATTGCTTTTTTGTATTCTAGTAATTCTTTTTCAAGTATTTCTTTTTCAGAGTCTTGATTATTTGATTTTTTATTTAACTTATCCTTCATCTCATATAGGTATTTATATACATCGCTTTCTTTATAGTTAATTTTTTTAATTTCATTTATTACGTATTCATCAGCTAAATTTCCATTTAAGTTTTTTATGTTACATTTAGAACCCCTAGACCTTTCTTTAAGTAAACATTTATAGTAATAATAGGTTGAATTTTTTCTTCTGGAAACTGTTATTCTCATTTTAGATCCACAGTTTTTACACCTTAACAAATTAGTAATAAGCCCTATCTTTCCTTTTCCTGCTTTAGGAGCTTTTTCTCGGTTTTTTTCTAACAAATTTTGTACTCTTATCCAGTCTTGAGAGGGAATAATACCTTTGTGTTTTCCTACTGCAACTATCCATTTAGATTTATCATTTCTTATAACTCTATTTCTTTTTTCATCATGTTTATTGAAAACCATTAACCCATGAGTACTATCAAAAGTTTCTTTATTACTAGCTATATCAGAATTATTTTCTTTAAAATACTCATATATTAGCTTATCGGCTATTACATAAACTGGATTAGTCAGTATTACTTTTAATATACTTTTATCAAAATATTTATCATTTCTTGTTTTTATATTATTTTCTAAAGTCCAGCTTTCAAGTTGAGTAAGAGAACCAAGCTCAAGAAATTTATAATAAAGAGTTTTAACTAACTCTAATTCTTTTAGTATAGGGGATAATTTATACATTTTCTTTTTACCTATTTTTTTATCATCAACGTATATAGGTTGACTTTTAAAACCTGTAGGAGTTTTGCCTCCTAACCATCTTCCTGTCCTTGCTAACTGGTGCATGTTATCTCTAATCCTTTCTGCTATTGTTTCCCTTTCGAGTTGAGCAAATACTGAAGTTATATACATCATTGCTCTACCCATAGGAGTTGATGTATCAAATTGTTCACGGATTGATACAAAATCTATATTGTTTTCCTGAAGAAGTTCAATAAGGTTAGAGAAGTCTGTTATATTTCTACTAATACGGTCAAGTCGATAGCATATAAGGATATCAAATTTTTTCTTTGAAATATCTTTAAGCATTTTTTGAAATTTAGGTCGGTCAGCATGTCCTCCAGAATATCCTTCATCTTCATATATCAGGAACTTGTCTACATTGAAGTGTTTTTCTGCATATTCTTTACAGAGTTCTATCTGGTTTTTGATAGATTCTCCTTTATCTGTATATTTAGATTTCCTGGAGTAGATGGCGATAATAGACAATTATTTCACCTCAATGAATATGTTTTCATATTTATGATATGAAAATTAGAATGTAATTATTTAAGGTAATGTTTATATGTAAATAGATATAATGGTTGATATTACATTAAATGCAAATTTCTTTTAACGTATGACAATGGACAAGCTTATATATTTGTTGATAACAAAGAAAACAAAGGGAATAGGACAAACGAATTCTCTAATATGATTCATTAGAGGGGGAGATGAAATGAAAAATCAAGAAATTGAAGTTATCGTTAATACTCCAGATGAAGAAATATTACAAGAAATGATGGCAAAGGCGATAGCGAGTATTGTTATGGGAAAAATCAATAATATGTATACCACCAAAATAGAATCATTGTATGAAAGGATATTTGAAAAACTAAAGAATGAGTGTAAATAAAGGATATATAAAAAATATGTAGAATAAATAGAAATATGTAATTTTACATATACCATTTAACTTTATAGTAATATAAATTACGAGAGTAAACATATCTATGTAAGTGACTATGCAATTTTTCAAATTTGTTAATAAGCAACTTAGCTTATAGTTTATGGTTTAAAATCATTTATTGAAATATATGCACAGCAATAATACAATAAAAATATAAAAAATGATTGAATATAGCAAGGAGGATAACATGATAACAGGAGAAATAAAGAATAAAGTTGATAAACTATGGGAAACTTTTTGGACAGGAGGGATTACAAATCCTCTTTCAGTTATAGAACAGATTACATATCTATTATTTATTAAAGGACTTGATGAAGTTGATGCAAAAAGGGAAAAAGAAGCCCAATTACTTGGTATTGAATATAAAAGAATATTTCCAGATGATAAGCAACATTTAAGATGGAGTAAATTTAAAAACTTTGAAGCACAAAAAATGTATGAAGTAGTTTCTAAGGAAGTTTTTCCTTTTATAAAAAATCTACATGATGATAGAGAATCAGCATATTCAAAATATATGAGTGATGCTATTTTCATAATACCTACACCTCAGATGCTCGAGAAGATAGTTACACAAATTGATAATATTCCGATGGAAGACAGAGACACAAAAGGAGACTTGTATGAGTATTTACTATCAAAACTTTCTACCTCAGGCAAAAATGGACAGTTTAGAACACCAAGACACATAATAAAAATGATGGTTGAACTTATGAAACCTACTCCTGAAGATATTATTGTTGATCCTGCAGCAGGTACAGCTGGATTTTTAGTGGCAGCTGGTGAGTATTTAAGAGAACAACATTCTGATTTATTTTTAGATAGTAAGCTTAGAAATCATTTCAATAATACAATGTTTTATGGATATGATATGGACAGGACTATGCTTAGAATTGGAGCTATGAATATGATGCTCCATGGAGTAGAAAATCCAAATATAGAATATAAGGACTCATTATCAGAACAAAATACAGATACAAATAAATATACATTGATATTAGCTAATCCACCTTTTAAAGGGTCATTAGATTATGAGGCAGTGTCTTCTGATTTATTGAAAATTACAAAAACTAAGAAAACAGAATTATTATTCTTATCTTTATTTTTAAGAATGCTTAAAGTGGGTGGAAGATGTGCTTCAATAGTACCTGATGGTGTACTTTTTGGTAGTTCAAGAGCTCATAAAGCTATAAGAAAAGAAATAGTTGAAAATCACAAACTAGAAGCTATTATATCAATGCCTAGTGGTGTATTTAAGCCATATGCAGGAGTTTCAACTGCAATTATAATCTTTACGAAAACAGGTGCAGGTGGAACAGATAAAGTATGGTTCTATGATATGGAAGCTGATGGTTATTCGTTAGATGATAAAAGACAGCCTATAGATAAAAATGATATACCTGATATAATAAACAGGTTTAATAATTTAGACAAAGAGGTAGAACGAAAGAGAACAGAAAAATCCTTTTTTGTACCAAAAGAAGAAATAGTTAAGAATGATTATGATTTAAGTATAAACAGATATAAAGAAATTGAGTATGAGGAAGTTGAATATGAAAAACCTAGTGTTATATTAGATAAAATTCAAACACTAGAAAACGAAATACTTGCAGGATTAAATGAATTAAAAGAAATGATAAAAGGGTAGTGATAGTATGGAATTTAGCAATATTCAGAATAAAGAACAATTATTAAGTATAAAGTCAAAATACAACTGGGAATTAGTACATTTTAAGGAATTATTATCTGATGAAACTAGAAATGCTGTGAAGATAAAAAAGGAAGATTATTTAAAGATAGGGAAATTTCCTATAATTGATCAAGGAAAAGAATTGATTTCAGGTTATACAAATGATGAAGAAAAAATATATAAAGATAAATTACCAGTAATTCTTTTTGGAGACCATACAAGAGTAGTTAAATATGTAGATTTTCCTTTTTATTTAGGTGCAGATGGTGTTAAGCTACTAACACCAAAAAAAGAAATCAACGTAAAATATTTATATTATTTCATTAAGACAGTGGATATTCCTGATACAGGTTATAATAGGCATTTTAAGTTTTTAAAAAATATCATAATTCCTCTTCCACCAATAGAAACTCAAAAGAAAATTGCAGATGTTTTAGACAAAGCCCAAGAGCTTATTGATAAAAGAAAAGAGCAAATTGAAAAATTAGATGAGTTTATACAAAGTGTGTTTTTAGATATGTTTGGTGATCCGATTAGAAACTCCAAAAACTGGGTCAAAGATGATTTTGGTAATTATATAGAAGTTTTAACTGACTATCATGCTAATGGTAGTTATAAAATCCTAAAACAGAATGTTGAATTGTTAGATGAAGAAAATTATGCATTAATGATAAGAACTACAGATTTAGAAAATAACAATTTTACTAAGAATGTAAAATATATAACAAAGGAGGCTTATGAATTTTTATCGAAAACAAAAGTTTATGGTGGAGAAATTATAATCAATAAAATAGGAAGTGCTGGTAATGTTTATTTAATGCCTAAATTAAATAGACCAGTATCATTAGGTATGAATTTGTTTATGATAAGATTATCCAAAAAACTAAATAATGTATTTATATATCATCTTTTTAACAATAGTACTGGAAAGAGTTTAATTATGAGTAAAGTAAGAGGAGCAGTTACAAAAACTATAACAAAAGATGCAATTAGACAAATTAATATACCAATTCCACCAATAGAACTTCAAAATAAATTTGCTGAAATAGTTGAAAAAGCAGAGAAACAAAAAGAATTACTACAAAAAAGTCTTACTGAAATGGAAAACAACTTTAATAATCTTATGCAAAAAGCTTTTAAAGGGGAATTATTTTAAGTTATCATCAGGGGGAAACAGAAATGCTTTCTAATTTTTCTTTTCTTGAGAAAAATAAAAGATTTAACGATTTTGCTAGTGCATGTATAGAAGCTGAAAAGAGTATAGCAGTAAGTCCTGCTACTACTGCTATACTTTCAAGACGTGCACTAGAGCTTGCCGTTAAATGGGTATATAAACATGATGGATATTTAAAAGTACCTTATCAAGATAATCTTTCTAGTTTAATTCATGATAGAACGTTTAAAGATATAATAGAGCCTAAACTTTTTACTATGATTAGGTATGTAGTTAAGCTTGGTAATATTGCCGCTCATACTAATAGTAAAATAAAAAGAGAAGAAGCGGTTTTATCTTTACATAATTTACACCAGTTTGTGTCTTGGATTGATTATTGTTACTCTGAAGATTATCAAGAAACAAAGTTTAGAGAAGATATACTTCCGACTGGTGAAGAACAGAAAGTAAGTAGAGATGAGCTTGAAAAATTATATAATGAGCTTGGAGCAAAGGATAAAAAGTTAAAGGATGCTATTTTAGAAAATAAAAAATTAAGAGAAGAATTAAGAAAGATTAGGGAAAGAAACATAAGAGCTAAAGACTTCAATGTTGATGAAATTAGTGAGTTTGAAACTAGAAAGAGATATATTGATTTGGATTTAAAAGAAGCAGGATGGGTATTAGGAGAAGACTGCTTGATAGAATATGAAGTAGAAGGTATGCCAAATAATACTGGCAAAGGATACATCGATTATGTTCTATTCGCTGATAATGGAAAACCACTTGCAGTAATTGAAGCTAAAAGAACAAGTAAAGACCCTAATACGGGTAAACAGCAGGCAAAACTATATGCTGATTGTTTAGAAGAAAAGTTTGGTCAAAGACCTGTAATATTCTACACAAATGGCTTTGAAACTTATATATGGGATGATTTTAATTATCCACCAAGAAAAGTATCAGGATTTTATACAAAAGATGAATTACAACTGTTGATTGACAGAAGAACAAGCAGGTTACCACTTAATAATATTAAAATTAATGAAAATATTACTAATAGATATTATCAAAAAGAAGCTATAAAAGCTGTTTGTGAAGCTTTTGAAAGAGGAGACAGAAAAGCTCTTTTAGTTATGGCTACTGGAAGTGGTAAAACGAGAACTGCTATATCAATTGTTGATGTTCTTACAAGGCATGGTTGGGTAAAAAATGCATTATTTTTAGCCGATAGAACAGCATTAGTAATACAGGCTAAAAATAATTTTAACAATCTACTGCCTAATTTATCTCTTTGCAATTTACTTGATGATAAGGATAATCCAGAGAGTAGAATGGTGTTTTCAACATATCCAACAATGATGAATGCAATAGATGAAGCCAAAACACCTGATGGTAGAAAATTATTTACTGTAGGACATTTTGATTTAATAATTGTTGATGAATCACATAGAAGTATTTACAAGAAATACGGAGCTATATTTGATTATTTTGATGCTATGCTTCTTGGTCTTACAGCTACTCCAAAAGATGATATTGATAGAAATACTTATAAAATATTTGATTTAGAGGACAATGTTCCAACTTATGCTTATGAATTGGAACAGGCAGTACAA
Organism: Caloranaerobacter longqiensis; assembly: GCF_050286925.1. Lineage (NCBI taxonomy): Bacteria > Bacillati > Bacillota > Tissierellia > Tissierellales > Thermohalobacteraceae > Caloranaerobacter > Caloranaerobacter longqiensis. The sequence goes on from NZ_JBFWFX010000016.1 coordinate 21,912, forward strand.
GATGGTTATTTAGTACCTTATAATACAGTGGAGACTAAGCTAAAATTTCTTGAAGAAGGAATTAACTATGATGATTTAAGCGATGAAGAAAAGGAAAAGTATGAAGAGACATTTGATGATGATGTTCCAGATTTTATATCAAGTGAAGCATTAAATACATGGCTTTTTAATGATAATACGATAGACCAAGTATTGAATATACTTATGGAAAAAGGTATCAAGGTTGAAGGTGGAGATAAATTAGGTAAAACTATAATATTTGCCAAAAATCATAGACATGCTGAAAGAATAGTTGAAAGGTTTAATATCCTTTATCCTCATTATAGAGGAGAATTTGCTAGAGTAATTGATAATCATGTGAATTATGCTCAAGATTTGATTTATAAATTTTCTGATAGAAATAAGATGCCGCAGATAGCTGTTTCTGTTGATATGCTTGATACAGGTATAGATATACCTGAAATAGTAAACCTTGTTTTCTTTAAAAAAGTTAGATCCAAAGCTAAGTTTTGGCAGATGATAGGCAGGGGTACAAGACTTTGTAAAGATTTATTTGGAGTTGGTCAAGATAAAGAAAACTTTTTGATATTTGATTTTTGTGGTAATTTCGAATTTTTCAGAGAAAATCCTAGAGGGATTGAAGTAAAAACTTCTTTAAGCCTAACTGAAAAAATATTTAATATTAAAGTTGATTTAATTAAAGAACTTCAAAACTTAGAATATCAACAAGAAAAGTATATTAAATATAGAAAAAAATTGATTGAAGAAGTTGTAAACGAAATTAAAGCATTAAATAGGGATAACTTTATAGTAAAACAACACCTTAAATATGTTGATAAATATAAAGAACCTAATGCATGGTCTAATTTGGGGACTCTAGATGTTGCAAATATTAAAGAACATATTACACCACTTATCATACCAAGTGATGATGATGAATTAGCAAAAAGATTTGATTATTTAATGTTTACAATAGAACTAGCACATCTTGTTGGTAAAAGTTTGAATAAAGTTAAAAAAGAAGTAATTAAAACAGCTCATTCATTATCTCAATTAGGAACGATACCTCAAGTACTTGAGAAGAAAGAAATAATAGAGAAAATTAAAACTGAAGAATTTTGGGCTACTGCCGATTTATTAGATTATGATATGGTAAGAGAAGCTTTAAGGGATTTAATTAAATTTATTGAAGCAACTGAAAGAAGAATATATTATACCGATTTTACTGATAAAATATTAGAAATAAAGGAAAATGAAGGAGAATATACTACAAACAATTTTGAAAGTTATAGGAAAAAAATAAATAAGTATATAAGAGAACATCAAGACCATTTAGCAATATATAAGTTAAAGAATAATAAACAACTTACTAAACAAGACTTTTTAGAATTAGAAAAGATATTATGGAATGAATTAGGTACTAAAGATGATTATGAAAGAGAATTTGGAGATACTCCATTAACAGTATTAGTAAGAAAAGTAGTTGGACTTGATCAGAAAGCTGCTAATGAAGCTTTTTCAGAATTCTTGAATGATACAAATTTAGATAGTAGGCAAATAAGATTTGTGAAATTGATAATTGATTATGTAGTAAGAAATGGAGTAATCGAAAAAACAGCTCTTCAAGAAGAACCTTTTAAATCAGTAGGTAGTATAGTAGAGATATTTAATACAGAAAGTGCTATGAAAATAGTTAATATTATTGATAAAATAAACAAAAATGCAACTGAAATTATAGGAGCATAAATTTAAATATATTAGCAATAAAGCATAACTTCTTTTGTAGTAAAGAAGTTATGCTTTATTTTAGTATTAATTAAATTATTTAGAAGTAATGTTTTCATCATCTAATATATCCAAGTTACTTTGATAAAGAGCTATAAGTAAAGCAGTATTAATAGCAGTTGTTTCTAATTGAGGAAAATCTACTGTTATAAACTTATTAAGTGATTTTTTTATTTCATCAATTAATGCTTCTTTTTTCTCTAGATTACAAAATTTTGATATTTGCTGATTAAGCATATTTTTTTTATATTTAAGTTCTGATTTGAATTCGCATAATATATTCAATTCATTATTTAGTTCACATTTTTCAGTATCAAGAATTTCAATTAAATCTTTAAAAGCTTCATTGGATGTCATTTCTTCTAGTTTACTTAATTTGCTTTTGATTTCACAGATTTCTTCATTCAAATCATTTAGCTGACTAGTAACATCCTGCATTTTTTTATTGATTACCTCACAGTATCGGTTATAAAGATTATTTACTATATCTGAATTCAATATTTTAGAAAACTCTTCAACAAATATATTTTCAATAATAGTTTGTTTTACAATAAAATGAGATTGTCTTCCATCTTTAGTTTCACATTTGTAAACGTTTGGTCTTTCATTTCCATATTTATCTTTACCATAGTTTTTAGGCTTCATGAGGGTATTACAGTGACCACAAATTAATTTATCTCTTAAAAGAAATGGAGTATTGTAATATTTAGGATCTTTAGCTTTATTTTTAACATATCTAAGCTTTTTAGAAATATGCCAATCTTGGTCAGTAATTATATTTGCACCTTCAATAATAGGTGACCTAATGATGTCTTTATCATTTGTTTTACTACGTCTGTTCCAAACTATATATCCTATATATGTTTCATTTTTAATAATTCTTTCAATTTTATCTTCAGTCCATTGATGTCCGTATTTATCTTTTTTATTAAGTTCTTCGGCTATTTTTTATAACTATATCCATGATTATTATATAAATTGAAAATTTCTTTAACGTATTCCTTCTGGATATTTGAAGGTTTTAATGTTTTTCCCTTTGAACCGTTGCTTTTTAATACATATCCATAGGGAGTACGATAACTGACCCAGTTTTTGTTTTTAATACTTTGCACAAGACCTGATTTTACTCTTGAAGAAATGAGACTTGATTCAAGTTCAGCTATACTTCCTAGAATTAATTCAAAGAGTTTACAGAGTCGTTCGTTTTCAGAAAGTAAATTTTCACCTTGCTTAGTATAGTGTATTTTAACACCACATTTTTCAAAGAAAAATCTTAATGCTACAAAGAGTTCAAAATTTCTAGCAAGCCTATCTCTGCTGTATATGATTAGGTGGTTAAATTTCTTTAATTTAGCCATTTTCATTATTTCTTTAAGTTTAGGTCTATCCTTAAGAGAATCATATAAATTGCTTGAATAATCAAATTCTTCGATTTGTGTTTTTGAAGCTGATTTTGTTTCTTCAAAATATTTGATGATTTGGAGATTGTTTTCTTTACAATATTTATCAGCATATTCTTTTTGAAATTCTATAGAATTTCCTTTGTCTTTTTGTTTTTTAGTTGAAACTCTTAGATAACATACAGCAAGATTATTTTTCTGTGTATATGGTCTCGATTGAGTAGCCATTTTTACTAGATTTATTAATCACCACCTTGTGAACTGGATTTGATAATAGCTCATGTAGTTCTCTCCATCTTTCTATGAAAAATTTAATATCTTCATCAGATATATTACTCATTTCAAATTTAAAAATATTTAGGTTTTCATATCTGTAAATAAGCTCTCTTAATAATCGACCTAGTTTTGATATTTCTTTATCGCATGCAATTTTTTTCATTTAAATTTTTTAACTCATCATGTAAACCTTTATTATTAGGGTTATTTATTAGCAAATGAATTTTTTCTTTAATTTTAGTATTTGTATTTGCGATATTTTTCTTTTTATTGTTTATTTCTTTTTACAATCTTTTGATTTCAGCTTTAATTTTATTTTTTATATCTTTGTTATTGCAATCATGTATTAGTTTTGGAATTAACATTTTTAATATTTCATCTTGGGTAAGCTTTGTACAGCCCTTATTGCATGTATAATATTCGTTACCTATGAATTTTTTTAGGTACCACAATATAGGAGTTTTTTAAAAAGATATTCGGGGGCTTTTCTTTTGCCTTTTATTTCTTTAACCAATGCTTTAACAACTATTTTTTTCCAGAAATCTATATCAATTATTGCATCATTTATGTTAGTACATTCTATTAAATCTTTTTCATTAAGGTCATATTTATTTCTTTTCACATCATAATAAAGTATATCCTTTAGTTTAATATTAGAATCTATTGGTAATTTTTTAGCATAAATTGGTCTTTTAATTATTGATTCTATAAAATTTTGGCTGATGTTTCTGTTATCTATTTTTATTTCTTCTTTTATTAATTTAACTAAACTATTTTTTGTAAATGTTTTTCCATTATTATCTTTTTTACCAACTTTATCTATATTTTCATAATAGATTTTAAATATTTTTCTTATGTTTTCTGCTTCATCTTCGTTAACAATATAGGATTTATTTTCTTTGATGTATTTTAAATCATTAAGAAGCTTTAATCCCATTTGACCATATTCCTTTTCTTTTTTAATTGAACTATATCCATCCCTTATCCAGTTTTTTCTAAGTAGATTATGCAGTATATCTAAAGTCTTATATGACTCATCTGTAATCATGTTGTAGTCAGCAAGAGCCATATGCATACTGTTACCAAAGGATATATATTTATTTGAGATGGTTTTTCCTATATCAATTTTATTTAGATACTTGTACTTAAATCTTTTTTTGCAAGATAAGTAAGTTTTAATACTTGTAGCACTTAGATATATTTTATTTGTTGTCATTTTCATACCTCCTTGAGATTAGAATGTGCAGAAAAACAGATATTATTCATTTTTATGAAAACAATTTCATTCTTATAGAAAAGCAAAAAATAAATAAAGTCTCTAAGTTGAGACTTTATTTTCAATAACATCCAGATCTTTAATAAAATTGAGTTCTTCCAGGATATGATTAGTAATATAATCAATTGCTTTAGTATTGTAGTCGTATTTTGACATTGTAGCTAAAAACAATATAAAAATTTCATTAAGTTTTTGATTTATGTAATCTATTTTTTCATTTGTTCTATTATTTTTATCTTTTAGTATTTTTTTTAGTTCTTCTTGAATACTTAAATCACGGATATCAATATAGTCTGATTGTAGTAGTTCTCCTAGCGAAACATTTAATTCCTTAGAAATTTTTAATAACAGTTCTAACTTAAAAACATCATGTCTTCCATTTTCAATATTATTAACAAGCCCTGTTGATATATTAAGTCTCTTTGCTAATTCAGGTGTGGATAGTTTTTTCTTTTTTCTATATTTTCTGATTTTTTTACCCAATTCCACATATATATTAGGCATGTCCGATACCCCCTTGGTAAGGAGTATTGACAGAAATGAGGATTATATACAGGGGGTTTTGGTAAGAACATAATATAATGATAATATTCGCTGATTATTAGCAGGAAATAGCAAATATGATGTAGAATTGATATATTAGTACAATTTACCAATAATATTGTTTTAATATAAACAGTACAGTTTACTTATCTACTATTAGTATCTAGATATCATTATTTAAAGGAAAGTTTGAAGAAAACTGTTTGGAAGGTTTATATGTTTTAAATTCTTAAGAATTAGACTGTAGGTAAAGTCTATATAAGTTATAAAGCGAGGTGTAAATTAAATGAACAAAGTCACATATTTCAAAAATTTTACTATCGAAACAGAAATTGATATTGCAGGAACTTTTATTTATAACGGAATAAGAGAGTTTAATCGTCTTGAAACTTTTAATAATGAACAAGAGATTTTTCATGTTTTATATCCTATTTCTGTAGGAATAGAGCGGTTACAAAAAGTTCTTATTGTTCTTTTAGAAGACATTTCTTTAGATGAATTAGAAGACTTTGAAAAAAGCTTAATTACGCATAGTCATTAGGAATTACATAATAGAATAAAAAAGAGATGTAAAATAGATTTTAATTCACAACAAAATAGTTTTTTATAACTTATTACCAATTTCTATAATAATTGTAGATATAGTAGATTTAATTTAAATGGAAATTACTCTAGAGAAAGAGACTTGTTAATAAATTTTATTTCAAAAAATCTAAAATTAGATATTATTGTTGATGATATCTTTCAGAGTACATTAAATAATAAAAAAATAAAGGATTTTTTGGGAAAATTGTTGGTTCAATATCAAAAAAATACTATGAAACAATTAAAGAACAAGCTAATAAATTAAATATATACACTTATGAATTTAGATATGATTCTTCTGCATTTAAGATATTTTTACCTGAATTTAATAAAAATTCCTTACAAAAACAGTATATTAATGAGCAAATAGCACTTAAAGAATTTATTATTTTTTTAATTAATACAAAACAAACATCAGCTTTTTATGAATTTATTAAAAATATTAAGCTGTTGGATTTGGATATTACTTTAGTACAGGAATATCTAGCAGATATTTGTAAAGGAAAGGTACCGCAATCACTTATAGATGAGGTTGAATTTCTATATGAAGAAATAGAAGATGTTAAGAAAAGGCTTGAATGTTTAGAGATTATTGGTAATATACGTGTTATATTTGATGATGATATAGAATAAGTTGAAGAAATATAAAAAAGATGCTAAAAATAAGAGGCAGGATTTCATAGTTTAGAATTGTGAAAAAGTAAGACTTTATTTTTTTAAATGATTCAATAGTAGTTGAATGTAAAAGTTACACTTGGACAAAAAATATAATTTTACATAAGCTAAATTATCAACAGTTATGGAAACTGTTTTTTATTTATCAATGATAAACGCTAAAAAAAGATTATTGTTATTCAAGATGATTTCAACAATAAGGGTGTAAGTCTAATTGATATTTTTGTTAGAAGGTATGAAGGATTACTTAATGATATAGAGATATGGGCTTATATTGTAGGTGATTCTCTTAACAGTGACCAAGTAGAAGTAAAAAGGCAAAAAGGTAAAGTCTGGTATAAGAAATTATATGGTGTAACTAATGATACATAATAGATGTAAAAACTTATATTAAAAGATAATTAAATATGTAATTTAGTATTATGAACAAAGGGGGATATAAATTTGTATATTTCAAAGATAGAAATTGAGAATTTTAGGAATTTTAAAGATAAAGCAACTATTGAATTTAATGATGGGATGAATGTGATTATAGGGCATAATAACTCAGGGAAAAGTAACTTGTTAAGAGCATTATCATTAATATTTAGTAATAATAGACCTAGACCAGATATTGATGATTTTAACAAAGAAATTGATTTTACCAAATATTTCGAAACTGAAGGTGATGAATTAAAATATACTGAACCTCCAAAGATAAAAATTTCAGTTTACATTGAAGAATCTAAAGGTAAAAATGAAAAAGAAGAAGATAATTATATAGTATATGATTGGCGAATACAAGTTGATCCATACTATATTGCAAAACTAACTTATGAATTTTTTTTACCCGAGAAAGATCTACAGAATTATCAAAAAGATATAAAGAAGTTAATAGAAAAAGGTAAAACTAGTCGTGAAGATTATTTAAAACTATTAAAAAGAAAATATATAACTAAGTATATTTATAGAATCTATGTACAAGATGAAAAATTAAAGAATAGAGTAGATTTTGAGCAATTATCAAAGTTTGATTTTCAATTTTTGGATGCAATACGTGATGTAGAAAAAGAACTCTTTACTGGAAAAAATACATTATTGAAGGATGTTTTGATTTATTTTCTGGACTATAATATAAAAACTGATAAAACGATAACAGATGAGGTTAAAAATGAAAAAATTGAAAAAGAAAATGAGAAATTTGATGATATCTCAAAACAGTTAATACAAAATTTAGTTGAAAGGATAGATATAAAGCACATTTTGGATTATACAGATAAAAGTGGTGCTTCAATTTGTGGACAACCTAAGTTTAATGGCGAGATAACGGAGATAGATATTCTGTCTGCTTTAAAATTATTTGTTGAAAAAGAAACTGGAATAGATATAACTGCTAAAAATAATGGATTAGGATATAATAATTTGATTTATATGGCTATATTACTTTCAAAAATGCAGATGTATTCAACTGAAGAATATATAAATGAAGACGATAGAAAAATATATCCTATGCTTGTTATTGAAGAACCAGAAGCACATTTACATCCATCTATGCAGTTTAAGTTTCTTAAATTCTTAAAGAAAAAACTTGAAGAACGAGAAAAAGTTAGACAAGTTTTTATAACAACCCATTCTACTCATATTACTTCAGCAGTAGAACTTGATGAGATTATTATATTAAATAGAAACAAGGAAGATAAGTTAAATGTTGCCTATCCTGGCAAAGTCTTTTTTGATTTAAAAGAAGACCAAAAGTCTAAAGCATATGTAAAGCGATTTTTAGATGCTACAAAATCAGACATGTTATTTTCTAAAGGAAGTATCTTTGTAGAGGGAATTGCTGAACAACTTCTAATGAGTGCATTAGCTCAATATGTAGATTTAGAAAATGATAATGTATTTGATTTAGAAGATAATCATATATCCGTTATCAATATTGGAGGTAGATATTTTCAACATTTTTTAAAAATTTTTGATACAACTAAAGAATTTTCATTGAATAAAAAAGTAGCATGTATTACAGATAATGACCCTACATTTGATGCAAAAAAATGTTTTCCATTTGAACTAGATAATTCGAATAAATCTAAATATATTAGTAATCCCATTATTATAGAAAAGAGTAAATATGAAAAAGCATATAATATAAAGATATTTTATGAGGAAAAAGCTGGGAAGACTTTTGAATTTGCATTAGCTTATCATAATCCAGATAACTTTTTATTAATTACAAGTTGTATGAGCAATAAAGAAGAAATAGAAAAATTAATGGAAATGTATAAAGAAAATAAAAGTTTTGAAGAAATGATGCAAGTATCAAAGTTAAAAGATGATTTGAAAGAAAAATTAAAGAATTCAATTATAATTGAAGACGAAGATGAGAAAAAGAGAATTTTAATAGCAACTAGATATTATCAGTCTGTTGAAAATAGTAAAGGTGAACATGCATTAGAGTTAAATTATAACTTAAAAGAAAATTTAACCAAAAAAGGGACAAGTGATTTTGTAGATTTTAAAGTGCCTAAATATATAAAGGATGCTATTGAATGGGTTTGTAAAGAGGAGTGACATTATGAAAAGAATTAAATCAGATACTTGTATAGAAATTGAGAATAACTTTAAAATTGAGGCGGGGCCAGGGGCAGGAAAAACTACATGGCTTATAAATCATATAAAACAAGTTTTAACAACTTCAAAACGTTTAGGAGTTGGTAAAAAAATAGCATGTATAACATACACCAATAATGCAGTAAATGAAATAAAGGAAAGATTAAATGAAGGAACAGGAAAAGTGGAAGTGGATACAATACATGGTTTTTTATATCGAAATATAATAAAGCCATATGGATATTTGTTAAAGGATGATAATGGTAAATGTTTGATAAATTTAGATGAGCTATCAGGACATCAAGAACATATACCATATAGAAATTTTTTAAGGTTATTATTAGAAAGATATACTGAAAGAAAAAATAATGAAAAAAATTACATATTTTATTTAAAAAATGAAAAGTTTATCGAGTATATTAAAAAATTTGATTGGATTCAAAACGAACAGGGTGAATTTGAGTATAAAGTTAATAGTTTAAACAAAAGGATGATTTTTCAGAATAAACTACCTTCTTTCAATAAAGAAGAAATTGAAGAATATAAAATGAATTATTGGAAAATAGGTGTTTTACATCATGAAGATGTTTTATATCTTTCATACAAAATTTTAAAAGAAAATAATAGAATAGTTGATTTTTTAAATAAAAAATTTCCATATATATTTATTGATGAATTTCAAGATACTCATCCTATACAAGCAATGATTATAAAAATGCTTACTAATGATAAAACAAGAATAGGTATTATTGGTGACTCAGCACAAGCTATTTACGAGTTCAATGGAACTGATAGAAGACAATTTACTGAATTTAATGTAGATAATCTAAAAGTATATACTATTAAAGAGAATAATAGATCAGGTAAATCAATAGTTGGTTTTTTAAATATATTAAGAAATGATTTTGAACAACAACCTATAAAACTTAATAGTGGTGAAGTAAGAATTTTAGTAGGCGATAAATTTAAGATAGTAGAAAAAATAAGAAACGAAGAGAATGCTATTATATTAGTAAGAAACAATAGTGATGTTAATGAATTAGAATTCAATGAAAGTTTGATTGACAATTTATGGGAAAAAGCGATAGCGATTGACAGTAATGAAAAACGAGTAAATACATTATATACGATTTTAAAATCAATACAGCTTTATAATTTTCAGAGTTATACTGAAGCGAGAAAAGAGATAAGTAAGATATTAAAAAGAAGAAAAAACGAGAAGAAACTTAGTAAATGGGATAAAAGGAAGATAGCAATAGATATATTGGATAAAGTTGCTAAAAGTTTTGAAGAATATAAAAATCAAGGGATTATTGATTTTAATAATGAAGTAGTAAAAAACATTGAAGATATTTATAATTTAGGAAAAATGACATCAATAATTACAAGTAAAAGTAAAAGACTTGTGGATTTTTATAAAGAATATAAAGTAATAGATTTTTATCAATCTTTGAAAATTAATGACAGTCAAGGTTATATTAGAACCATACATAGTGCAAAAGGGAGTGAATTCAATTCAGTATTAGTAATAATGGATGAAAAACAGAAGAAGTATCTTTTCAATTTTGACCTAGAAAAAGAAGAACATAGAATTTTTTATGTAGCTTTTAGTAGAGCAAAGGAGAAATTGTTTATTAATGTTCCTATTTTAAATGAAAGTGAAGCTGAATATTTAATTAAAAGGAATATTGATATACAATATATTTAAGGAATTGTAATTATTAATATTAGTGCGAAATAGAAAATAAAATTAAAAACTATATACTGGTAGGGTGTTGAATTCAATATAGCTGCTTTAAATACCTGCTAAAAAATCTTTTTAGTATTTAACTTTTTTGAAAATGAAATTGTGTAGTAATATTTATTCATAAAAACAATCATTTACTTAATATTTTTTATTTCTTTTTTGTTTATAATTAGTTAGTCGGATAGATTCATTGTGTTTAATTTTAGAAATTATTCTTTGGATATTTTATGTATAGACTAAATTTTTACGACATAAAGTATCATTAAATATTTGCATTTGCTTTAAATTTTTTGATATCCCTTTTTATAGGGACATTTTTTTTACTATATTACTTTTGTTGATATCTAAATTTTTCTGCCTTTATGTAGATATAGCTTCTGCTATATCATGTGTAACCATTATTGCAGTTTTTTCTTCATTTTTAAGTATAGTTCCTATTTCATCTGCTATTGCGAGCCTGGTTTGATAATCAAGAGCAGAGAAAGGTTCATCTAAAAGGAGAATATCAGGTTTTACAGCCAATGTTCTAATCAAAGCAGCCCTTTGCCTCATACCACCTGAAAGCTGGCTTGGATAATGGTGTTTGAAATCTCCTAGTCCATATGTATCAAGGAGATTTTCTACGTATTTTTTTGTTTCTTTATTTAATTTTTTCTGTATTTCTAGTCCAATTAAAACATTACCTAAAATAGTTCTCCATTCAAACAAATGGTCTCTTTGAAACATATAGCCTATTTCTTTATTTGTATTTTCGACTTTTTTACCATTAATAAAGACTTCACCTTTAGAAGGCTTTAAAAGTCCGGCTATTATAGATAAAAGAGTCGATTTCCCACATCCACTTGGACCAACCAAAACCACTATTTCTCCATGATAGATATCAAGAGTAATATTTTTTAAAGTATAAGTTTCTCCGTCTATAGTGTGATAAATTTTACTGACATTTTTAATTTCTACAACTTTTTTTCTGTTCATTTATAAGCCTCCTTGAGGAGATAATTAGCATAATTGCATATATTATTTTATTCAGTAAATATAAAAGGTGTGATAAATTAATAAAAAACAAGAGGATAATTCCAAAATTTCAATTCGTAATTTAAGAAAAAGATAAAAGAGACTGATAAATAAAATGAAAATAAGAACAAGTTTAACAGATATAGCATATGCAATAACAGATGCAGAAGTATTATCAGAAATAGGATGGAACATATGAGATACAGAAAGAGATATAAAAAAAGGGATATTAGAAGAAGGGACAATAAGAAACATAGTAAAGAAATATGAAGCAGAAGAACTAATAGAAGCATACAACAGATATATAGAGAGAGATAGTGTTACTAAAAGAAGAAGTAAAACCGAATCTACATATAGAATATACGTATATTAGAGTGTACAAAAGTGGAAGTAGAAATAAGCAATTAGAACTACGAAAAATCAGAACTAGTAAAAATAGATAAAGAAGTAAAAAGAGAATATAAGCTAGGAAGTTTAAGGGGATTACTAGACGATAGTGGAATAATAAAAGAGATAGTATTTGGTTTATATCAAAAGAAATAGCAAAAGAATAAAGGAGTCTGTAAATAATTTTGTGCTTTAAACTCCAATCTGACAAGAAATAATTAACTAGATATAATAAATAACTTTTAAACTCACTTTTATAGTTGCCAAAATTATATGGTAATATACATAAAATCGTATAATTTTGGCAATA
>NZ_JBFWFX010000017.1:0-33285 GCF_050286925.1 Caloranaerobacter longqiensis
AGGTGTGCAAAGGGACGAAATAGAAAGAGGTCAAGTATTAGCTAAGCCAGGAACAATCACACCACACACAAAATTCAAAGCAGAAGTATACGTATTAACAAAAGAAGAAGGTGGAAGACATACACCATTCTTCAATGGATATAGACCACAATTCTACTTCAGAACAACAGACGTAACAGGAACAATCAACTTAGAAGAAGGCGTAGAGATGTGCATGCCTGGAGATAATGCAAGATTCACAATAGAGTTAATCACACCAATAGCATTAGAAGAAGGATTAAGATTCGCTATTCGTGAAGGTGGAAGAACTGTAGGAGCAGGTGTTGTTACTGAAATTATTGAATAATAAATAGAAGATATTAAAAGAAGGGGCGACCCTTCTTTTAATATCTAAAAAAAACTAAAAAAATCTCAATTAGGGCTTGAGTTTTCTTTTAAATTAATATAAAATGATATAGTGTGCAATTGACATGCGATGAGGCAAAAGGTTGCTTAATTTTTAAGGGAATTTTTGCCGAGAATGTCCGATTTAAAATCGGGCGACTGGTATTACCTTACCACTAGACCGGTTGATAAAAAAAACATACAAAACACCCGGTTAAGTGTATAGGTGATTCCACGTCGCATGTGTAAAATATAACATGCGATAGAAGGAGGGAATTTTATGTCAAAAAACAATGGTAAGGGAAAACAAAAAATAAGAATTAGACTTAAAGCATATGATCATGAGATTCTTGACGCATCAGCTCGTAAGATTGTAGAAACAGCTAAGAGAACAGGAGCGACAGTATCAGGTCCTGTACCTCTACCAACAGAAAGACAAGTTATAACAATCTTAAGAGCAGTTCACAAGTATAAGGATTCAAGAGAGCAATTCGAGCAAAGAACTCATAAGAGATTAATTGATATTACAAACCCTTCACCAAAGACTGTAGATGCATTAATGAGACTTAACTTGCCTGCAGGCGTTGATATTGAAATTAAATTATAATTCTTAGCATGATTACACATTATGTGTAATCCGCTGTAAGATTATAGGAGGTGTAAATATGAAAGCTATATTAGGAAGAAAGATCGGTATGACTCAAGTTTTCACAGAGGACGGAACAGTTATACCAGTAACAGTAGTTGAAGCTGGACCGGTTAAGGTTGTGCAAAAAAAGACTGTTGAGAAAGATGGATACAACGCAATACAAGTTGGTTACTGCGATATAAAAGAAAAGAAAGTTAATAAACCACTTAAAGGACATTTTGATAAAGCTGGAGTTGAATATAAAAAATATTTAAGAGAGTTTAGAGTTGAAAATGTAGATGAATATGAGGTAGGACAAGAAATTAAAGTAGATGTTTTTAGTGCAGGAGATAAAGTGGATGTAACAGGAATTTCAAAAGGTAAGGGATTCCAAGGTGTTATCAAAAGACATAATCAATCAAGAGGACCAGAAAGCCACGGTTCAAAATATCATAGAGCTGTAGGTTCACTTGGTGCATCTACATTCCCAGCAAGAGTATTTAAGACTAAGAAACTTCCAGGACATATGGGACATGAAAGAGTAACAGTTCAAAATCTTGAAGTTGTTAAAGTAGATGCAGAGAAGAACTTAATCCTTATAAAAGGAGCAGTTCCAGGACCTAAGGGTGGATTATTAATAATAAAACAGAGTGTTAAAGCTTAAGAAGGTTACTTTTTATAGAAGGGAGGACATAAAATGCCAAAAGTAGCTTTATATAATGTATCTGGACAACAAATTGGTGATATAGAGTTAAGTGATAGCGTATTTGGTGTTGAAATTAATGAACACGTATTATATGAAGCTGTAAAGAATTATCTTGCTAATAGAAGACAAGGTACTCAATCAGCTAAAACTAGGTCAGAGGTGAGAGGTGGCGGAAGAAAGCCTTGGAGACAAAAAGGAACAGGTAGAGCACGTCACGGAAGTATAAGATCACCTATTTGGAAAGGTGGCGGAGTTGTATTTGCGCCAAAACCAAGAGATTATAGCTACAAATTACCAAAGAAAATCAAAAGACTTGCTATGAAATCAGCGTTAAGTTCAAAAGTTGTAAATGGAGAAATAATAGTATTAGACGAATTAAAAATGGATAGACCTAAAACTAAAGATATGGTATCTATCTTAAAGAATTTAAATTCAAAGAAAAAAGCTCTTATAGTTATGAGTGAAAAAGATGAAAATGTAGTAAAATCAGCAAGAAATATACAAGGTGTATCAACTACACTTGTAAATACATTAAATGTTTACGATATATTAAACTGCGATTCTTTCATCATAACTAAGGATGCGGTTCGAAAAGTGGAGGAGGTGTATGCATAATGCGTAGCCCACACGATATTATAATAAAACCTGTTATTACAGAGAAAAGTATGAATGATATGGCAGAAAGGAAATACACCTTTGTAGTAGATAAAAGGGCTAATAAAACTGAAATAAAAAATGCAATTGAACAAATTTTTGGAGTTAAAGTTAAGAAGGTTAATACAATGAACATGAAAGGTAAAGTTAAGAGAATGGGTATACATGTAGGTAGAAGACCGAACTGGAAGAAGGCTATTGTTACTTTAACTTCAGATAGTAAAGGTATAGAGTTCTTCGAAGGTATGATTTAGCGGTAGAATTAGTTAGAAGGAGGGAACGGAAATGGGTATAAAGAGTTTTAAGCCTACTTCACCAGCTAGAAGACAGATGACTGTTTCCACTTTTGAAGAGATTACAAAAAAAGAGCCGGAAAAATCATTAACAGTATCTTTAACTAAAAAAGCTGGAAGAAATGCTCAAGGTAGAATAACAGTTCGTCATAGAGGTGGCGGAGCTAAGAGAAAATATAGAATTATAGATTTCAAAAGAGATAAAGATGGAATTCCAGGAAAAGTTGCTGCTATAGAATACGATCCAAATAGAACTGCGAATATAGCACTTATTAATTATGCAGATGGTGAGAAAAGATATATTATAGCTCCATACAAATTAAAAGTTGGAGATATTATCGAATCAGGAGAAAATGTTGATATTAAGATAGGTAATGCATTACCTTTAAGAAATATACCAGTTGGTACTACAATTCACAATATAGAACTAAAACCTGGTAAAGGTGGACAATTAGTTAGAGCAGCTGGTAACTCAGCACAACTTATGGCTAAAGAAGGCGACTACGCTTTAGTTAAACTTCCTTCTGGAGAAGTAAGAATGATAAGATTAGAGTGTAGAGCAACAATAGGTCAAGTTGGAAACATAGATCATGAAAATATTACTATAGGTAAAGCTGGTAGAAAGAGACATATGGGTATAAGACCTACAGTTAGAGGTAGTGTTATGAATCCTAACGATCACCCACATGGTGGTGGTGAAGGTAGAGCACCAATTGGTAGACCAACACCTGTTACTCCATGGGGTAAACCAACTCTTGGATATAAAACTCGTAAGAAGAATAAACCATCAGATAAATTTATTGTTAGAAGAAGAAAGAAATAATACAGTTTCATATAAACTAAGATGCGTCGGTTAAAAATAATGTGGTTTTGAAAGGAGGATCATAGATGGGTAGATCACTAAAAAAGGGTCCTTATTGTGATCCTAAGTTATTAAAGAAAATAGAAGAAATGAACAAAAAGAATGAAAAGAAAGTTATAAAAACTTGGTCACGTCGTTCAACTATTTTCCCACAAATGGTTGGACACACTTTAGCTGTTCATGATGGTAGAAAACACGTGCCAGTTTATATAACTGAAGATATGGTTGGACACAAATTAGGAGAATTTGCTCCAACAAGAACTTATAGAGGTCATGCAGATACAGAGAAAACAACTAAAGTTAAATAGATATTGGATAGATAAAGGAGGGAATTCAGGTGGAAGCTAGAGCTATCGCTAAATATGTTCGTATTTCACCCAGGAAAGTTCAGATAGTAGCAAATTTAATTAGGGGCAAAGATGTTAATGAAGCTCTTGCTATTTTAAAGTTTACTCCTAAAAAATCAGCTAGATTATTAGAAAAAGTAGTTAAGTCAGCACTTGCTAATGCTGAAAATAATTTTGATATGGATAGAGATAATCTTTATATAGCTGAGGTTTATGCTAATCAAGGTCCTACATTAAAAAGATGGAGACCGAGAGCACAAGGTAGAGCGTATCCGATTCTAAAGAGAACTAGTCATATAGGAGTAGTGCTTAGGGAAAGAGAATAGATAAGGAGGGGCTGAAATGGGTCAGAAAGTAAATCCACATGGACTTAGAGTTGGTATCATAAAAGATTGGGACTCTAGATGGTATGCTGGAAAGAAAGAATTTGCAGATCTTCTAATAGAAGATTATAATATACGTAAATTTTTAAAACAAAAATTATATATAGCTGGGATTTCAAGAATAGAAATCGAAAGAGCGGCTAATAGAGTAAGAGTAACTATAAATACTGCTAAACCAGGAATGGTTATTGGTAAAGGCGGTCAAGGAGTAGAAGAATTAAGAAAACAATTAGAGAAATTAACTAAGAAAAAAGTTGTAGTAAATGTTGAAGAAGTTAAAGTGCCTGAATTAGATGCTCAATTAGTAGCAGAAAATATAGCGGCTCAAATTGAAAGAAGGGTATCTTTCAGAAGAGCTATGAAGCAAGCTATTCAAAGAACTATGAGAGCAGGTGCGAAAGGTATCAAAACTGCTGTATCAGGAAGATTAGGTGGAGCTGATATGGCAAGAACTGAAGGGTATAGTGAAGGAAATATACCTTTACAAACTTTAAGAGCAGATATAGACTACGGTTTTGCTGAAGCAGATACTACTTATGGTAAAATAGGCGTTAAAGTATGGATATACAAAGGAGACGTACTTCCAACTAAAAAAGCTGACAAAAAGGAAGAGAAAAAAGAAATGTAGTTTTAATCCCTTAGGAAGGAGGAAAAAATATGTTAATGCCTAAGAAAGTGAAACATCGTAGAGTACACAGAGGTAGAATGAAGGGTAAAGCAACTCGTGGCAATAAAATAGCTTATGGTGAATATGCATTACAAGCTTTAGAACCAGCTTGGATTACTTCAAACCAAATAGAAGCTGCCAGAAGAGCTATGACTAGACATGTTAAGAGGGGCGGTAAAATCTGGATTAAAATATTCCCAGATAAGCCAATAACTCAAAAACCAGCTGAAACTCGTATGGGTTCAGGTAAAGGTTCACCAGAATATTGGGTAGCTGTTGTAAAACCTGGCAGAATCTTATTTGAAATGGCAGGAGTGCCTGAAGAAGTTGCAAGAGAAGCTATGAGATTAGCATCACATAAATTGCCAATAAAATGCAAATTCATAACTCGTGAAGAGGCAGCTCAAGAAGGTGGTGAAGCTAATGAAAGCTAAAGAATTACGTGAATTAACAACTCAGGAATTAAATACTAAATTAACTGACCTTAAGTCAGAATTATTCAATCTTAGATTTCAATTAGCGACAGGACAATTGGATAATCCAATGAGAATAAAAGCGGTTAGAAAAGATATTGCAAGAATTAAGACTATTTTAAGAGAAAGAGAATTAAATAAGATGAATGCATAGTAGTTCCAGAAAGGAGGACTATTTAACGTGAGTAGAGGGAATAGAAAAGTTAGAATAGGTCGTGTAGTAAGTGATAAAATGGATAAAACTATTGTAGTTGCGGTTGAAAGATTTGTATCACACCCATTATACGGAAAACAAATAAAAAGAACTACAAAGTTTAAAGCTCATGATGAAAATAATGAATGCGGAATTGGTGATATTGTAGAAATTATGGAAACAAGACCTTTAAGTAAGCATAAGAGATGGAGATTGGTTAGAATAATAGAAAAAGCTAAGTAATCCTAAGGATTTGAAAGGAGGTTATCTCATGATTCAAGCAGAATCACGTCTAAAAGTTGCTGATAATTCAGGAGCAAAAGAATTATTATGTATAAAAGTTTTAGGCGGAACTAGAAGAAAATATGCTAACATCGGAGATATAATAGTATGTTCTGTTAAGAGTGCAACACCTGGAGGTGTTGTTAAAAAAGGAGATGTTGTTAAAGCAGTTGTTGTAAGAACTAATAAAGGTGTTAGAAGACCAGATGGTAGCTATATAAAATTCGAAGAAAATGCAGCTGTTATAATCAAGGACGATAAATCACCTGTAGGTACACGTATTTTCGGGCCTGTAACAAGAGAATTAAGAGAAGGTAACTTTATGAAAATAATATCACTAGCACCTGAGGTATTATAAGAGGAGGTGTAGGTAATGCATGTAAAAAAAGGAGATACAGTAGTAGTAATCTCAGGTAAAGATAAAGGTAAAAAAGGTAAAGTGTTAACAGCACTACCTAAACGTAATAGAGTTATTGTAGAGGGCGTAAATATGCAAACTAAGCATAAAAAGCCTAGTCCAAAATTCCCGCAAGGAGGAATTATACACCAAGAAGGACCAATTCATGTATCAAATGTAATGTTATATTGTGAAAAAGACAAAAAAGGTGTTAGAGTTGGATATAAAATATTAGAAAACGGCGAAAAAGTAAGAGTTTGTAAAAAATGCGGTGAAGTTTTAGATTAGTTCTTACTGCTGAAAGGAGGTACACCAAATGACATCACGTTTAAGAGAAAAGTATGTAAACGAAGTAGTTCCAGCTTTAATGGAGAAGTTTAAATATAAAAATATTATGGAAGTACCAAAGATAGAAAAAGTTGTGCTAAACATGGGAATTGGCGATGCAAAAGATAATCCTAAGTCATTAGAAGCTGCTGTTGAAGAATTGACTTTAATAGCAGGACAAAAAGCTGTTGTTACTAGAGCAAAGAAAGCAATATCAAACTTTAAAATACGTGCAGGTATGCCAGTAGGTGCAAGAGTTACATTAAGAGGAGAAAGAATGTACGACTTTTTAGACAAATTCATGAACATTGCACTTCCAAGAGTAAGGGACTTTAGAGGTGTATCAAGCACATCATTTGACGGAAGAGGAAATTATTCAATAGGTGTTAGAGAGCAACTTATTTTCCCAGAAATTGACTATGACAAAATTGACCGTGTAAGAGGTTTAGATATAACTATAGTAACAACTGCTAAGACAGATGAAGAGGCTAAAGAATTACTTGAACTAATGGGTATGCCCTTTAAAAAGTAAGAAGGAGGGAGTTAAGTGGCAAAAAAATCATTAATTGCTAAACAGAAAAGAAAACCAAAGTTCAGCACAAGATATTACAATAGATGTAGAATATGTGGTAGACCACATGCTTATCTAAGAAAGTTTGGAGTATGCCGTATTTGCTTTAGAGAATTAGCATATAAAGGGCAAATACCAGGAGTTAAAAAGGCAAGCTGGTAAAGTTAGCTAATATGGAAGGAGGTAAACCCTAATGGTAATGACTGATCCAATTGCAGATATGCTTACAAGAATCAGAAATAGTAATAATGCAAGACATGAAACTGTTGACATCCCAGCTTCTAATATGAAGAAAGCAATAGCTGAAATCTTATTAAATGAAGGTTTTATTAAGGGATATGATATTATAGATGATAATAAGCAGGGTATTATAAGAATACAACTTAAATATGGAAAGAATAAAGAGAGAGTAATAACAGGATTAAAGAGAATTTCAAAACCTGGATTAAGAGTATATGCAAAAAGAGATGAGATACCAAGAGTGTTAGGTGGACTTGGTATAGCTATTCTTTCAACTTCAAAAGGAATAATGACTGACAAGGCAGCAAGGAAAGCAGGCGTAGGCGGAGAAGTTATCTGCTACGTTTGGTAAAGCTTTTAAACCAGAGAACAGGAGGTGTAGTCATGTCTAGAATAGGGTTAAAACCAATAACAATTCCTGCTGGCGTTGAAGTAAAAATAAACGACAATAACTATATAGTTGTTAAAGGACCAAAAGGGCAACTTGAACAGCAACTTCATAGAGACATGAAAATAAATATAGAAAATAATGAAATAACAGTAGTAAGACCTACTGATAATAAAAAGCATAAGTCACTACACGGATTAACAAGAACTTTAATAGCTAACATGATTGAGGGTGTAACTAAGGGTTATTCTAAGACATTAGAAATTGTAGGTGTTGGATATAGAGCACAAAAACAAGGTAACAAACTTGTATTAAACCTTGGTTTTTCACATCCAGTAGAGATGGAAGCTCCTGAAGGTATTGAAATAGAAGTACCTGCTAACAATAAAATAATTGTTAAAGGTATAGATAAACAAAAAGTTGGTAACTATGCTGCGGTAATCAGAGACTTAAGAAAACCAGAGCCTTATAAAGGCAAAGGTATTAGATATGAAGGCGAAGTTATTAGACGTAAAGAAGGTAAGACTGGTAAGTAGCAGGAAAGGAGTGATTAAGAGTGTTTAAGAAAGTAAGTAGGAATGAAAATAGAAAGAAAAGGCATTTTAGAGTTAGAAATAAAGTACATGGAACTCCTGAAAGACCAAGATTAAACGTATTTAGAAGTGCTAAGCATATATATGCACAAATAATAGATGACGTGGCAGGAAATACTTTAGTTGCTGCTTCAACTTTAGACAAAGAAATCAAAGAAAATGTTAAATATACAGGAAACAAAGAAGCAGCTAGGTTAGTTGGTAAATTAGTTGCTAAAAGAGCTTTAGAAAAAGGTATTGAAACTGTTGTATTTGATAGAGGCGGTTATCTATATCACGGAAGAGTTAAAGAACTTGCTGAAGGTGCAAGAGAAGCGGGACTTAAGTTTTAGTTAAAGGAGGGGAATTAATGCAACGCGGACGTATTGATGCTAGCGAATTAGATTTAAAAGAAAAAGTAGTTAATATAAATCGTGTTACAAAGGTTGTTAAAGGTGGTAGAAACTTCAGATTTAGTGCATTAGTTGTTGTTGGAGATGAAAATGGTCATGTTGGAGTAGGTATGGCTAAAGCATTAGAAATACCTGATGCAATAAGAAAGGCTATACAAGATGCTAAAAAACACTTAATAAAAGTTCCTATTGTTGGAACTACTGTTCCACATGAAATAATAGGAGAATTCGGTGCTGCTAGAGTATTATTAAAACCAGCTGCAGAAGGTACAGGAATTATTGCAGGAGGTCCTGTACGTGCAGTATTAGAGTTAGCTGGTATCAGAGATATAAGAACTAAGTCATTAGGATCAAACAACCCTAGAAATGTGGTCAATGCTACAATAGAAGCACTAAAGCAGCTAAAAACAGCTGAAGAAGTAGCAAGATTAAGAGGAAAATCAGTAGAAGAGTTATTAGGGTAAGGGGGTATACACCTTGGCAAAAATAAAGATCAAATTAATAAGAAGTAAAATAGGTAAAACTAAAAAGCAAAAGAGAACAATCGAAGCTTTAGGTTTCAAAAAAGTTGGTCAAATAATAGAGAAGGAAGATACTCCTCAAATTAGAGGTATGATACAAAAAGTAAGCCACATGGTTGAAGTAATTGAATAGTTAAAGAGGAGGTGTTTAAAGTGAAGTTACATGAACTTAGACCAAATGAAGGAAGCACAAAAGCTCGTAAGAGATTAGGTAGAGGTACTGCTACTGGACAAGGAAAAACTGCTGGTAGAGGTCAAAAAGGTCAAAAGGCACGTTCAGGTGGCGGAGTAAGACCAGGATTCGAAGGCGGACAAATGCCATTATATAGAAGACTTCCAAAGAGAGGTTTTACTAATAGATTTGCAAAAGAATATGTAATAGTTAACGTAGAAACATTAAATAGATTTGAAGATAATACAGAAGTGACTCCAGAATTACTTCTTGAAACAGGTATAATAAAGAAAGTAATGGATGGGGTTAAGATACTTGGTGATGGTGAATTAAATAAAAAATTAACTGTAAAAGCTCATAAGTTTAGCAAGTCTGCTATTGAAAAGATTGAGGGAGTAGGGGGAAAGGTAGAGGTGATTTAATATGCTGACTACTCTTAGAAACGCATGGAAAATTCCTGATTTAAGAAAGAGAATGTTATTTACCTTATTAATGCTAGTTGTATTTAGATTGGGGGCTAATATTCCAGTACCAGGGATAGATAAGCAAGTAATAGCTGAAATGTTTAAAGGTGAAGCTGGTGGGCTTCTAGATTTTATGAACTTGATGGCTGGTGGTGCTTTTAAAAATTTTACGATATTTGCATTAAATATCTATCCTTACATCACAGCTTCAATAATTATCCAATTACTTACAATTGCTATTCCTAGCCTTGAAGCTTTAGCAAGAGAAGGAGAAGAAGGAAGAAAGAAACTTGCTAAATATACAAGATATGGTACAGTGGTGCTAGCATTAATACAGGCAATAGGTTACAGTGTAGGTTTCTTTAATAGGGCTTTAATAAATAAAGATTTTCTTTCAATAACAGTTGTAGTAGCTACATTGACTGCAGGTACAGCTTTCCTAATGTGGTTAGGTGAGCTAATTACAGATAAAGGAATAGGTAACGGTATTTCACTTATTATATTTACAGGTATTATTTCAAGAGTCCCTGGCGGATTAGCAAAAATAATTAATCTTCTTAAAATAGGAGAAACAAATATTATTGAGATATTAGTATTCTTAATACTTTCAGTGTTAATAATTGCAGGGGTTGTTGCAATACAAGAAGGTCAGAGAAAAATACCTGTTCAATATGCTAAAAGAGTAGTAGGAAGAAAAATGTATGGTGGTCAAAGTACTCATATACCACTAAAAGTCTTAATGGCAGGGGTAATCCCTGTTATCTTCTCAACTTCATTATTAGCATTTCCTCAAACTTTAGCATTCTTCTTTAAAGGAGGATTTGCTGAGTGGGTTAACAAGTATTTATCATTAAACGGTAACCCTGGTGTTATAATTTACTCAATATTGAACGCTTTATTGATAATTTTCTTCACATATTTCTATACAGCAGTTCAATTTAATCCTTATGAATATGCAAACAACTTAAAACAATATGGTGGATTTATTCCTGGAATAAGACCAGGTAAACCAACAGCAGAATATTTAAATAAAGTTATTTCAAGGATTACATTAGTAGGAGCATTAACACTTGCTATAATAGCTTCACTTCCAACTATTATCTTATCTACTACAAATTTAAATATTAGATTTGGTGGTACTGCACTTTTGATAGTAGTTGGTGTTGCTCTTGAAACTATGAAGCAGATAGAAGCTCAAATGTTAATGAGACACTATAAAGGATTCTTAAAGTAGCTTTGGATTACTCCACAAGGAGATGATTGTTTTGAGATTGATATTATTAGGGCCCCCTGGAGCTGGTAAAGGTACCCAAGCTTCAGGGATTGTAAAAAAATATAATATTCCACATATATCAACAGGAGATATTTTTAGAAAAAATATAAAAGAGGGCACTGAATTAGGTAAGAAGGCAAAAGAGTATATGGACAAAGGACTTTTAGTTCCTGATGATATAGTTGTGGCTATTGTAAAAGACAGACTAACAGAAAGTGATTGTAAAGATGGATTTTTATTAGATGGGTTCCCTAGAACAGTAGCTCAAGCAGATGCGCTTGAAACTGAGTTAAAGAACTTAAATATGCAATTAGACAAAGTAATAAATATTGAAGTTGATAAAGAAGCACTTATAGAAAGAGCAGTAGGAAGAAGGATTTGCAAAGAATGTGGAGCAACTTATCATATTAAGTTTAATCCTCCCAAACAAGAAGGTATCTGTGATATATGTGGAGGAGAGCTTTATCAAAGAAAAGATGATACTGTAGAAACAGTAACAAAAAGAATAGAAGTATATCTTGAACAGACTAAGCCCCTAATTGATTATTATAAAGACAAAGGTATACTTGCAAATA
Source organism: Caloranaerobacter longqiensis (assembly GCF_050286925.1). Lineage (NCBI taxonomy): Bacteria > Bacillati > Bacillota > Tissierellia > Tissierellales > Thermohalobacteraceae > Caloranaerobacter > Caloranaerobacter longqiensis. The sequence goes on from NZ_JBFWFX010000017.1 coordinate 11,786, forward strand.
TTGATGGAATGCAGAGTATTGATAAAGTGTTTGAAGATATCGTAAGTGCTTTAGGGAGCGGTAAATAATGATCATAATAAAAACTAAAAGAGAGATTGAAAAGATGAGAAGGGCGGGTAGACTTGTTGCTGAGACTCACGCCTTTCTCCAACAATTTATCAAGCCTGGCATTACAACGAAAGAGCTAGATAGGATTGCTGAAGATTTTATACTGAAAAATAATGGTAGACCAGCTTTTAAAGGATATAACGGTTACCCAGCTTCTATTTGTACGTCAGTTAATGAAGAAGTTGTTCATGGCATACCTGGATTAAAAAGGCTAAAAGATGGTGATATTATAAGTATAGATATTGGTGTGATTGTAGATGGTTATTATGGTGACAGTGCTAAGACTTATCCTGTAGGGGATGTATCAGAGGAAGCTCTTAGACTTATTAAAGTAACTGAGGAGTCTTTTTATGAAGGTATAAAATATGCAAAAGTAGGATATAGACTTTCAGACATATCACATGCGATTCAAAAATATGTGGAGAGTAATGGTTTTTCAGTTGTGAGAGATTTTGTTGGGCATGGTATCGGACAAAAAATGCATGAAGACCCGCAGATACCTAACTTTGGTCCACCAGGAAGAGGACCAAGATTAAAAGAAGGTATGGTTTTAGCTATAGAACCAATGGTGAATGCAGGAACATATCATGTTCGAATTCTTAAAGACAATTGGACAGTAGTTACGTTTGACGGAAAACTGTCATCTCACTACGAACACACCATAGCTATTACAGATGGTGAGCCCGAAATACTGACTGCTTTATAACAAATAAGAGGTGAATTTTATGGAAACTACTAGCGATATCCAAATAGGGCAAGTTGTTAGATCAAAAGCTGGTCGAGATAAAGGAAGAGTTTTCGTTGTTATTGATATTTTAGATGATAAATATGTATTGATAGTAGATGGTGACTTAAGAAAACTTGACAAACCAAAGAAAAAGAAAATAAAACACTTAATCGTTTATAAAACTGTACTAGAAAATATTAAAGAAAAGATTGAAAAGGGAGAAAAATTTAATAATGCTTATGTTAGAAAATGTCTAAAACCTTTCAATGAAGAGATATAATTTCCTTGAATAGGAGGTTAGGTTGCCTAATGTCCAAAAAAGATGTTATAGAGGTAGAGGGTACTGTTATAGAGGCTCTACCAAATGCAATGTTTAAAGTAAGGCTTGATAATGGACATGAATTGTTAGCTCATATATCAGGCAAACTGAGAATGAATTTTATAAGAATTCTTCCAGGTGATAGAGTAACAGTTGAGTTATCTCCGTATGATTTAACTAGAGGTAGAATTACATGGCGTAAAAAGTAGCAAGGAGGGATTGCTGTGAAAGTAAGGCCATCAGTTAAACCAATTTGTGAAAAATGTAAAATTATTAAAAGAAAAGGTAGAGTAATGGTTATTTGTGAAAATCCTAAGCATAAGCAAAAACAAGGTTAATATTAGACATAATATACTAGCTATTTATTGTGTTTTTTAGTATAATAATTATTTGAGTTAATGAATATCGCGGCTGCTTAAGATAAAAGTTGTATACAGATAAAACTAATTGATTCACAGTATTAGGAGGTGTAGATATTAATGGCCAGAATTGCTGGTGTTGACTTGCCAAGAGATAAGAGAGTAGAAATAGGATTAACTTATATATTCGGTATCGGAAGATCAAGATCAAATGAAATATTAGCTAAAGCTGGTATAAATCCAGATACAAGAGTAAAGGATTTAACTGAAGAAGAAGTAAATAAACTTAGACATATAATAGAAAACGAATATGTAGTAGAAGGTGACTTAAGAAGAGAGATAGCTTTAAATATCAAAAGACTTAAAGACATTAACTGCTACAGAGGTATTAGACATAGAAGAGGTTTACCTGTAAGAGGTCAGCGTACAAAGACTAATGCAAGAACTAGAAAAGGTCCTAGAAAAACAGTAGGTAAGAAGCGTAAAAAGTAATAGATAAAGGAGGGACTGTAAGTGGTAGCTAATAAGAATAAAAGATCTCGCGTTAAAAGAAGAGATAAAAAGAATATCGAAAGAGGTCAGGCTCATATTAAATCAACATTCAATAATACAATAGTTACTTTAACTGATACTCAAGGTAATACTATTGCTTGGGCTAGCGCAGGTCAGCTTGGATTTAAAGGTTCAAGAAAATCAACTCCATTTGCTGCTCAAATGGCTGCTGAAGCTGCTGCTAAAAAGGCTATGGAACACGGATTAAAAACTGTAGAAGTATATGTTAAAGGTCCAGGAGCAGGTAGAGAAGCAGCAATAAGATCATTACAAGCTGCTGGGCTAGAAGTTAGTCTTATAAAAGACGTTACTCCAATTCCACATAACGGTTGTAGACCACCTAAACGTAGAAGAGTATAATTATGATGTAGGAGGTGTAGAGAATGGCAAGATATACAGGTCCAGTTTGCAGACTTTGTCGTAGAGAAGGACTTAAGCTTTATTTAAAAGGAGATAGATGCTATACAGATAAGTGTGCAATTGTTAGAAGAAACTATGCTCCAGGACAACATGGTAAATCTAGAAGAAAATTATCAAACTATGGTATCCAGTTAAGAGAAAAGCAAAAAGTTCGTAGATATTATGGAATATCAGAAAAGCAAATGAGAAGATACTTCGAAATGGCAGACAAAATGAAAGGTATTACAGGTGAAAACCTATTAAAAATATTAGAAATGAGATTAGACAATGTTGTATATAGATTAGGATTAGCTTCAACTAGAGCGGAAGCTAGACAATTAGTTACTCATGGACATTTCACTGTTAATGGTGAAAAAGTAGATATTCCTTCATATCTAGTTTCTGTAGGAGATGTTATTGCAGTAAAAGAGAAGAGCAGATCATCAGTTAAGTTTAAAGAATTAATTGAAAACCATCAAGGAAGAGTACCAAAATGGTTACAATTCACAGCAGAAAAAATGGAAGGTAAGGTTATCGCTGAGCCTTCAAGAGATGATATAGAATTACCAATTGAAGAACACTTAATCGTTGAGTTATATTCTAAGTAATATAAAAAATAGAATCAGTTGCCCTCAGTACCACAAAAAAGCTTATAGGGAGGGTTATTAGTAGATGATTGAAATAGAAAAGCCAAAAATTGAGATTGTTGAAATGAGCGAAGACAATACCTATGGTAAGTTTGTTGTAGAACCCTTAGAAAGAGGTTACGGAACTACTTTAGGTAATTCACTTAGAAGAATATTACTTTCATCTTTACCAGGTGCTGCTGTTACATCAATAAAGATTCAAGGAGTGTTGCATGAATTTTCTACCATTCCTGGAGTAGTGGAAGATGTTACTGAAATTATATTAAACTTAAAAGATTTAGTAGCTATTATGCATACTAATGAACCAGTAACATTAAGAATAGAAGCAGAAGGAGAAGGAGAAGTAACAGCTGGAGATATTATTACAGGACCTGAGGTTGAAATATTAAACAAGGATTTACACATAGCTACGCTTGATGAAGATGGAAAGCTTTATATGGAACTTGAAATGGCTAAAGGACGCGGATATGTTCCAGCAGAGAAAAATAAAAAAGAGAATCATACAATAGGAGTAATACCTATTGATTCAATCTTTACTCCTGTTAAAAAAGTAAATTTTAAAGTTGAAAACACAAGGGTTGGTCAGATTACTGATTATGATAAGTTAATCCTAGAAGTTTGGACGGATGGCAGTATTAAGCCAGATGAAGCTGCTTCATTAGGTGCTAAGATTATGAGTGAGCATTTAAACCTGTTCATTACATTGACTGACCATGTAAATGATGTTGAAATTATGGTTGAAAAAGAAGAAGATAAGAAAGAAAAAGTACTAGAGATGACAATAGAAGAATTAGATTTATCAGTTAGATCATATAACTGTTTAAAAAGAGCGGGTATTAACACAGTAGATGAATTAACTAAGAAAACAGAAGAAGATATGATGAAGGTTAGAAATCTTGGTAAAAAATCCCTTGAGGAAGTTCAACGCAAATTAGCAGAACTCGGATTGAGCCTAAAGAAGAGTGATGACTAAGAAGTAAGGAGGGAAGAGGGATGGCAAAATTAAGAAAACTAGGTCGCAGAACTGACCATAGAAAAGCAATGTTAAGAAATTTAGTAACTAGTTTATTAAAAAATGGGAAAATTGAAACAACAGAAGCTAGAGCAAAAGAAACTAGAAGATTAGCTGAAAAGATGATAACTCTTGCAAAAAGAGGAGATTTACATGCTAGACGTCAAGTTTTAGCATTTGTATATGATGAAACTGTTGTTAAAACATTATTTGATGAAATCGCACCTAAATATGCTGAAAGAAATGGTGGTTATACAAGAATATTAAAAATTGGACCTCGTAGAGGCGATGGTTCAGAAATGGTAATAATAGAATTAGTATAGATAGTGTAGGGGATTAAGTTGTCAGCTTAACTTAGTCCCTATTTTCTTAAGTTTTCGTATGAGTGGGGATAGATATGAGAGAAATAATGGTTAAAATGGATAATGTAACATATGAGTACACTAATAGTGAAGAAGAACGTATAGCAGCGGTAAAGAACATTAATTTGGAAATATATAAAGGGGAATTCCTTGTAATTTTAGGGCATAATGGTTCAGGCAAGTCTACTCTTGCTAAACTAATGAATGCACTTTTACTACCGTCTAAGGGCAAGGTTTATGTAAATGGGATTGATACGACTGATATGGAGAGAATTTGGGACATTAGGCAGACTGCTGGAATGGTATTTCAAAATCCAGATAACCAAATTGTTGCAACTATAGTAGAAGAAGATGTAGCATTTGGACCTGAAAATCAAGGAATAGAACCGAATGAAATAAGAAAAAGAGTAGACGAGGCTTTGGCTGCAGTTGAGATGTCAGAATATAAAGAGTATGCACCACACCTACTTTCAGGTGGACAAAAGCAGAGAATAGCTATAGCAGGCGTTCTAGCTATGAAACCTGAGTGTATAATTCTAGACGAACCAACAGCTATGCTTGACCCATCTGGCAGAAAAGAAGTTATGAATACAATAAAAAAACTTAATAGAAATGAAAAAAAGACTATCATACACATAACGCATTATATGGATGAAGCTGTTTTAGCAGACAGGATAATTATTATGGAAGAAGGACAAATTATAATGGAGGGTACTCCTAAGGAAATATTCAGTCAGGTAGAAAAATTAAAAAGCATGGGACTAGATGTGCCACAAGTAACTGAATTGGCGTATAAACTTAGAAAAGAAGGTATTGATATACCTGCAGATATACTAACAGTTGAGGAATTGGTGAGTGTACTATGACTATTGTTATAAAAAATCTAACTCATATTTATAATCCAAAAAGTCCATTTGAGACAAAAGCTTTAGACAATATAAATTTAGAGATTGCTAAAGGAGAGTTTGTAGGTTTAATTGGACATACGGGTTCTGGTAAATCTACTTTAATTCAACATCTTAATGGCCTTTTAAAACCTACATCTGGGAAAATCTTTATTAATGATTTGGATATAACATCAAAAGATGTAAGCTTAAAAGAGATTAGACAGAAGGTAGGACTAGTATTCCAATATGCTGAATATCAGCTTTTTGAAGAAACAGTAGCAAAGGATATAGCTTTTGGTCCTAAGAATTTAGGTTTATCTGAAGATGAGATAGAGAAAAGAGTTAAAGAATCGATGGAAATGGTTGGACTGGATTATGAAGCCTTAAAAGACAGGTCTCCGTTTGAGTTAAGTGGAGGTCAGAAAAGAAGGGTTGCTATAGCAGGAATACTTGCTATGAAGCCAGAGATTTTAATACTAGATGAGCCAACAGCTGGATTAGACCCAAGAGGTAGAGATGAAATATTAGGGCAAATTAAAAAATTACATGAAAAATATAAGATTACAATAATACTTGTTTCGCATAGTATGGAAGATATAGCTAAATTGGTTAATAGGCTTATCGTTATGTATAAAGGTAAAATAGTGATGAATGGGACGCCTAGGGAAATTTTTAGTAAATCTGATGAACTTGAGAAATTGGGATTAGGAATACCTCAAATAACATACTTTATGAAAGCTCTAAAGAAGAAATGGCAGGGTATTAGAGATGATGTAATAACAGTAGATGAGGCTAAAGAAGAAATTCTAAGAGCTATAAGGGGAAATAATTATGATTAAAGATATTACTATAGGTCAATATTATCCTGGAAATACAGTTGTTCATAAGTTAGACCCTAGGATAAAGATAATAATAACATTTTTGTTTATTATAGCATTATTTTTTATAGATAAGTTTTTACCATATTTATTTATACTAGGTTTTATCTTAATGGTTATTTTAATATCTGAAATTCCAATAAAATACATATTAAAGGGTTTAAAACCTTTACTTCCTATTATTATAATTACATTTATATTGAACTTATTTATGACTAAGGGGCAAGTGATTTTTGAAATAGGTCCGTTAGACGTTACAATAGAAGGTTTAAATAAGGCATTATTTATGGCACTTAGATTAATTTTTTTAATAGTAGGTACATCATTACTTACATTAACAACTTCTCCAATATCACTAACTGATGGTATAGAAAAATTATTGAACCCATTTAAAAGGATAGGAGTTCCAGCTCACGAATTAGCAATGATGATGACGATAGCATTAAGATTCATTCCTACTTTACTTGAAGAAGCAGATAAAATTATGAAGGCCCAGATGGCTAGAGGAGCAGATTTTGAAAGTGGGAACATTCTAAATAGGGCTAAGAGTTTAGTTCCGTTATTAGTTCCATTATTTGTGAGTGCTTTTAGAAGAGCAGATGAATTAGCTATGGCTATGGAAGCGAGATGTTATAGGGGTGGAGAAAACAGAACACGAATGAAACAATTAGTATTAAATGCAAGAGACTTTATAGCATTGGGTATAATGATTGCTTTGTTTGTAATAATAGTATTGTATAGATATTTGTAGGTGGTATGTTCAATGAGGAACATAAAATTAGTTATTGAATATGATGGAACTCGTTATTTTGGGTGGCAGAAGCAGCCTGAATTAAAAACTATTCAAGAAGAAATTGAAAAGGCAATAAAAAAAATAACAAAAGAAGATGTAAAATTAATAGGTTCTGGCAGAACTGATAAAGGAGTACATGCAAGAGGGCAGGTAGCAAATTTTCATACTAATTCTAAAATTCCTGCAGATAAATTCAAATTTGCATTAAATAGCGTATTGCCATTTGATATATCTATAAAAGAATCTATTGAAGTAGATGAAAGTTTTCATGCAAGATATTCTGCAAAAGGAAAAGAATATAGATATTTAGTTTACAATAGTAAAATAAGGAGTCCTCTTTTGAGAAATTATTCATATCATGTACCTTATGCTTTAGACTTATCTAAGATTAAAGAAGGTGCTAAATTCTTTGTTGGAACATATGATTTTAGAGCATTTATGTCATCTAGGAGTTGTATGGAAGATACAGTCAGAACTATTTACAATTTAGAAATAGTTGAAGAAGGAGATTTAATTGAGTTTAAGGTTACAGGAAATGGTTTTCTATATAATATGGTAAGAATTATAGTAGGGACTTTAATTGAGGTAGGATGTGGAAAGAAAAAAATAGAAGATATACCTAAAATTATAGAATCAAAAGATAGGAACAAAGCAGGGCATACAGCACAGCCTCAAGGATTATATCTAGAAAGAGTATTTTATAATCCATCGGAAATTATATGACATATAAATTATGGATAATTTAAATATAATTTCCGTTTATGGATTTCAACAAAATTTTCCTTAATTTATTTAAATCGAAAGTTTTGTTTTTAGTTAGTATCTTGACACACAAGGCACGTTGTATTACAATATATAGAGTATGAGAATAATGGAAATCCACTAGCCCCGGATTTTTCATATAAATCTCAAAGCAATTCTGGTGAATAGGGAGGGAAAAAGGTTGAAAAGCTTTTTAGCTAAGCCACAAGAAATAGAAAGAAAATGGTATATAATAGATGCGGAAGGTAAGACTCTAGGTAGATTAGCTAGTGAAGTAGCAAAAATCTTAAGAGGAAAGCATAAACCAATATACACTCCACACGTTGATACTGGTGACCATGTAATAATAATTAATGCAGAGAAAATAGTTTTAACTGGTAAAAAATTAGAGCAGAAATACTACAGATACCATACAGGATATCCTGGCGGTTTAAAAGAAGTTCCATACAAGAAACTAATGGCTGAAAATCCTGAGAAAGCAGTATTCTTAGCTGTTAAAGGTATGTTACCAAAGAATAGATTAGGAAGAAAGATGATTAAGAAGTTAAGAGTTTATAGAGATTCAGAACATAAACATCAAGCACAAAAACCTGAGGTTTACGAAATATAGTGCTTAAGGAGAGGAGGACTGTAAGTGGCTAAGGTGCAATACTACGGAACTGGTAGAAGAAAGACTTCTGTTGCTAGAGTAAGATTAGTACCTGGTGAAGGTAATATTATAATAAATAAAAGAAGCATAGATGATTATTTTGATTATGAAACATTAAAAGTTATAGTAAAAGAACCATTAGTTATAACAAATACTTTAGGAAAATATGACGTTATTGTAAGAGTAAATGGTGGCGGATTTACTGGTCAAGCTGGAGCTATAAGACATGGTATTGCTAGAGCTTTACTTAAGGCTGATGCTGAGTTAAGACCAATACTTAAGAAAGCAGGAATGTTAACAAGAGACCCAAGAATGAAGGAAAGAAAGAAATACGGATTAAAGAAAGCAAGACGTGCTCCACAATTCTCAAAGAGATAAGAAAACACTGGACTTTCATCCAGTGTTTTTTTTTGTCTTTTTAAATTACCAGATTTATCAATAAATTATGAAAAATATTATTAATTAAACAAAAGTATTGTAATATAGACAAAGCCTTTTTAAATATTATTAAATGAGAATTTCAACAGGAGGAATACTATGAAGCTAATAATTATAAAAAAAGAATGGATAATTATATTTTTTTTAATACTAGTGAGTTTTGTTTATTATATAAATACAAATAATTTCATAACAACATCTCTATATCTGCCTATTAATGACAAAGTAATAATTATAGATCCAGGGCATGGAGGAGTTGATCCAGGTGCAGTTGGTAAGCTAGGTAAAAAAGAAGATGATATCAACTTAGAAATAGCTCTTAGATTGAGAAGATTAATAGAACAGACAGGAGGAATAGCTATTTTAACTAGAGAAGAAGATAAAGGATTATATACAGAAAAATCGAAAACCTATAGGCAGAAAAAGAACGAGGATTTAAGAAATCGAAGGATATTTGTAAACGAAAGTGAAGGAGATATATTTATAAGTATTCATTTAAATAGTTTTCCACAATCTAAATATTATGGAGCTCAAACGTTTTATAAAAAAGGATGTGAAGATAGTAAGAAATTAGCAGAAATTTTGCAAGAAGAATTAAGAAATGTTTTGGATAAAAATAATAGGAGAGTTCCACAGGATAGAGATAATATATATTTACTCAGGGAAGTTAACATTCCTTCTGTGTTAATAGAATGTGGATTTATTTCAAATCCTAACGAAGAAAGACTTTTAATTGATAGTAAATATCAAGAAAAGATTGCTTGGGCTATATATATAGGTATTATGAGATATTTTAAAGAAGTGAAAAATGAATAAAATAATATAGTTAGAGGGTATTATTATTAGAGAATAACATCTACGAATTTAAAATATAGGAGGAATACTGATGGGAAAAATATTAGGAGCATATGTACTTCCTCATCCACCAATTATAATACCTGAAATAGGAAAAGGGCAGGAAAGTAAAGCTGCAAAGACTATTCGCAGTATGAAGCAGATAGCATCTGATATCAGTAAAAAAAAGCCTGATACTATAATTATTGTTACTCCACACGGACCTTTATTTACTGATGCAATATCAATTCTTTATGAGGATAAACTAATAGGAGATTTTAAGAGGTTTGGAAGTGAGGGAATATACTTTGAGATAATTAACAATAAAAAAATCGTGGATAATATTATAGAAAAAGCATCTTATAAAGATATTGTTTGTGCAAAAATTGATAAAGAATTTGCATCAGACTATGATGTCGACTATAAACTAGATCATGGTGCTTTAGTACCATTATATTTCATAAAGAAAGAATATTCTGATTTTAAACTAGTACATATAACTTATGGTTTGTTATCATCTATTGAATTATATCAATTTGGAATGATATTAAAACAAGTTATCGAAGAAAGCGAAGAAAATATAGTATTTATAGCTAGTGGTGATTTATCTCATAAATTAACAAAAGATGCTCCTAGTGGCTACAACGCAAGAGGTAAAGATTTTGATGAAATGGTAGTAAAGTTATTAGAAAGCGGAGATAGAGAGGGATTAATGAAAATAGATTTTACTTTTGCAGAGATAGCTGGAGAATGTGGTCTTCGTTCAATTATGATAATGTGTGGTTTATTAGATGGATATAAAACCGTATCAGAAGTAATTTCATACGAATATCCTTTTGGTGTTGGTTATTGTGTAAGCTATACAGAGATAGAAGGAATATCTAAAAATAATATGCTACTTGACAAACTTATTAAGTATGAAAAAGAGAAAATGCAAAGAATAAGAGAAAATGAAGATGAATACGTAAGATTGGCAAGAGAGAGTCTAGAGTATTTTATAAAGAATGGTAAAGTAATGGATATACCTGTGAATGTTAATAAAGAAATGATTATGAATAAAGCTGGAGTTTTTGTATCAATAAAAAAAGACGGTAAATTGAGAGGATGTATAGGTACTATAGCTCCAACTGAAGAAAATATAGCAAAAGAGATTATAAGAAATGCAATTAAAGCGGGTACCGAAGACCCACGTTTCTATCCTGTAGAAGAAGATGAACTTGAAAGACTAAAATATTCTGTTGATATTATTAAGGAACCAGAAGAAATAGATACGATAGAAAAATTAGATATTAAAAAATACGGTGTTATTGTAAGAAAAGGATATAAAATGGGAGTTTTGCTTCCAGATTTAGAAGGTGTGGATAGTCCAGAAGAGCAGGTACTAATAGCATTAAGAAAAGCAGGCATAAGACCTGATGAAGGATATATATTAGAACGATTCGAAGTTATAAGACATTGTGGATAGATTGTTAATAATTACATGTGGATAAATTGTGTATTGTGGAAAAATAATTATTATGTAAAGTTAAACATTGTCAAACTAAAGCAAATAGAACATTTATAAGTTTACATAAGTTATACACCACTGCATGTGGATACTGTTGATAATGTGGATAAAATAGTGGATAATTTAGAAGCGGCCTTTGGCCGCTTTTGTGCTATATTATATTTTTTTATCATATAATCTTATAGAATGAAGGAATAACGGGGGTTATATTTATGTTTATAATCATTTCAAAAAGGAGGTTATATTTAGTTATATTAATACTAGCTATAATATCTGTATTTTTAATATCGGTTAGGTTTCTGTTTTTAAGACATATACCAATATTTATTAATAAAGAGATTACTCATGAAATTGAGAAAATTTTTAACTTAAGAAGTCAAGCTATTTTAAAACAAGATGAAAGTTTGCTGTCGATACTTTATGATACTTCCACAAAATACGGTAGATGGGCTTATGAGCATGAACTTAGAAGAATGAAATATTTACATAAATGGGCTGATAAGCAAGGAGTAAAGTTTATAAGTATAAAGCCAAAAACTATAATTAGAAAAGTGAGAGAAAAGGGACAAGGGTTTTATGTTAATTTAATGGTATCTACTGAATATAAATATGTTTATAAGAACGAAAGCAGTATAAATTTATTTAGAATAGGGACATATCATTCAATGGATATTGTTAAGGGTGAAGAAGATGAATGGTTTATTACAAGAGAATGGTATACCGATCCATTTGCAGACTCACTGAAATTAGATGATATTAAGACAGAAGAGATAAAAACTTATATACTATCACATAAACCTAGAGATTTATCTAAAATAAGTAAGCGAAGGAAATCAGCAGTTGAATATGCAGATAAATATTGTGGAGCAGCTGGTTCTGAAAAAACAGGCTATAGATATAACAATAAATATATAAATTATAATTCTAGAGGAGGCGATTGTGCAAACTTTGCTTCTCAAATTCTGTTTGAAGGAGGAAAATTCAGAAAGACTTATACATGGAATTATAATAAAGGTGGTAGCAAAGCTTGGGTTAATGCACATGCATTTAAAGATTATATGCTTTATAGTGGTAGAGCTTCATTAATAGCTTATGGTAGTTATGAAAAAGTCTATAAAGCTGCTTATAAATTACTTCCAGGTGATTTTATAGCTTATGGGAAAAAAGGAAAGGTAGCTCATATCTCTGTTGTTACAGGTGCAGATTCTAAAGGATATCCATTGGTAAATTGTCATAATACAGATAGATACAGAGTACCATGGGATTTAGGTTGGAGCGACAAAAGTATAAGATTTTGGTTGGTTCGTGTTCATTATTAGAGTATTATATATTTATAAGAAAAAGTCGTCACTTTTTAAATTATTATAGTTCTAAAATGAAGTGACGACATTCTTTGGTTACTGATTTGATAAATGTACTAGTATAAATAATTGTATAAATTGAGAACTATTAAAATTTTTATTCAGTGTATTTTTTTGATACGTATTCATCTATTGCTTCCGCAACTCTTTTAGAAAGTTTCACAGCTTCTACAACAGTTTTAGCACCTGTAACGACATCACCAGAGGCAAAAACACCTTCTTTTGTTGTTCTTCCAAATTTATCTGTAATAACAAATCCTTTGTTATCTATATTTATATCTTTAGTATTTGATACAATATTTGCCCTAGGACCTTGACTAATAGCTATTATAACTGAATCAACTTCAAAGATTTCTTCAGTATTTTCTATAGGCACTATTTTTGGCTGACCTGATTTATCAAATATTTTTTTAGTCCTAACATATTTGATTCCATTATCTAATATTTCTATAGGAGTTTTGTAAAACATGAACTTTACTCCATCTATTTTGGCATATTCTACTTCATAATCTCTAGCTGGAATGTCTTCTGGTCCTTTTCTGTACATTATATAAACATCTCTAGCACCATTTCTTATAGCAGTTCTTGCTACATCCATAGCGGTGTTTCCTGCCCCAATTACACAGACTTTCTTTCCTAAATTAAAAACCTCAGGATTTTTAAGGTAGTCTATTGCATAATGTACATGACCTAAACTTTCTCCCTTTATATTTAAGGTATTTGGTTTCCATACTCCTGTCCCAATAAAAACAGCTTTATATCCATCTCTAAAAAGGTCATCAATTGTGATAACAGGACCAATTAATGTATTAGGTCTTATTTTAACTCCGAGTCCTATTAATTTTTCTTTTAATTTTTCAAGAATGTTTTTTGGAAGCCTAAAATCTGGTATACCATATCTTAAGAATCCTCCAATTTTGTCTTGGGCTTCAAAAATAGTTATATCATATCCTTTTAATGCCAATATAAAAGCTACTGTTAAACCAGAAGGACCTGAACCTATTACTGCAACTTTTTTGTTAACATTATTATTTTTATTTACGTCAATAGTATTTAAATAATACTCAGAAATATAATGCTCTATTGCACTTATTTGTACTGGATTACCTTTTATACCCAATATGCAATTCCCTTCACATTGAGATTCATGAGGACACACAAGAGAGCAGACTACAGAAAGAGGATTGTTTAAGAAAAGCATTTCTCCAGCTTTTTTTATATTACCATCTAAAAGCATGGCTATAACCTCATTAATAGGAGTATTTACAGGACAGCCTTCTTTACACTTTGGATTTTTACATTGAAGACATCTTTTAGCTTCTTCAACAATATGCTTAGCCATTAAATCACCTCTTGTTCTAATTATTCTAAAAAATAAACAAGTATATCAAAATATGTTAGTTATCTTTAGCAACTAAGATATTTATGTGTATTATTATATGTCAGAATTTTATAATAAATATTTTATCAGATATATTGAAAAATTAAAGTTGTTTTTAAAAATTATTTACTATTGGCAACAATGACAACAACTTAGTTTAATACATGTATTTTCTGAATTTAAAGTTTTCATGTTCAAATTTGATAAATATTTGTAGCTCTATTCTCAATTTTTGGATTTTACGAGAAAAATATTATTTTTTCAACTTCAATACTTTACTTTTTTAAAGTAATAAAGTATAATTTTTAGTATCGTAAAAAAACAAACTTAAGGAGGAGATACAAATGAAGAAAAGTTACGTATTATTAGTTTTAGTACTTATTTTATTATCTTTATCTTTTACAGGTTGTGGTCAAAAGAATACAGAAGACCAATCATTAGAAGAAATTAAGAAAAAGGGCTATTTTGTTGTTGGTCTTGATGACAATTTCCCACCAATGGGCTTTAGGGATAAGTCAGGTGAAATTGTAGGATTTGATATAGACATGGCGAAGGAAGCAGCAAAGAGAATGGGTGTAGAAGTTAAATTTAAGCCTGTAGATTGGGATGGAGTAATATTAAGTCTTAAAAAGAAAGATATTGATCTAATCTGGAATGGTTTAACTGTAACAGATGAAAGGAAAAAACAGATTAGCTTTTCAAAGGTTTATCTTGCAAACAGACAGATTATAATTGTTAATAATGATTCAAATATAAATAGCAAAGATGATTTAAAAGGAAAAATAATTGGTGTTCAGCTTGGAAGCAGTAGTGAGCAAGCTTTAAATTCTGATAAAACTTTAGTTGAAACTTTAAAGGATGTAAGAAAGTATTCAAATAATATCGAAGCATTACTAGATTTAAAAGCAAAAAGAATTGATGCAGTTGTTATAGATGAAATAGTTGGAAGATATTATATTGCTAAAAAGCAAGATGAATATAGAATACTTGAAGAAAATCTTGGAGACGAATCATATGCAGTTGGAATAAGAAAGGAAGATGTTTCATTTAGAGAAGAATTAGACAGAGTACTTGATGAAATGAAAAAGGATGGAACAGCTGCTGAAATATCTAAAAAATGGTTTGGTGAAGATATAGTTATTAAATAGGGAGAGAATAGAAGATGACATATATTTTTGATGTTACAGGATTTATACTAAGAGGTGCGATAACAACTTTTAAGCTTTATATTGTAACGGCTACTTTGTGTGTGCCATTGGGGATTTTATTGGCTGTATTTAAAATATCAAAATACAATATTGTGTCGAAAGTAATAGGGATATATACATGGATATTTAGAGGGACTCCTTTGCTTTTGCAACTGTTCTTTGTATATTATGGGCTGCCTGTAATTGGTATTTCGTTAATGCCTTTTACGGCAGCTGCTCTTACTTTTGTATTAAATTATTCAGCATATCTAACTGAAATATTTAGAGCTGGGATTGAATCAATAGATAAAGGACAGTTTGAGGCAGCTAAATCGCTTGGAATGAATTATAGACAAACTATGACTAGAATTATAATTCCTCAAGCTGTGAGAAGAGTTATACCACCAACATGTAATGAAGCTATAAATCTTGTAAAAGATACTGCACTAGTGGCAGCTATAGGTATGGGTGATTTGTTAAGAGCAGCTAAAGAAGTACTTACGAGGGATTTTACAATAACTCCATTTATTATAGCTGCAATACTTTATTTGGGAATAAGTTCTGTAATTGTAGCCATATTTAGAAAAATTGAAGATAGATATTCTATATCAGATTAGGAGAGAGTACTATGATAAAAGTAGTTAATGTGAACAAGAGTTTTAAAGACCTTAAAGTATTAAAAAATATATCTTTTAATGTAAATAAAGGTGAAGTAATATCAATAATAGGTCCTTCGGGTTCCGGAAAAAGTACTCTTCTAAGATGCATAAGTCAGCTAGAGGAAATAGATTCTGGATATATAGAAATTGATGGTGTACCAATTACTAAAAATGGGTATAAAAAAATAGGTATGGTATTCCAAAATTTTAATTTATTTCCTCATAAAACTGCACTTGAAAATATTATCGAAGCTCCTATTGTAGTAAAAAAAATCAATAAAGATAAAGCAATAAAATTAGGGAAAGAGCTGCTTTCAAAAGTAGGTTTGCTTGATAAACAAGATTATTATCCGTCTCAGCTTTCAGGTGGACAAAAACAGAGAGTTGCAATTGCTAGGGCATTGGCAATGGAACCTGAAATAATGCTATTTGATGAACCGACTTCAGCGTTAGACCCAGAGCTTGTAGGAGAAGTACTAAATGTAATTAAGGAACTTGCCAAGGAACATATGACTATGCTTATAGTAACACATGAGATGAGATTTGCAAAAGAAGTTTCAGATAGAGTAATATTTATGGATGAAGGAGAAATTATTGAAGAAGGTGATTCTAAGAAAATTTTTGAAAATCCTGAGCATCCTAGAATAAGGTCATTTTTGAGTAGGATGGTATAAATATGACTTCGGGGAAAACCCGAAGTTTTTTGTATGTAGATATTTTTGATATAATATCATTAAAGAGAAGCAAAGGAGATGAATATATGCTTAATAGATATTTAGAAATACATCCTGAAGTGGAAAAAGCAATAGAAAAAGGAAAACCTGTAGTTGCATTAGAATCTACTATAATATCTCATGGTATGCCTTATCCTCAAAATGTTGAAACTGCAAAGAAGGTAGAAAGAATAGTAAGGGAAAATGGAGCTATTCCTGCAACTATTGGGATAATAAAAGGGAAATTAAAAGTAGGTTTGAGTGAAGAAGAGATTGAATACATGGGTAAAGCTAAAAATGTATTGAAGGTAAGTAGAAGAGATATACCTTTTATAATAGCAAAGCAGCTTGATGGAGCTACAACAGTAGCTTCAACTATGATAATCTCTGCATTAGCAGGTATAAAAGTATTTGTAACTGGTGGAATAGGAGGAGTTCATAGAGGAGCACAGGAAACATTTGATATTTCTGCTGACCTTATGGAACTTGCAAAGACAAATGTAGCAGTAGTTTGTGCTGGAGCTAAATCCATATTAGATATAGGTTTAACTTTAGAATATTTAGAAACTCATGGAGTGCCTGTAATAGGATATAAGACAGATGAATTTCCAGCCTTTTATACTAGAAAAAGTGGGTTTAAAGTTGATTATAGAGTAGATTCTGTGAGTGAATTGGCAAAAATTATTAAGGTAAAATGGGATTTAAAGTTAAAAGGCGGTTTAGTCATAGGCAATCCAATACCTAGAGAATATGAGATGGATTACGATATAATAAATAAAGCAATAGATGATGCTATTATAGAAGCAAATGAAAAAGGAATAAGAGGAAAAGACATAACACCATTTTTACTATCTAAAATAAAACAGATTACTGGAGGGAAAAGTTTAGAATCTAACATTCAGTTAGTTTATAATAATGCAGTAGTTGGTTCAAAACTTGCTATCGAGTTAAGTAAATTATACAAGAGATAAGCATAACAAGGTCTGCTTTAGGGGTGATTTTTATGAATTATGTAGAGGCTTTTAAAGAATTAGGCATGGTAGTTTTAGGTATGTCAATTCAAAAATTAGGGATAGCTATATTTATATTTCTATTTACTATAATAATGAGAAATGTTTTTACAAAATACTTTTTGAAAATAGCTTTAAAGTTTACAAGTAAAACCAAGTCAGAAATTGATGATGATTTAGTTAAAGCTTTTAGCAGCCCATTAAGGACATTTATAGTTATATTAGGTACTTATTTTGCACTTAAGTTGTTTCCTTTAAGTCTTTCAACTAAACAGTTTATTTCGAAATTATTCCGTTCTTCTATAATAATAATTATTGCATGGGGATTTTATAATTTAGAAGGTACATATTCAATACTTTTCGAATTAATGGGAGATAAATTCAATTTAAAAACTAGTAAAGTATTAAAACCTTTCTTTTCTAAGATAATGAGAGTGATAACAATAGTGATTGCATTAGGGATAGTAGCTGAAGAATTTGATTATGATGTCAGTGGATTCATAGCTGGTTTAGGAATAGGTGGTTTGGCAGTTGCTATGGCTGCTAAGGACTTTTTATCAAATATATTTGGTGGAATTGTTATCATTATGGATAAACCATTTGATATAGGTGATTGGATAACAACATCAGATATAGAAGGTGTTGTAGAAGATATCAGTTTTAGAAGTACTAAAATTAGAACGTTTAATAAAGCAGTAGTAACTGTTCCAAACTCAATGCTTGTTGGGCAGCCAATAATTAATAATTCAAGAAGAGGTATAAGACGTATTACTTTTAAATTAGGGGTTACGTATAGTACTCCGCGCGAAAAATTAGAAAAATGTATAAATAGAATAGAAGAAATGTTAAAAAGCCATCCAGGAGTAGATAAAGGTACAATATTTGTAAAATTTGACGGGTTTAATGATAGCAGTTTGGATATTTTACTGTATTTCTTCACTAATACATCAGATTGGGCAAGATATTTAGATATTAAACAGGATATTAATTTCAAGATAATGAAAATATTAGAGGAAGAAGGAGTAGAAGTAGCTTTTCCAAGTACAAGCATATATTTCGAAAATGCTTTAAAAACAGAACAATTAAAGGGTTAACTGTATTGTTTCAAATATAGTAGCTATTGGAGGAGTAGTTATGAATATTTTAGATAAAAAACTAATACCAGTATTACTGTTTTTAGCAGGAGTTATGTTTATTTCAGCAGGTATAATTATGGCATCTAAACCTAATGTAAAATATATAGATTATACTGATGAAGAAATAAAAAGAAGAGCTAGAGAATTAGGGATGGTAGATATAAAAGAGATTATAGAAAAAAATCAATCTAAAAATGAGGAAAATAAAGATGTGTCAAAAAAAACGGAAGAAAGAGAAAAAGTTAAAGAGGAAAAAGATGTAGTATTATTTGAAATAAAAAAGGGAGAATCAAGTGAAAGTATTATAGAAAGATTGTTTAAAGAAGGTTTAATAGCAGATAAAAATGAATTTGCTAAAGCTGTATTTCTAAAGAAAGCTGAAAGACGTTTTAAATATGGAGTGTTTGAATTAAAAAAGGGTATGGATTATGAAACTATAATAGATGTACTTACAGGAGTTAAATGAGAAATACATGAAAAGCCAAAGGGACTTGCCTTTGGCTTAAATTTTTATATAGAATAGTTATAATAATAGATGGAAATGTTGTTAGTAAAGAAATAAATATGTTTGCTGATAAGAATATTTGCTATAAGTAGGTGAAAATATGCATATACATTCTTTTGGACCAATAGTTGATGAAAATTGTAAAGTTTTGATATTAGGTTCGATACCGGGAGTAAAATCATTAGAAAAAAATCAATATTATGGACATCCAAGAAATCAGTTTTGGAAAATAATATATACGATGTTTAATGAAAAAGTAGAAGAAGATTATGATAAAAAAGTACAATTTTTATTAACTCATAAAATAGCTTTATGGGATGTAGTTAAGTCTTGTTATAGAGAAGGAAGTTTAGATTCTAATATTAAAAAACCAGAGATCAATGATTTTAAGTCACTTTTCTTAAAATATCCTAATATAAAGTTTATATTTTTTAATGGTTCAAAAGCAGAAGAAATTTTCAAAAGAAAAGTTGATAAAGAACTAGTAAAAGAAAAACAATTATTTAGGTTACCATCAACAAGTCCAGCCAGAGCAATTTCTTTTAATGAAAAATTAAAACATTGGATGAAAGTAAAAGAATGTTTAAAAGAGTAAAAAATATTATTAAATTAAAAAGTTGGTGGAAATTATGATATTAAGTGCAAGCAGACGCACAGATATTCCTGCTTTTTATGCTGAGTGGTTTATGAATAGAATAAAAGAAGGTTACTTTTACAGAGTAAATCCTTTTAATACAAAACAAGTTAAAAAATTTAGATTATCTCCAGATAATATTGATGTGATTGTTTTTTGGACTAAAGATGCGAAAAAATTTATTTCTTATTTAGATGAACTGGATAGAAAAGGATATAGATATTATTTTCAATATACGATTAATGATTATCCAAAATTGTTTGAGCCTAATTTGGATGATATATTAGAGAGAATAGAAACTTTTAAGAGATTAAGTAATAAAATAGGCAAAGATAAAGTTATCTGGAGATATGATCCAATAATTGTAAGTAATATTACGCCAATAGAATATCATCTTGAAAAATTAGATAAGCTTGCTAATGAGCTTAGTAATTACACTAATAGAATTATAATTAGTTTTGTTGATTTATATGGAAAAGTAAAAAAGAGAATGGATAAACTTAAGCAAAATAAAGGAATAGTGATACAAGATATTACGACTTATTCTAATAGAGAAAAGTTAATAGATTTTTGCAAGAGTATAAAGCGTATAGCATTAAATAATAACTTAGAAATTTACAGCTGCAGTGAAGAAATTGACTTAACTGATATAGACATAGAACATGGTAAATGTATAGATATTAATTTAATTAATAAATTATTTGACCTTTACCTGCCATACAAGAAAGATAAAAATCAACGGAAAGAATGTCTATGTGCTGAAGCTGTCGATTTGGGAATGTATAATACGTGTGACCATAGATGTATTTATTGTTATGCTAATATAAGTGATAAAGCAATTATTAATAATACGGCAAAACATGATATAAGTAGCCCAATTCTCATTGGAAAATATGACGGAGTAATAACAGATGGCGATAATAAAGGTGAGCAGCTAAGTATATTACAAAAGTATTTGTAAAGTAACGAATAAGTAGATTTTAAGGAAAACAGTGAGCAGTTAGTTCACTGTTTTTTTATAATCCATAGGAAATTATAATAAAATCCTATATTTTAAAAAATTAATGTTGATTTTATTGAAACTTTGTTTGGCATGTTTACATGCCAGAGTCGTTATAAACTACTTTAAATTGTGGATAAATTCAAATATAATTTCCGTTTATGGATATAGGCAAAATCTTCCTTAATTTATTTAAATCGAAGATTTTGTTCTATCTAGGCATTAGATACTTGGTATTAGGTAACTAGGTGTTAGGTATTGTAACTGGCTATTTGTTATTTGCTATCATCCTGTTTTTATAAAAATAAATATTTTGTCAATAAGCTCATAAATTATTTGTAATATATTTTCAAGCTCAATATAATAATAAACTTTAAGAATAGAAATTTAGACATTGAAATGTCAAGTTATTAGATATGGAATTAGAAATATGATATAAGGTGAAAGGAAGATAGCAATTAATAATTAATTGTAAAGTTTTATTGATCAACCACATAAAATTTTAGGTATTAATAACATATATGAAAAAATTCGGAACATTCAATATAGATTTCTACATAATAAGGGAAAATATATTTATGTTGTAAAGAAATATTTGGTGAAATAAGAGAACTAATTCAAAATTTAGTTGTATTGGGAATTTTTAAAATTTATAAAGTAACATTTTGCTTAAAATGTTAC
>NZ_JBFWFX010000018.1:0-29381 GCF_050286925.1 Caloranaerobacter longqiensis
GGTTAGGAATATTAAATGAACTAAAAAACAGAGGTGTTAAAGATATTTTAATATTTAGTGTAGATGGTTTAACTGGTCTAAAAGAAGCAATTGGGGCTTCATTTCCTAAATCTGAAATACAAAGATGTATAATACATCAACAAGGCATTTCTTAGGCTAATTATTTTCCTTCTTTCTTCACCAGATTCATAGAAAAAACTTGCTTCTTTTACAAGCTCTAATTTTGATATTCTAATTGTTACTATATCCACTCGTTTACGTTGATTTCTACTCATAGATATTCCTCCTAATGTTTTAGAAAAATAATCTTTAAGTGTTTTATTTGTGATTTTTATTTTCACATATTCGAGCAAATATTTTGGATAAAAATAAAGAGAATTCTCTATTTTAAAGAGAATTCCCTTTCTTTACTTAGTATGAATAAGTATTATTTTATGCTTCATTCATAGCATTAATTAAATCATCCGAAAGTTCTTCCGTTGATTTATTAAATATTTTTTGTAATTTAGATTTATAATTACCTTTACCAATAGTCCTTAATACTTCTTTTATCTTTTCTATACCATATTCATTATATACATACATCCAAAATGCAAGTGCAGTATTTTGGGCCACACGATGTCTTCCTTCTGCTCTACCCCAAGAACTAGGTTTCCCTAAATATTTATCTACTGCTTCATCTAATGTTACAAAATCATTGCCCACTAATTTTCTTATTCCTATTAAAGTTCGTGTATAATCTGATTCTATATCCCACATATCTGTTTTTCCATCATATACATTTTTTACATATAAAGAAGGTAATAATTTCGCTAGAGCCTCATCAACGAATGACGACCACTTGTCATCAGCCCATGACCAATCATTATTTACATAACTAAAAAAGTTATGATGCATTTCATGTACTAATTCAGCAATGTTATTACCACCATCATCATTATTAGGTTCAATCCAAACAAAAGTTACTTTTTCTTTTGCTCTTATATCACCTTCTTTTAGATTTTCAGCATCTTTTTCATGTATCAGATGAACTTCAACAGGTGCTTGTTGTCCATATAACTCAACTAAATAAATATATGCAGTATCCATATATGGTTTCAGAAATTCTGCTACTTCTTTAGCTTTATCATCATCGGGATAATATAAATCAAAATATTTACCTTCTATTTTCTTTAGCCCATTTCTCCTTTTATTCGGTTTTTTCCTAAATTCCAATATTTCTTTATCTACTGGTGTGTTTTCTACTAATTGAGTCAATCTTTCTAATGTAAAAGGGTTATTTTTCATCAATTCTTCTTTTTTTATTCTTGTAAGTGAAAATAACTTATTTTCTTCTCCATATGTACCCATTTCTTGTTTAACTATATTTGTCACTTTTAATATACAATCAAAAGGCATATAAATTTTCTCATCTATCTTAATAACTGGTTGGTTAAGAGTATAAAAAGTATTATCTCCTATATCAACAACATTACTTCCTACATTCATATTTATTTCATTATATTTACCAATTATATTTATCATATCACCTTTTATCGTAACATTCATATGTAATGTTGTGAAAAAATCTTTAATTGGCACAAAAACTGTACCATTTACTTCCTTAAGTTTTCTTGTTAAGTCAGCCATTGCTTTATCATTAAATAAAATCATTGGTATTGTATCATTCTGACTATAACCATTAGAAATAATTACAGTTTTAGATTCTCTATCCCAATCTACTTTTGCACCAAGACTTTCTGCTATAAATCTGACTGGTACTAATGTTCTTCCATTTATTATAGTTGCTGGTACATCCAATTCAATTTCTTTATCATTCTTTTGAGCTTTTTTGTTATCTACTGGTAATTTAATTTCTAGTCCATCTTTTTTGCCAATTACAGTTCTTGTTTCATTATCCCAATCTACTTCAAGTCCAAATTGTTCAAATATTGCCCTTACAGGTACTAGTGTTCTTCCATTAATTATTGTAGGTGGTACATCAAATTCTACTAATTTACCATTAATAGATACTTTAATTGGCTGTTCATCAGCTAATACTTTTAATGGACCTGCAATATTCATTAATAAGATAATAACTAAAAATATACTTATTTTTTTCATAGCAATCTCTCCTTTTCATCTATCTGTCCATGAATATATTTTCTCTATGAATTAATAATCTCCTGCTTAATATTACTAATTATGTGTAATTTATTCCATTTGGTTGAAATTAATAATGATAACATCTAATATTTAGTCGAATAAATATTGGTGTAAAAATTACTAAAAGTAGGAGCCTAAGATAATAACCTAAGCCCCTATATGTTTCTGTCCTTAATGTATTTATGACTATAAGCAGTATATCCTATGTTTTATCAAATAAAAAATCTGATTTACCAATTACCTAGTAGTTCATCCATCAATTCACTTGCTCTTTTGCTTCTTTCATACTCTACTAGCTTTAGTGATGGTACGTCTAATTCTACTTCTGTTTCTATATTTTCTTCATCTTGAATCATAGCTGTTTTTGAACCTATTTGTATACTTATTACAATACCTCCCTTGAATGCAAATACTGTTTTTGTTTCACTATCCCATTCTACTGATATACCTAATGCTTCAAATATTTTTCTTAATGGTACAAGAGTGCTTCCGTTTATTATTACAGGTGGTTGTTCAAATTCAATTTCTTTTCCATTTACTTTGACTTTAATAGGTTCTTCTTCTGCAAAAGCCTGTAATTGAAATATATTCCCCATTAAAACAATTAAAATCATCAATATGCATGCAATGTTTATTAATCTATTTTTCCTCTTTGTGTTAGTCATCAAAATCCCCCTGTCTTTCTATATGATTATGCTTTTATATGAAAACATTATAGATTTATACTGCCTTTACCATCACAAATAGGACATTTACGTTTTTTAAATCCCCAACCTAAAACTGATGAAGCTAAAAGTATAAAACCAAGTAAACCTGTACTTCCTTCCATAGTTCCAAATATAAAAAGCATTGGAACAAGTATGAAAATCGTTATTATTATACTGATAACAGCATATCTTTTCTTTATTTTCTTGCCTCTTCCTTTACAAATTAGACAAATTGATTTTTACACAGTATTTTCTTTATTTGTTTCTACTGCAACAGTTTATCCTTTTTCTACTTCTTTGTCTTTAACAGTTTCATCTGATATGATTTGATTTCCACATTTCAAACAATATTTGTTGTCATCTGGAATTTCATTGCCACACTTGTTGCAAAACATCTTTAACAACCTCCTCTTCTGAATTGAATGTTTTAATTAATGTTTTAATTTTCATAGGAATACAAATTACTATTCCAATTGAATGCCCCTTGAAAATGTATTATAAAAGCCCTATTGACTTTACTTTTCATTATCAGATTTCAAAAATACGGTACAATCTACATTTAAAGCCTGTGCTACTTTCATCAGAGTTTTTATTGATGGAGTTATTCTTCCGACCTCTATATCCGATAAATACGTATTTGAAATTCCTGCTTTGTTTGCAAGCTGACATTGTTTTAAACCTTTCTTGATTCTTTCTTCTCTTATCTTTTCTCCTATGCCCATTTTTTACCACCTCCAACCAAGTCTATTTTACGTTAATTCCGTAATCCGTTATTTACGGAATTTCAAGGAGGAATATTTATGGTTGGAAAGCGTATTAAAAAGTTAAGAAAGGAAAGAGGGCTATCATTAAAGGAGTTATCTAAAAAGACTGATATATCTATTTCTTTTCTAAGTGATATAGAGAATGGAAGAAGCAACCCATCACTTGAGAGATTAAAAGATATTGCCAGAGGTCTTAATACTACTGTCAGTTACTTGCTTGGTGAAACAGACGATGTTGAAATTAATTCTGAAATCAAAGAGCTTCTGTCTAATCCAGAATTTCTAAAGATTTTAGATGAACTTAAAGATTTCAATTCATGGTCGGATGAAGATAAAAGTGAGTTTCTTGCTTATATCCGAGCTAAAAGGATGATAAGAAATTCAAAATAACTATTCGACTAAATATTTCAATTAAAAAATCCCCTATCTATTTTCCATTTTAGATAGAGGATTTTTAATCCTTTCCAGCTTTACATTTACCAACTATTCTTTTTATCATCCCTTTACTGTTTTTCTGAGTTATCATCAAACATTTGCCTTTAGTCTTTATTTCAATTAGATTTCTTCTCATAGTCTATACCTCCTCGCTTATTTCATCAAGTAATGTTTCTGGTGCAATACTTATTGATATTATTAAAGATATTCCAAATTCGTTATTACAAAGAATAAAGGCATTAATCCAATCTTCTCCTTCTTCTACTTTAATTCTATCTACATACTCTGGATATATTTCTTCATCAATGTAAATATCAAATTCTTCTAGTCTCTCAATATCTTCTTCTGACTGGATTATTAAGACATATCCGCCATCTTCATTATCTACATCTCTATTTTTTCCATAGTATGTATCTAGTGTAGCAACTATTCCTCTTACTACCTCTAATACTTCTTCAGGTAAATCTTTAATGTTTTTGACTTCTCGTTTATGTCCTATTTTTATCATTTTTATTTCCCCTTTCATTTTATTTTTAAGGCATCTTTTAAATTTATTTTTTCAAGTTTCCAACTATGTCTCACTTGTGGATCCAATGGATGATAACCACCCCTTCCTTTTAAATCACAAATTGTATATAGCTTATCTTTGTATTTTTTTAGTAGATTAAATATTTCTTTTTGCCTTTTTTTAATCTTTTTATTGTTCTCTCCAATACTTCCCCAAGCTATTATTATATAGTCTGCCTTTACTGCTGATTTTTCAATGTAATTGTCATTTTCTTTATCCACTAATTCTTTTATATTTTGCCTTGAACTTAATCTTATATCTATTTTAGAAAACATATTTACTATATCTACAGAACCAAAATCAAGTTTTGATAGGTTATTTATTACATACATTGTTGTATGGTCTATAACCATACCATCTGCTGAACTTGGATTAATCATAATTACCATTGCTTTTTTCTTTCTTTTGTCCCATTCTTTTTTTAGTAGGTATCTGTGCTTGCCGTCTTTTGAGAAATGTGCTTCTGTTTTTATGGTACTTTTTTGGGTTATGGGCATAAGCGAACCTCCTTTCAAAGTAAAAACTCCAACAGATTCATTATCTGTTGGAGTTCTTGTTATCAATATTATTATATATGCTTATTTTTTTACTTCATACATTTTTATTTTTTATCTATAACCCAGTCTTTTAATATTCCTAACTGTTATCCATCTCATTTTGTACTTATAATAATGTTCTATAACTTATGTTTTAGTTAAATAGCTAAATCCTTATTCTTATACATACTTTGCAAATACTTTTATTTGCCTATGTAATTTACCAATAAATCAATTTAAAACTGTACTTCTCCAAGGTTATTTTTATTACTCTCTATATACATAACAAATTTTAATGTATTAGACTCATTTATATATCCTACAACTTCTTTCTGGAAATACAAAACTATAGTAGAAATCACTTTCTTCAACAATAATTGTACCTCACATGAGTCAAATACAAATTTATACATTAATTCTGATATTATCAACTACTTTTCAATTAATACTTATGTATTCAGATAATTAATGAATTCTGATATGAATATTTTTTTCCAGTGAGTACTAATAAGTTCCTTTGGTAAAACCCTTACATCTATTCTTATTAAAAACTCTCTCTTACTTCTTTTTTTAGGATTAGTGTAGTTAATTCCATCATGCAACCCTATCTTATTAAATAATTCCAAAAATTCATATACTAAATTTGGCAATTTGTTAGGTATACTTATTCCTACCCTTAAACATGAATATACTCTTTTTCCATTAACTTTTTTATATATTCCATCGCTTGGACTAATTCTAGCTTTCAAATCAAAATATCCTCTAATAAAAGCTCTTATTAATTTAACATCATTAGTACTCTTTATTTCCTTTGGTATAAATGAAATAATTCTATTTTGCCTATTTGTATAATTATAAAAATCATATTCTAATAATTTTTTATAAACAACAGAATTTTTTTCTAATATAATATTTATAGTATATTTATTATTTCCATTATATTCATAATTTACATTTGATGTATCATTATAATTTCTCAACATTTCTTTTAAAGTAGCAACTATATTCTTAGAATCCCTTTCATGAGCATCTTTTTGAGTTATACTATAATCAGTTATTTCTGGGAAATAATATATTCCACTATATTCTGTTCCTTTGTTTACAACTCCTCTATCCAAATGAATTTTTATAGTTCTATTGTTTATATCTACTTCACTATTGGCACTAAGCAATCCTAAGAAATATGCGAAGTACTCATTATTAAAATCTTTTTTTGAAGAAATTATATTCTTAACTTTATTATGAAATTTTTCAATATTTCTATCTTCTTTGGCTATTATTTGTTTACTATCATATATATTTTTTATATTTTGATAGTTATCTAGTATATCTGAATGGTCTAGTATATCAATTGCATACTTAGAACTCCAAATATTATCAAAATATTGCAATACATTATAAAAAAAATCATCTTTAATTCCGTTGATACATAGATTAAATTCTAAATTACTTTTAAGTCCACCTATTGTAAAATTAGATGAACCGGCTATAATATTATATTTTGTATCATCATAAAAGATATATAATTTAGGATGAAAATTTCCAAATTCTTGATTACTATTTAAATCAGCAAAAAAAACTTTACATCTAGAATCTCCTGGTATTGTAGCTAACTCTTCAATTATTTTCTTTTCTGTAATGTATTTTTCAATATCAAAAATTGTTTTCATAGAACCATTATTTTTGAAAAACTGTAAAATTTCATCTTTTAACAATTCAAATGCAGAATAAGTTGCATAAGCAACACATATCTTTACTTCTTTTGCCCATTTTAATGATTTTCTAAACTCTTTTAAAATAGAATCATTATATGTTGATAATATTCTAACTTCCACAAAACCCCCCCAGGTAAACATTATTTTTTAAATATTAAGATATACTCATGAGCTCTATTTATCCTAAAAACATAAGGATATCCTAAAGGTCTAAAATTATTGTATTCATGTCTCCTATCCCAAATTATTATATCATCTAATTCAAATCCTATGTCTTTCATAAAACTAATTGCATCAATATGAAACGTATATAATTTATCTTTCTTTCTTATATCCATTAGATTTATACAACAAAATCCGCCTTTTTTAGTTACCAAAAATACTTGTTGAAAAATATTTTTTAATCGTTGTATAAATTCATCATAGGACTCTATATTACCTAAATCTTCTTGTTCGTCGCTATAATTTACCGTTTCTTTATAATCTGCTGTTCTTTTTCTATTCAATATGTTCCAATAAGGAGGAGAAGTAACTGTTAATTGGACACTTTCATCCTCAATAATTTTTCTAAGGTTCAAAGCATTATCATTATACATTGTAGGCTCAAAACTTATATCATCTGTTAATTGGTTTCTATCCTCTCTAGAATAATACAACTCTACAAAATCCTTTGATAACTCTATTCCTATACTATATCTTTTTAATCTTTTTGCAGCGATTAGAGTTGAACCTGAACCTGCAAATGGGTCTAATATTAAGTCTCCTTCGCTACTAAAAATTTGTATTAATCTACTTGCTAATTCTATTGGAAACATAGCTGGATGTTTGAGAGTTCGTTCATACAAACTTTTTTTTATATCTGACCAAATTGAAATCGAATACTTCATCCATGTTTTTCCATCTAAATCTACTTTTCTCTTCATATTTTTTTCTCCTTTTTATTATAATTTTGAATTAGACTTTGTTATTATTTTAATTTGCATAAAATGAAATTAGATTATATAATAAATTTATAATACCTAGTAAATATTTACAAAACATAGGGGGGTTCTTATGAGTTTTTATAACAGAACACAAATTTCTAATGCACTCATTAAATATATGAAAAATTTTTATTGGAATAATGACATAATAAAAAATAAATACAAAATTTTTCATCATCCTTATGGATATGAAACTCATATTAACAATCAAGTTAGAGAAACATTGATTTCAAAAACTAGTAATACTGCTAAACATATTAGATTTACACCAGATTATCTATTAATTCAATCAAACAATACTAATGATTTTTTATTAGAATATAAAGTTACTAAGACACCTCGTTATATTTTTGGAGACAAACAATGGAATATAGGGCAAATAGAAGCTGATGCATTAGAAAATTATTTAAATCTTATTAATGCAGGTATCAATGTTGCTGTATTAGTTTATTGCCCATACCATCCTCGTCCATTGCTATGTGATATACCAAACGAACGATGGATTACTTCTGAAAGATTGACCCCTCGCTATTCATCAGGTAGTGGCACGGATTATTATAACATAAATTTATCCCTTCTAAACACTTTTGATGATTTTATGAAAAAATTTTTCAGTATTCCGGCTAATTTAACAACTAGCCTTTTAAATAAACAGTTTTTTAATATGTTAAAAAATGATTCTCTGCTAAAAATTGAACATGCTGAAAAATCACCTTATAAAAATAAAGTTACAGGATTTAATTGGACAGACAGATACAAATAAGTATTTATATAAATATAAAAGATGTATCTAATATTATCAATTAAATTTATTTTAAACAATAATAAATCTGCTTTTTATCAAAATAGTCGTCCCTGTCGTTCTACTACTATCATAACACTAACATATAACTAAAATTAAGTAAAGTCATTTGAAACTAGATAGTCTCAAATGGCTTTTATTCTATTTTTTTAATCTATTAATATCTGAAAAATATCTAACAACTCTTTAACAAAGTTTTAAGAATAATAATTGCACTAGAAATTTTTTGTTTGTTATTTTTAATGTTATATAATATATTTTCATAATATTTAATCCTATATTTTGAATATTTTTAAAAAACACAGTCATTTATAATATGATTTATCTCTATATAAATTATATTACCAAAATATTTTGCCGTCGCCAATGTCGTCTTCGCCGTTATAATATAAATGATTATTCAAAAATAAACAAAACCATTTGAAACCAAATAGCTTGCAAATGACTATTATTCAATATTTATTAAACTTAACAAAACCTACCTAAAACTAACTAAAAATCCTTTAACAAAAAACCGCCGTTACTTATGGTACGGTTCACCTCTACTTATTCGAAACGCCCTATAAATTTGCTCTAATAAAATTAATTTCATCAGTTGATGAGGAAATGTCATTTTTGAAAAAGATAATTTAAAATGGCTCTTATTTATAACTTCTTGTGACAGCCCTAAAGAACCACCTATTATAAAAGTTATATTACTGTTTCCTGATAATGCTAAACTGTCAAGTTTTTTTGAAAATTCCTCTGAAGATAAGCTTTTACCATCAATACATAAAGTTATAATATAAGAGTTTTCATTTAATTTACTTAATATTCTTTCGCCTTCTTTTTTCTTCACAATTTCCATCTCAGCTTCACTTAAATTCTCTGGAGCCTTTTCATCATTTACTTCAATTAATTTTAATTTGCAGTACTTAGATAATCTTTTTGAAAATTCTTTTATACCATCATTTAAATATTTTTCTTTAATTTTACCTACTGAAATTATCGTAATATTCATCCACATCCTCCTAAATAAACTACTTTAGTTACATAATTATCCTTTATATAAAACCGCATACTATTACTTTGAAATATAAATCTATCTGTAATACCTTCTATTCTATCAGCCTTCAATAATTCTTCTTTCAGCTTTTTATTATCTATATTCAACCCTTTTCCTATAACCTTATCATCAATTACAGCTATTAAAAAAAGTTCTAAAATTACTCTTTCATAATCCTCTGGCAAAGAATCTGCCTTTAGTTTATTGCATTTTTTACAGCAAGTTACTAAATTGAAAACATCACTTGTACCGCCTTTGCTCACAGGAAGATAATGATCTAGTGTAATCTGATGAAATTTAAGTTTTTTCCCACAATAGAAACATCTTTTTAAATCTCTTTCATAAATATACAGCTTGTCCTTATTGCCGGGCTTCACAAAATCACACCTTGATTTATAACTTTTCCATATATTTTCTTTATACTAATTTTTCATTTTAAATTTTTAATTTTACATTCTAGCTACATATGTAACCAGTTTATACTATTAAATATTTAGGCTTTTTGTCGCAAAAATCACAGGTATGCGGACTTGTCCAATCGGTAAAGGATACTTTATCTAGTTCATAGATATCAGGTGGCTGTTCATATACATCAATAAACTCCTCAATTGCAATATCTAAATGTTCATTGCAAACAACATACATACAAATCACTCCATTTATTTTTATAATCTTTGTTATTCGCCGTTCGATATTTAAAAAACGAAAAGCTAATAACAAATAATCACCAATTAACTTTACATTTTACATTTTCAATTTTACATTTCTATAATTATAGTATTCTCATTTAAACATCAATTTATATACAAAAGGCTTGACTATATTTTAAGCCAAGCCCTTCGTTAGTCATCTAGCGATTGTCTGGTCTAGCTTCAAATGTTAATTCTAAATTAACAATTTTGCCATTTCTCATAACTTCGATATTAGCTTTATCTCCAGGTTTATATCTATAAAGTAATCCTCTTAAATGACTCATAGATAATACTTCCTCACCATTTATTTTCAATAGAACATCGCCAGCCCTCATTCCTGCTCTGTCTGCTGGTGAATTCTCTGCAATTTCTATTATAATCACACCGCTATCAGCTTTTAAATCAATACCTAAAGCTCTTTCATATTTCTCTAAATCAACTCCCACTATACCCATAAATACAGTTTTAAATGTTCCTTTTTTAATAACCTGCTCTATAATGGGTTTAGCAGTATTAATTGGTATAGCAAAACCTAGCCCCTCTGCTGATTGGATTTTGGCAGTATTTATACCTATTACTTCTCCTCTCGAATTTAATAATGGCCCTCCACTGTTACCAGGATTTATTGATGCATCTGTCTGTATTAAATTTTCAATAATATTGTTCCCTTCAGTTCTAATAGATCTATTTAAACCACTTATAATTCCAGCAGTTACAGTCCTTTGAAATTCCAAACCTAAAGGATTACCTATAGCAACAGCTAATTCTCCAACTTGAAGATTATCAGAATCTCCTAAATCGGCTACTGGTAAATTTGTTGCATCAACCTTAACAATAGCTAAATCCAAAGCCTTTTCATACCATAAAACTTTTCCTTCTTTTTTATCTCCATTTTCAAATAATACTGTTATCTTGTCTGCTTTTCCATCAGCAATTACATGAGAATTTGTAAGTATATATCCATCACTATCAACAATTACACCAGAACCTAACCCTTGTTCCTGACGAGGTCCCCAGAAAAAATAATCCACAGTCTGCACAGTAGTTATACCAACAACTGATCTCATGGCTTTTTTAGCCACAGCAGTTACTGTTGTAATATTATCCTTAGGTGTTATTTTTATTTGTACATTTTCTGCTACATTCTTCTTATATAATTCTGGAACTGGTAAGTATTTTCCATATAAATATGCTGGTGTAACATATGATGAAATTATTCCACCAATTAATGCAGCTATCAAAGCCACTATAAAATATGAAAATACTCCTTTCTTTTTCCTGTGAGGCTTATTATATATAGGCCCTTGAACATAATAACCACTAACATTACCGGTTTCATTTTCATAAGCATTATCAATATTATTGTTTTCATTCTCATTTTCTCTTCTTTCTTCCCAATCCATTTTAAAAACACCCCCTGCTATAAATCATATATTTTTGTTGGATTATCTCTTTGTGTAAGTTCAATAATAATATCTTCTCCAATTTTTATACCCTTTTCTATTAAAATATTAACAACTGTTTGATAAGCTAATTCTGGGAAATTATTTTCTTTACTTAAATGAGCTAAAAGCACTCTTTGCCTTTTCCCAGAAAATACTTCTGATATTACTTCACCGGCTAAATCATTAGATAAGTGTCCTGTATCTCCTAGTATTCTCTTTTTTAAAAACCATGGATATCTACCCATCTTTAACATCTCTATATCATGATTAGACTCTATTACCAATAAATCTGAATTATATATTTTCTTTTTAATATCTTCGCTAACATATCCTGTATCTGTTACTAAACTCAATTTTATATTTTTATGATAAAAACAAAAACCAACAGATTCAACTGAATCATGTGAAGTTCTAAACGGTAATATTCCTAAATCTTTTAATTCAAATTCTTCTTCTGTTTTAAATATCTTAATATTATTTGTATTTATTTCTCCTATATCATTCTCCATTGCCTTCCAAGTACTTTCATTAGCATATATAGGTAAATTATATCGTCTAGAAAGAATTCCTACCCCTTTTATATGATCCTTATGTTCATGAGTAACTAATATACCATTTATATCTTCAGGCGAAATGCCTATTGCTTTCAATGAATTTTCAATTTTCCTTCCACTTAATCCTGCATCTATTAATAACTTAACTCTATCTGTTTCAATATACTGACAATTACCACTACTTCCACTAGCCAATGAACAAAATCTAATAGTCATCCTTGTCCTCCAAAATTCGTAATTATATTTTATATTATAGCACAAAAAAATTAATGAAAAAAGCCGAGTGAACCCCCGGCTAAATTTTAACTCTCTTAATTTTTGCTCCTAAATTTCTAAACTTCTCCTCAACTTTTTCATAACCTCTATCTATATGATAAATATTATCTATCTCTGTTGTACCTTCTGCAATAAGTCCTGCTATTATAAATGCTGCCCCAGCTCTTAAGTCTGTTACTGATATCTTAGCTCCACTTAGACGCTTTACTCCTTCTACTACTGCAACTCTACCTTCTACTTTTATATTTGCTCCCATACGCTTCAATTCATCAACATATTTAAATCTTCCTTCAAATATGCTTTCAGTAACTACACTTGTACCATTTGCTATTGATAATAATACTGTCATTGGTTGTTGTAAATCCGTCGGGAATCCTGGATATGGTAAAGTTTTAATATTTACACTTTTAAGATTATCTGAACCTTTAACTCTTATAGAGTCACCATACTCTATTACTTCAACACCCATCTCCTTTAATTTTGCAGTTATAGACTCTAAATGTTTAGGAATAACATTATTAATCAGTACGTCTCCTCCTGTAGCAGCAGCAGCTATCATATATGTACCTGCTTCAATCTGATCAGGTATAACGCTATAAGTACATCCGTGTAACTTATCAACACCTTTTATTTTTATAACATCTGTTCCTGCTCCTCTTACATCAGCACCCATCATGTTCAAAAAGTTAGCAACATCAACAACATGAGGTTCTTTAGCAGCATTTTCAATTATTGTAGTGCCTTCAGCTAATACAGCTGCAAGCATTATATTAATTGTAGCACCAACACTAACTACATCAAGATATATCTTTGTACCTACTAATTTATCTGCTCTACATCTAATAACACCGTGTTCTATCTCTACTTCTGCTCCTAATGCTTCAAATCCCTTTATATGCTGGTCTATTGGCCTAGTACCTATATTACATCCTCCTGGATAAGCCACTTCAACTTCCTTAAACCTTCCTAAACCTGCCCCTATCAAATAATAGGAAGCTCTCATTTTATTTGCCAAATCATATGTAGCACAGCATTTATCAAGTTTACTTGAATCTATCATCATAGTGCCGTTTTTATCTAGTTCTACATCTACTCCTAGCTCCTGCATTATATCCTTAAATAGATACACATCTCTAATATGAGGAATATTTTCTATATAACACTTATCCCCTGATAATATAGAAGCTGGTATAATAGCAACTGCTGCATTTTTAAATCCACTTATATTAACTTGACCTTCAAGTTTTACTCCACCTTCAACTATAAGTTTTTCCATGTATCCAACTGACAAAAGTCAGTATAGTCACCCCACTTTCCACTTTGGTATATTAAATCCATAATAATATTATATACAAGTATGAGCCTGTTGACAAAGTAATTTATTAATAAAATATAGAATAATTCCAATAGACTATAATAATACTAAATTGCTGACTAACAGCCATCAGCTGTTAGCTGTAAGCATCTTGTATATTGCTATCTATATGCTAGTCCAAAAAAATAGAAGAAAATTTCAAAATTCTTCTATTTTTTTATATAAATTATTTAATCTATAAATACCAAAGTTCCATCACTAAATTTTACTCTCCAAGCTGGTCCCGCTTGTCCTTTTAATGTCTTCTTCCAATCTCCTGCACCATGTTTTATCGGATCAAAATAATAGCATAAACTTATCTCTACTATAGTTTTTCCATAAACATCTTCCATTGTAAGTAATCTTAAAAGAGCCTCAGGTGCAGCACTTATCGTTATCTTGCGTTCACTCTTCTTTACAAAATTAAACCAAAGCCTTTCAAATCTTTTAATCCCCGTATTATCTATTTCAAATATCATATAACTTTTCTCTAATAATATATCTTTATTCTTTTTAGTATATCTTAAAATATGTCTATTTCCATCAAAACTATAGTCCGTTAATTCATAATCATTTTGAGCAAAATCATTATTTTTAATGAAATTCTCTGCAATCGAAACTGCTATATCCTTGTTAAGTTCATCATAAATTTCAATAGAAGAATCATTTTTATATATTATTTTCTTATTATCTATTATTTCTAACGTTTTACTTCCATTTTTATATAATAACTCTCCATTAACAACTTCTTTACTATAATCACCCAGCAATTTTTCTGCTAATTTTTCAGGGTCTTGTATCTCATATTCTATAGTCAATAGAGGTAAAGACGGAATAGTTTTAGGTATATCTGCATCAATTTTTATACCTTTCTGCAAAAGAAGATTTTTAACTTCTCTTATAAATTCTTCCTTCACAGTAAGATAGGTACTTTCATCTCTTTTATTATCAATAAGCACATATACCAAAATTAAATTTGTAATTAAAAATGCTATTATCAGTATATTTATGGCCTTTGACCAATCCATTTATGTTCACCATCCAAAATTATCTATTCCAGTAACCCCCCATCGACAAACTTACCATCATGCATATCAAAAATATAAGTAATTCCATTTACATCAATTACCCATACCCCTATTAATTTTTGCTTATATTTTTTATCACAATAATCAAAATATCCTAATTTAATATCGTCTATCAACGATAAAATCATGAAATTATTAATCTCTTCTATTTTTAAATTATTTTTCTTAGCTACATCTGCTTTAATCATAGATAAATTAGCTTCTATAACCTTTTCTGGTGGCAAAACTTCCTCTTTAGAAAACTTCTTATATTCAATTTTACTTATAGTCCTTATATATCTTTTATAACTTTTTACATTTTTATTAAATACTTCTATCTCTATAGGACTGCTAAACTTATCTTTATCAGCATAAATAGTTAAATTGTTAACTCTATATGCAAATCTAAATCTATACCCTTTATTCCCTTTATACTCTATTTCTTCAATAGAAGACAGATAAGCCTCTTCTGGCCATCCTAAATGATTTGTAATAAAGTCTACCGCTTTATTTAAACTAATAAAGAGATTTCTCTCTGTTACATTTTCATCTAAAGTATTAAAATATTCAATTAAACCATTTTTTGAAATCTTCAAACCTTTTTGTCCATATAAAAAAATAACAGACCCATCAGTTTCAACTATTTTTCTAGCATAACCCAAATCTTCTCCAAAAAAACTTTTTGCTACAGATTCCATAGACAAATAGTTTTCAGTATTCATTTCATTATTCACATAAACGTAAGGGATTATATAACTTAAACTTGATGTATTAATTGGAATATAAACATCCTTGTCTATACCCCACATTCGGATTGAATAATATTCAAGTACATTTTCTCTTTCTATTTTATCCAATGTATCTATTAAAATACTAGTATCAACTTTAATATTGTATATTTTTATATGATTAATTCCATTACTGAGCACTATATAGGGATTTCTTCCTAAATAAATATAGATATTCCGTACATTTTCTATGCTACTATAAATTGAACTCGAAGGCTTACAGTTCAGTACCTTTACTAGCATATATGTTGGTATATCATCAGCAAAAAACAAATTTATAGACTTCTTAACATCATTCTTAATAATTTCTGTTTCATCTATCTCCTTATAACTCAACTCTTCATTTTGAAAAATACCTTTCAAATAAGACCTGATTTTTAACCATAAATCATCTCTCTTGCCCGAGTATAATATAGTATAACTACCTCCAAAGTTAATTAAATATTTCTCAGGAGATATCACATCAGACAGAATATAATTGTATCTAAGCCCTTTGTCTTTATCTTCTCTTAAAGAAGGAATTAAAGTAAACGGAAATTCTATCCATAGCTGCTGTGTTAAAAAAATACTAATTAAAATCAAAGATACTAGCAAAAAAGCCTTCGCTCTATCTTTTTTCATCTAGAATCATCTCCAAAGTTGTACGCTAGTATCTTGATTATTTGATGAATCTATCATTTTTTTAATAGTTTCAGAAAAATTCATATTCTCAATATTGTCAATATATTTCTTAACTTTCTCCATATCAGTAACATATACATACTTAGTTATAATATCAGTTACTTCATCATCAATAACATATATATTTATCTTGTTTTTCCCTGGTTTGAGCTCCAACTCCTTAGCAAATACACCTAACTCTCCTACTTCTAATTCCTCTTTTGACTCAAGTGTATATGTCTCTTCTGCTTCTTCTATTTCTTTTGCTTCTTTCGTTTCTTTTGTTACTTCTGTTTTTTCTATTTCTTTTACATCTTTTGTATCGCCATCTTTTTTCTCATTGCCATCATTTTTTGTTGATGATATATCTACATCAAAATCAACATCAGTCAAACTAGCAGAAGAATACACCTCTATTATTATCTTAAGCCCTTGTTTTGCTCTTCCTGAAAGCAAAACAATATTATCAGTAGTAATCAAATTATCTTCTGGATAAATTATATCAATAATACTTTCTTCTTCAACAATCTCAATATTTGTATCGTTATTTTTTACTTCACTATCATTTCCAGCCGAATAACCAACTGTCCCGTAAGTACCTATTATCGCTATTATTAATGCTCCCGTTAACACCTTCCTAAGCATGATTATTCCTCCTTAAAGGTACAAATAGTACTTCAGCATAATTATATAACAACATTATTACAGATATATTACAACGCTATTAAAATTGAATTACACACTCATAGCAGGTAAAATAATATCTACTTCTGTACCAACATTATACTTGCTTCTTATCTTTATATCTCCATTATGAGCTTCTACTATCTGCTTTGCTATTGAAAGCCCTAAACCTGTACCACCTAAAGCTCTAGATCTTGCTTTGTCTACTCTATAAAATCTTTCAAATATTCTATCTAAATCTTCTTCTGGAATGCCAATTCCATTATCTTTAACAGTAATAATTACATTATCATTTTCTCTTTTTACAAAAATACTTATTTTACCTTTTTCTGGAGTATATTTAATAGCATTACTAACTATGTTTAGTATTACCTGTAATATACCATCCTTGTCAGCAAAAATTTCTGTAACATTTTCCTCTATTTTAACATTTATACTTTGTTTTTTCTCCTTTGCAAATATCGCTGTTCTTTTTAAAGTTTCTTCTATAAGCTCCTTTACAGAAATTTTTGTCATATTCCATTTTGTCTGTTTAAAATCAAGATTTGAAAGTTGCAATAAATCCCTTACAATTCTAGCCATTCTATCACATTCATTATTTATTACTTTTAAAAATTGCATAGAATACTGTGTATCATTAATTGCACCTTCAAGGAGAGTTTCTGTATAACTTTTAATAGTTGTTATCGGAGTTTTCAACTCATGAGATACATTAGCAACAAATTCCTTTCTCATATTTTCTAATTTTTGCTGTTCAGTTATATCCTGCAAAACTACTATAAGCCCACCATAATCGCCGTTCTCATTTTTGAACGGTGCATATCTTGCTCTGTATATTACTGAATTATATTCAAAAACTTCACTGCCTTCCCATTTATCAGCCTTTTGAATATATTCTAATGTCAATTTTTCATTTAACGGTCTTACCAAATCATCATACCTTTTTTTATTTAACTCCTCATAAGATAATCCAAATAAATCTAAAACTATCGGATTTGCATGTATAATTTCTCCATCTTTATTTACTGCTATCACACCATCAGCCATATAGGTAAAAATAGTATCCATTTTACTCTTTTCTCTATACACTTCAGATATTGTCGCTTTAAGCTTTTTAGTCAAATAGTTAAACATATTAGCAAGTTGTCCAATTTCATCATCTGATTTAACATCAACAAATTGATCAAAATCACCTTTAGCCATTTTTTCAGCTTTTATTGTAACATCATTTATCGGTCCTGTTATACTTTTTGCAATAAAAAAACCCAGAAAAACTGTGATGAATAAAGCTAATAATGTTGCCTGGGTTAAAATAATCTTAGATTCATCTATAGTATCATATACATCTTCTAAATCCGATACAAGATATATAATGCCCTTAACTTCCCCAATTTTATTAAATACAGGATAGGCTAAATGTTTCTCTTTTACATTTGCTCTATCCAAACTAGATATAATAGCATCAACTTTTTCTCCATCTAAAGCAGATAATATCAAAGCTGAGTTTAGTAACCTACACTCAAAAGCTTTCTTACCCTGAAATTTTCTGTTGTTACTTGCCAATATCTCTGGTATTTGTGAATTGCTTAATATATATAAAGTTTCTGTAGTCTTTAAAGGCCATTTCGAAATAGTAGATTGTATACTTTCCCTTGATTTCTCCCAATTATCTTGTTGTATTGCCGAAGATCTTACGATTTCTTCAATACGATACTCCATATCGTCAGAAATCTGATTAAGTTGATGTTTCTCTAAATTCTCTATAATAAATACTCCTACTATAACCATTGCTATGAATACTAATAGAAAGTAAATAGTTATAAATTTCCATCTAACACTTTTAAACATTATTACGCCCTCCTAAAGTAATATCCAACACCCCTTTTAGTGAGGACATACTTAGGACTACTAGAATCATCCTCGACTTTTTCCCTTAACCTTCTTACAGTAACATCTACCGTTCTTATATCTCCATAATATTCATAGCCCCAAACTTCCTCAAGCAATTGTTCTCTTGAAAACACTTGCCCAGGTTTTGTCGCTAAGAACTTAAGTAATTCAAATTCTCTTAGTGTTAATTCTATAGTCTTATTATTCTTTTTAACCTCATATCTATTTAAATCTATAACTAAATCTTCACAAACTATCATTTCTCCATTAGAATTTCCACTCGACATATCTACTCTTCTTAAATTAGCTTTAACTCTAGCTATAAGTTCTCTCATACTAAAAGGCTTTGTTATGTAATCATCAGCTCCAAGTTCTAATCCTAATACCTTGTCCACTTCTTCTTCCTTTGCTGTTAACATTAGTACAGGAGTCTTAAGTTTATGTCTTATTTCTTTAAGTACCTGAAAACCATCTTTTTTAGGCAACATTACATCTAATAAAATCAAATCTGGTTTCAAGTTAAAAGCTTTAAACACAGCCTCTTCCCCGTCATATGCCAATTCAACATGAAACCCTTCCTTTTCTATGTTAAACTTTAATATATCAGCAATAGGTTTCTCATCGTCTACAACTAGTATTTTCTTATTCATCAATTATCACCCCGAGTATTATAGTTTGTGAAAAAAGTTAATTTTCTAAAGTATATGAATCAAACATCGCCTTTATTATAATTCTATATTAAAACCAATTTATCCTTCAAATGTTTTTTCTAATATCTGTATGTTTTGTCAACATAATCTGACTTATTATTCTAAATAGGTCAAAAGTCCTGTAGGATTTTGTCTGATTATATAATATAATTTATATTAGAATATGCGAAATATAGGACACGGTAATATTTTATTCTCCATCCCCCATAATTTTCATAAATGAAGTCAACCAAATGGTTGACTTCATTTTATTCTATCTCATATAAATTTATCTTCAATACTGCTTTAGCTGAATTTTTTATATTATTACCTTCTCCTAAAGTTATTAAAATGTCTTTTAATTTCTTAAATCCCCAGATATCAGAAATCTTTTTAATAACTTCAAAAGATTTTCTATATGCAATATATTGGTCTAACTCATAAAAATTTTTATCTAAACTCTTTATATCTACTTCATCTACATGTCGAATATCTTTTCCCCATTCAAAACCCGTTAATTTATATTCTGTATAAAGTGCTATTCCTTCTGTAAGCCACATTGGGTAATTCCCGTGAGTAATCTTGTCGACTATGAGGTGAGTAAATTCATGAACAATAGGACCTTCTTTTTCATAAATCACATTGAAGTTTTCAATATCATTTATCCATAGTTTAGGAGATAATATGTTAATCACTCCACTATAATAAACACCCATTGGATATGTTTGTTTACTTAGACGTGTATTTTTCAATAATTCATTCCCATCATTATATATTATTATAATGCTCTTTTCTTCAGGATAATAATTGAACATCTCACAAATCGCATTATAATATTTTTCAGCCACTTTACCTGTTAAATATGCTATTTCCTCATTTTCTCCATCAAATCTTATAACAAAATGTTCAGTTTCTAATATACCATAATTTTTTATATTAGCTAATATCCTCTTCTTCTCTATATTATTAAACAAAGCATTGATAGAATCTTTTAAATATCCAATAAATTTTACATTAGTAACAGAGATAAATATAAAAACAAATATTATAACAATCAATAGTCTTAAAATATTTTTTATATGTTTTTTCATTCTATTGTTCCCCCTTTCTTTTAAATATGTATATGAGGGAACATAGATATTATATCATGTTGTTATGTAAACTTCATTAGTAATTTTTGTTTTTATATATGTAAACCTTAAAAGTATAACCTTTTAGCCTTCTTATGCATAAATTAAATCATAGGAAGGTGAGATGCATGAGGAGGCAAAGAAAATATAAAATTGATCCGATAGTAAGTGCTAAGCTCAATTCAAAATCTAAAGAAGAAATCCCTGTTATTATTAGAGTTAAAAATGGTGATTTCAATAGACTTAGCAATATCGTATTAGGTATGTCAAGCAAAGTTAAACGTTCTCTTCCTCTAGTAGGTGGAATAGCTTGTAACTTAAATATTGAAACTATAAGCAAATTAGCAAGAGATCCAAATATTGAATATATAAGCTTTGATTCTAAAGTTTTTGCCTTATTAGATATCGCAACTTCTTCTATAAAAAGTAACTTTGCTCATGAACTAGGATATACAGGCAAAGGAATAACAGTTGCTGTAATTGATACAGGTGTAGCACCCCATAATGACCTTACTAAACCCAAAAACAGAATTATAGGTTTTAAAGATTTCATAAACAATAAAACCTCACCATATGACGACAACGGCCATGGCACACATGTTTCAGGCATAATAGCTTCAAATGGGTATTCGTCAAAAGGCAAATATGCAGGCATTGCACCAGAATGTAATATTTTAGGAGTGAAAGCATTAGACAGCTCAGGAAGCGGTAATACATCAGATATAGTTGCAGCAATAGAATGGGTAATAAAGACTAAAAACGTATACAATACTAAAATAATAAATTTATCACTAGGTAGCCCACCTACAAACCCATACAATGAAGATCCTCTTGTAAAAGCCGTAGAAGAAGCTGTTAAGTCTGGTTTAACCGTTGTTGTTGCTGCTGGCAATAGTGGACCTGCTAAAGAGACAATATTATCTCCAGGTAATTCTAAAAAAGTAATTACAGTTGGAGCAGTAGACGATAATAAAACTCCTGAATTAAGCGACGATTTCATTGCACCTTTTTCAAGTAGAGGACCTACAAAAGAAGGTTTTAAAAAACCAGATGTTGTAGCTCCAGGTGTCGATATCATGTCATTATCAAGCAGCAACCTCAGTAGCTATACTTCATTAAGCGGCACTTCCATGGCTACCCCTATGGTATCAGGAGCCTGTGCCTTATTATACAGTAAACATGGATACCTTAGTCCAAGCCAAATTAAAGCAATGATTATGAAATCATGCGTAGATTTAAAAGATACCTATAATAATCAAGGTAGCGGTGTGATTAGTCTAGAAAAATTATTTAAAGAAAAACCTATCGAAGATGTCCCCAAAGAAAAACCATATACAGAAAACTTATTCGGAGATAATTTCATTGTTATTGTATTGTTATTCTTACTTTTAAGTAAAAGAATTTAAAAAAATTAGCTCAGTCAAAAGGCTGAGCTATCTGTATTTTTTACCTAAATATTTATATGGATTTACTGGTTTACCGTATTTTCGAACTTCAAAATGCACATGAGGCCCTGTACTTTTTCCTGTATTACCAACAGCAGCTATTACTTTTCCTTTGTAGACCTTCTCACCTTTCTTTACATAAATTTTACTACAGTGAGCATATCTGGTTGTAAATCCTCCTCCATGATCTATTTCAACCATGTAACCATATGAACCTTTCCATCCTGCAAAAGTAACCACTCCACCATCTGCTGCTTTAATAGGTGTTCCAACTCTCGCTGCTAAATCTATACCCTCATGCATTCTTCCCCATCTCTTGCCAAAACCTGAAGTCAAAACGCCTCTCGTAGGTGTTATAAATATGCCTGTTGCTTTAAGTGGTGGTATTTCCTTAGTTCCTTTAACAATAATCTGAGATACTGGATTAGAAATAATAGTTTCCTTTAAAATCTCTTTTGCAACTTCAATTCCATTATGTTTCTCTATCTTAGCTATAACTTCTTTTTTACCATATACCCCTCTTCTTTTTATTATCGTTT
Source organism: Caloranaerobacter longqiensis (assembly GCF_050286925.1). Classification (NCBI taxonomy): domain Bacteria; kingdom Bacillati; phylum Bacillota; class Tissierellia; order Tissierellales; family Thermohalobacteraceae; genus Caloranaerobacter; species Caloranaerobacter longqiensis. The sequence goes on from NZ_JBFWFX010000018.1 coordinate 22,914, forward strand.
GATCCTTATACATTTTAGAACTATATTCATATTTTATATCGAAATCAATCTTTTCAATATATTTCTTCTCTTCATAAGTAGCTACTGTTAAATATGGCTTAGGCACTATTAGACTCAGCTCATCTCCTGGATGAATAAGTTTAGGATTTTTATCTGGATTAGCTTTAATCAAATCATTTACAGTCAAATTATACTTATGTGCTATAGTCCAAAAATTTTCACCTTTTTTTACAACATGAGTTTTAACTTCATCTGTTCCTTTCTGTATATAATTTAACACTTTATCAAAATCTTCTACTGCAGATATCGGTACTTCCTTTTTAACTATTTTAACGTTTTCAACAAATTTTATATCTTCTATTGAAGAATCTTCTGCATCTGCTGAATTTATATAAGGCTCTTTAATCTTATCTAACACTTTTTTTGCTAAATCTTCTGTCTTGAGAATTCCTAATACCTTTCCATCCGCTTCAATAGCATATGCAAATACATCAAATTCAATATTATCCTTTAAATTTTTCTTAATATCCTCTTTTTTTGTCAATTCATTATCTTCAGCATGAACAGGTTGATATTCAAATTCGTCTTCAATAAAGACTTCAATCCCATAATCAGTAGTTAATTCATTTTTAAGCGTAGTTACAACATCATTAACAATATCTTTATTTCTAACCGTTCCTATGTATTTGCCATTATAAATAATCTTAAAAGCCCTTGTATATACCTCTTTTCTATATCCAGCAAATGCAAATCCTACTACTAAAATGCTTATCACCACAGCAAAGATAATCTTTTTATCGAATTTTCTGCCATTATTTCCTATATTCAATTTCTTAATAAGTTCACTAACTTTTTTTAAGTACGAGCCATTCATTTTAAAGCTCCTTCCCAAAAAGTTCTTTGTAACACAATTGTAATATAAACTCAAAATAAATTATATCATATATTGTAAAATTTACAAAGGATAATCTAACAGCATGTCTATAATTATTTTATTTTTCTAATTTAATTTATATTCTTATCTAAGAGATAACTCTCTTATAATAGCATCATTATTTTTTAATTTTAAAACCTCTCTACATATTTCAATAAAATCTTCAGTTTTTGCATTTCTAAACTTATTTTTTTGGAAATAAAGTTTTAAAATATTAAAAAACTTTTCATCTCCGATTTTTACCCTAAATTCATTTAGACTAATTGCACCTTTTTGATATACCAAAGCCAAATACTCTTGCCATGAATTAAAGTTTCTCAAACTCTTATTTATAGACTGATTTATAAAACCAGAATCCTTATACTTGTTAAAATGACCAATAACCATTTGATTAAACACTTTATCTTTGACTTCTACACCATATTTTTTCTCATAATATAAAATCGTTGAATATTCAGTTAAACTTTCATCTAGCCACGGTTCATCAACTTGATCATTTCCAACAATGCCATACCACCATTGATGAGCTGTTTCATGTGCAATAATATATTCTAATATATCTGGCTGCCCGTCTGAATATATATCATTATCTATCATAACCACATTCGGATATTCCATACCTCCGATATAAAAATCACTCGCTACAACTTCAAATTCTTTATAAGGATATTTACCAAATAAATCATTAAATATCTTGATTGAATCTACTGCATATTGCAAAGCTTCTTTCTTATATGCATCATCAAAACAATAAGAAACTACCCTGATATTATCAACCCAAGCCTCTTCTTTCTTAAATTTATCGCTTAAAATAATAGCAAAATCTCTAACATTATCAGCTTCAATATAATATTTCACCTTATCATTTAATCTTTTTTTATCAACAATCACGCCGGTACTAACTGGAAAATAATCTGATGGTGTAAGAAGCTCTACTCTATAATTACTAATATCACTATAAAACGGATCGCCTAATTTATAATAAGGATCTAAATTCCACCCATCTTCATCATAAACAGCTAAAATAGGATACCAATTTGTTATATTAAAAGTATATTCATCATATCCAAATCTTCCTCTAGAATTTGGTATTTTTATTTCCCCTTGTATCTCAACAGTAATTTCCGTACCGTTTTTAATCCATCTTTCAAGTTCAATCATAAGTATTGTATGATCTCGTCCTATAATGTTATATTTTTGCTCTTTACTATCCACTATTACTTTTTTTATGTCAATATATCCCAAATCAAACCCATTTGGATAGGCTTCATGAAATTCTTCTTCAAAATACGGTGCTGTTTTTGCTATTCTAAAAGCATTTGGATATATATGAAAATATATTTTTTTTAACTTCTTCCCTGTATTATTTATATAGCTAACTTTTTCATCAATATGAACTATCTTATTTACAGGATCAAACTCTGCTTTAATGAGATATCTGTTTAATATCTTTTGGTTTATATTAAATGTAAATTGGATATCATTTCTAATAAATGTATATGTTACAATTGGTGTGATTGTTATTATAAAAAGCAATAAAACTTTAAAGATTATTTTAATTAATAATTTATGCATCACATTCCTCCACTCACCTTTCATTTTTGAACTTATTACTAAAATATATTAATCAATAATTGGAAAATATAACTTAATATAAATTTAGATAAACATTGTGTTATAATAGTAGAACAAAAGCTTCGATTTAAGTAATTTAAGGAAGATTTTATTGAAATCCATAAATGGAAGTTATATTATTAAATTATCCACAAGTCAATAAGGTTCGGATTGATAAAACTAATCTTATGGTAGGTGAGTATATTGTCTTTTTATAAAGAAATTACTGATATAGATTTAGGTGATACCCCAATTGAAAATATTTTTATCAATGATTTTATGCCAATGGCTAACGGTACGTACGTCAAAGTATACTTATTAGGATATAAATATGCTAATGATAAAGATTCCAATATTGAAGTTACTAACGAAACTATCGCAAAACATTTAAATATTCCATTATCAGATGTTCTAAAAGCTTGGGATTTTTGGGAAGAGAAAGGTATAATCAAGAAGCATCCTAAAGAAAATGATCAATACAACTATACTGTTGAATTTTTGAACTTAAAACAGTTATATATTAATAACAACTATAAACCGATAACAGCTAGATCTGCTAAACATACTGAAAGCACCTACTACTGCTGTTCTGTAGATGATTTAATTGAAGCAAATAAGAACGCTACAATTCAAGATATGTTCTATTCAATAAATCAAATAATTAGACGTCCTTTAGTACCTAATGAAAAGAAAAAAATTCTTGAATGGATATATAACTATAATATGGATCCTCAAATAATTGTTAAAGCTTTCATTTATTCAGTAGAAAGAAAGAACAAAAAAAATGTTAATTATGTAGAAGGAATAATAAGAAACTGGTATGATATGAACATTACTAATTTAAAAGCTTTAGAACAGTACCTAGAAACTAAAGATAAAAGATTCCAGATCTATGAAAGAGTCATGAGAGCTTTAGGTTTTAATTTTAGACCCCCTAGTGAAGCAGAAAAAAAAGTGATAGATAAATGGTTTGATGAGTGGAAATTTGATTTAGATATTGTATTAAAAGCCTGTGAAAATACTAAAAAAACATCAAATCCAAGTATAAATTATATAGATGGCATACTTTCATCCTGGTACAGTAAAGGAATTAAAAATGTTAATGAAATTGAAGAAAAGGACAAGCCAAAAGTTAATCAAAAATCTACAAACCAAAATAAAATTGCAACTAAATTCCATAATTTCGAACAAAGAACTTCTAAATATACTTCAGATGAACTAGATAAGATTGTAAGAAAAATTTTTGAGAAAAAAACTAATAAAAAAAATATTTAATTTCCTTGTTTAAGGAGGATACTTATGAACAACAGTATAATTAATGAAATTTTAAGAGAGTACGAAAGAAAAAGAGATAAAGCATTATATGAACAAAAATTAAGACAAAACGAAGTTTATTCAAAAATCCCTAAATTAAAAGAAATAGATAAACTAATATCTAAAACGGGTCTAATGATATCTAAAGCAATTATAAATAATCCTGAGAATTATAACGATAAAATAGAAGAAATAAAGAATAAACTAGAAGAATTAAAACGAGAAAAAGCGATATTACTTACTGAAAATAATATTCCTCTAGAATATATGGATATAAATTACGAATGTAACAAATGTAAAGACACGGGATTTCTAGAAGATGGCAGTAAATGTTCTTGTTTTAAACAAGCTCTTATTAACAGAGCTTACAAAATGTCTAACCTTGAACATATACTTCATAAAGAAAACTTCCAAACTTTTAACATTAATATCTTCAGTGATAAACCTTTTGAAAATGAAAAAATAACACCAAGAGAAAATATGCAGAACATATTAAGTATATGTGAAGGGTTTGTATTTAATTTTGATGAGGATAATGAAGAAAATCTATTGTTTTATGGAACAACTGGATTAGGCAAAACTTTTATGTGTAACTGTATCGCTAAAGCTCTATTAGATAAAGGGAAAATAGTAATATATCAGACGGCTTTTAAAATACTTGAGATAATAGAAGAGTATAGATTCAGAAGAAATTCAGATAAAGATCAATATAAATTAGATTATGAACTTCTATTTGATGCAGATTTGCTGATAATTGATGATTTAGGGACTGAACTAGTAAACACCTTTACTAATACCGAAATATTTAACATAGTAAATTCGAGATTGATAAAGGGAAATAAAACTATAATATCTACAAACCTCTCACCTATGGAAATATCTAATACTTATACAGATAGGATTTTTTCAAGAATTCTAAGCAAATTTACTCCAATTAGATTTTTTGGCCCTGATTTGAGATGGGAGACTTAATAAAATTAATAATTTTAAAAGGTGAAAAATATGAATAAAAATAGGAATGTCTTTTTTTTCATATCATCACAGGTAATTTCTGATATAGGAAATTGGATAGATAGAATTGCTGTTTTAACGTTAGTATACAGTATCAATAAGTCACCTGTAGACATGTCATTTCTATCTGTTATGATGTTATTGCCTTCAATAATATTCGGAGCTTTTGCCGGGAAAATAGTTGATATTTACAGCAAAAAAAGAATTTTAATTTTAGGAGATTTCATAAGAGCCATTTTGGTTTTCCTAGTACCTTTTTTTAAAGAATATGTATTTTTTATAATTTTTGCCGTATCTTCTGTTTCTATATTTTATGACACCGCTAGAAGTAGTATGTTGCCAGAACTGATTAAAAAAGAAGAGTTAAAGCAAGTAAACAGTTTAAGTAGTTCATTTAGTTCATTAATGATGGTAATAGGCCCGTCATTAGCAGGCGTTATCATTTCTAGATTTAAAATAGAGTATTGTTTTTATATTGATTCTTTGACATTTCTAATATCAATGGTTATGGTTTATATGATTAAATCACATAAATGTGGAACGCAAGAAACTGCAAAACTTCATCAAATAGATAAAATTTCATTTGTTAAAGGATTAGAGTATATAAAAAGCAACAGTATTATTTATAATGTATTAGCAATAAATACAATAGTTGGATTAGCTGCTGGTATGTTAAATGGATTATTAATCATGTATGTCTATGAATTTTTAAAAACAGGTTCACAGGGCTATGGCACCATTCTTACATTTAAAGGCTTAGCTATGATCTTAACTTCATTAGTTTTATACAAATACTTAAAAAATGTACCAGTTGATGTCACTTTTAAAGCAGGTTTAATAGGTTTAGGATTTTCAATTACTATATTCCCATTAAACACACTTTTTATTTTAGCAATTATAATACAATTTTTTAATGGAATATTTAATGCATTATTTGCTATTTCAAGAACCACAATCATGCAGCAAAGCTGTGACAAGCAATACCTCGGTAGAACTTTTAGCATGAATACGATGTTAACAAATATATCATCAATTATTTCTTTAGCTTTTGGTGGATTTGCAGCAAAAGTTTTTGGGGTTCGGACTGTATTAATAGGGGGTGGCCTTTTAATATTAATTAGCGGATTAGTATCAATAAATAAAATATATTCAAAACCTATAGTAAGGTAATTTTGATATGATAAATGGATTTAGTAAAAAATAGATAAATATAGATATAAGAACAAAATCTTCGATTTAAATAAATTAAGGAAGATTTTGCCCATATCCATAAACGGAAATTATATTTGAATTTATCCACAATTTAAATTAGTTTATAACGACTCTGGCATGTAAATATGCCAGACAAAATTTCAATAAAATCAACATTAATTTTTTAAAATATGGGATTTTATTATAAATTCCTATGGATTATAAAAAAAAGAAGCTTAAGAGAATATCTTAAGCTTCCTTTTTATGGAGCTGGCGATGGGACTCGAACCCGCAACCTGCTGATTACAAGTCAGCTGCTCTACCAGTTGAGCTACGCCAGCATATTTTGGCGACCCGGAAGGGACTCGAACCCTCGACCTCCAGCGTGACAGGCTGGCATTCTA
>NZ_JBFWFX010000019.1:0-28577 GCF_050286925.1 Caloranaerobacter longqiensis
TTATATTTGAATTTATCCACAATTTAAAGTAGTTTATAACGACTCTGGCATGTAAACATGCCAGACAAAGTTTCAATAAAATCAACATTAATTTTTTAAAATATGGGATTTTATTATAATTTCCTATGGATTATAAAAAAGCTGTTGACAAATACTATTGCCAACAGCTTTTTTAATTATTATTTAACATCCCATGTTGCTTTATATGAACCTGTTGGGCTACCAGGTACAGTATAAACTCGGTTAGCGCCCTGTTCCCAAATTACATTACCTGAGTCATCTATTTTGATGAATTTAAATTCTATTGTAGTATTTGCTGGAAGTGAAGTTGTTACTGTCCAAGTAGGATATGCATCAGGTGACATTTTTATAGCTTTAGCAGGGTCCCAATTTCCTAACTCTGGGATATTACCAACAACATAAACATTTTGACCCCATTCTGTATATGCTTCATCCACCGTAAAAGTAACATCTACTTCTTGAGGTACCCAAACAGAAACAGAACCACCATTTACCTTAAATTCACCCCAACCGTCTGCATTAATAGTAACTGTATCTGTTCTATTTCCTGTATAATCATAGAATACTTTACCTGCATGCTGTATTCCTACATACATCCATTTGCTTCCACCAGGGCCATCGCTGATAAGGGCTGCTAATCCTGAATTCGGATGACTTTCATCTCCTTCTCTTGTCCAGCCAATGATGTCCCAATGGTCTAGATAATCATGTTGTGTTCCATAAGCATAATATTTTCTTGCCTTTAAAAGTGGATCTAATTGATCTTTCATAGAAGGAATATTAAATTTAGGTAGTCCATAGTAATCTCCGTAAAAAACACAAGGATATCCTTCTTGACGAGTTAAGATAAAAGCATATGCCAGAGGTTTAAACCAAGGTTCAACATAAGATTCCAAAGACTGTCCTGGTTGTGTATCGTGATTATCAACTAGTGTAACTGCTAATGCTGGTTGATCCTTCATTAATGTATTATTCATAATGTTTCTCATGTCATAATAACCTGATGATTTAGATGCGATATAAAAATTGTTGTGTAACGGAGCATCAAAAAGAGACATGACTCCTTTGGATTTAGTTATATAGTTGTGAAGTTTTTCAACATCGTAACTCCAGAATTCTCCAACTGCAAATAATTCTTTTCCTGTTTCTGCTCTTAAATATCCTAGCCAATCTGTAAAGAAATCATATTTGATATGCTTTACCGCATCTAATCTAAATCCGTCAACACCTGTAAAATCGAGATACCATTTACCCCAGTTTTTTAACTCTTGAACTACTTCAGGATGTTCCATATCCAAATCGGCATACATCAAATAATCATAATTTCCATTTTCTGTATCAACTTCCCAATCCCATCCTTTTCCTATTCCACGGAATTTAAAAATAGAATTTTCTTGGTTATTCTGATCCCAATCTACGCCGTCAAAATGATACCAGCACCATTTGAAATCGGAATATTTATTTCCTCTACCTGGAAAATTAAACTTTGTCCAAGCTTGAATCCATGTGTCATCACCATATTCGTAATTTCTGTTATCGCTTGCAACTCTAACAGCTTTGACCCATTCTGTTTCATCAGCACCTGCTTTATGATTAAATACAACATCTGCGTAGATTTGAATTCCATTGTTATGTGCTTCATTAATAGCTGCGATATATTCATCTTTTGTTCCGTATTTTGTTCTAACAGTTCCTTTTTGATAAAATTCTCCTAAATCGTAAAGGTCGTAAACACCATATCCTACATCGGCAGAACTAGTCCCTTTATATGCTGGAGGTAACCATAGAGCTGTGATTCCTACTTCTGCAAGATTAGCAGCTTCTTGTTTTACTTTGTTCCACAATGTTCCATCATCTGGTAAGTCCCATTCAAAATATTGCATCATTGTTCCATTAAAACTTGGTGTATTATTAGCAAAAACTTTTTCGTTTGGTAATTTTATAAATGCTACTATCATTATGATTGCTAAGAAAATGCTTATTTCTTTTCTTATTGTTTTTTTCAAAAAAATCCCTCCTAAAAAACTTTAGATTTTTCTGTTAGTTTTTCATTAGAATTTTCTATATCTTTATTATGTAAGATATAGGTGTTTTTTAATATATGCAAACGATTGGACAAAAACAAAATAAAAAATCATGCAAACGATTGCACAACAATGACACATCACACATAATATTCTACCACTTTTTAAATGTGCATGTCAATCTTTAGAATCAAATTAGAATTTTCTAAGATTTATTATATTTAATGACAGCAGTTTTGGAATATTATTAAAGAGATGGATATTGGAGAAAAAGGCGTAATTATGTATAATTAAAGCAAGAGATGAAAATCTTAAAAGGAGATGATGAACAAAATGTGGAACAAAATACTGCTATTAGGCATAGGAGGATTTATAGGAAGTAATTTGAGGTATTGGATAACAGGCTGGGTAACGAATATTTTTGGTTCATATTTACCTTATGGTACATTAGTTGTAAATGGATTAGGTAGTTTTATACTTGGATTTTTGATGATGTATGGTGCTGAAGTTGCAGAAATAGATCCGCAAATACGTTTATTAATTGGAACAGGTATGTTAGGTGCATTGACTACATTTTCTACATTTTCATATGAAACAATTAACTTATTCAGAGAATCTAGTTATTTTTTAGGTATATTAAATATTTTCTTAAATATTGGGATAGGGTTAACTTCAGTGTGGTTAGGTTTTGTATTAGCTAAATCTCTTGTTTAGGGGGATTTTTATGAGAACACAGAGTAAAGGGAAATTGCTTAAAATTTATATTTCTGAATCTGATAAGCGTAATGGACGATTATTATATCATTTAATAGTAGAACAAGCAAAAAAATTAGAAATGGCTGGAATCACAGTATATAGGGGAATAGAGGGATTTGGAGGACATCATAATCTGCATACAATGCATATCTTTAGATTATCAGATAATTTGCCAATAGTATTAGAAATAATAGATTCAGAAGAAAAAATAGACCAATTCATATCAAATATAGAGCAGTTTATAAACGATGGATTAATGATAACACAAGAAAACATAAATATAATTAAGTTCAATGAGAAAAAATAGCTTTGTTAAAAGACGGAAGGTATTGTTAAATAATAATGGTTTTTGTTTAAATTAATTTAAGCAGGGTATAAATATATATAAATGTATATTAAATATGCTTTCCTGGAGGAGGAGAACTAATGTTATCAGAAAGATTATTAAAAGAATTGAATGAACAAGTTAAATACGAATTATATTCAGCTCATTACTACTTAGCAATGGCTGCATATTGTGCAGAGCAAGAATTAGATGGATTTGCAAATTTCTTTAAAGTTCAAGCTGAAGAAGAGAAGTTTCATGCTATGAAGTTTTTTGATTTCATAAATGAAATGGGTGGAAGAGTTACAATTCAAGCCCTTGAAGAGCCAAAAAATGATTATGAATCATTAGTAGATGTTTTTAAATCTGCTTTAGAACATGAAAAATTTGTAACTAAGAGAATATATAAACTTATGGATATTGCTACTGAAGAAAAAGAACATGCTACAATAAGTTTATTAAAATGGTTTGTAGATGAGCAGATAGAAGAGGAAAATAGTATGAAAGCTATACTTAAAAAATTAGAAAGATTAGGAGATAATAGTCATGGAATTTACATGCTAGATGAAGAATTAGCTCAAAGGACTTTTACTCCACCAGTTGCATAATGCCAAAAAACAAAGGTAGACTTTAAAATTAAAGCCTACCTTTGTTTTTAATTACTATTATTTAATTATCTAGTTGGAGTTGTTCCACTCATGCTTCTTTGAGCTTGCTCAACTAATTTCTTAGTCATGTAACCTCCTACATAACCATTTTGTCTTGCAGTTAAGTTACCTTTATCCATTGAATCGTAGTTTGATAATCCTAGTTCATTAGCTATTTCAGTTTTCATTTGGTTTAATGCTTGTCGAGCTTCAGGAACTACTATTTTGTTTCTTCCTGTTTTTTGATATGCCATCATTTACCCTCCTTAATGTATTTTTTTCTTTTTGTTTTAAATTGAAGATTTTGTTTTTCTGTTGTACTAATATTATGTGTAATAATGCGTTAACTAAACCATGTAATTTTATGTAGTATTACATCAGGATAGTAAATGATGTATAATATGATTACTATACAAATTAGTTCTGAATATTGTATAAATTAAAATAATATCATTTTTATTCCAAAAAAAATTAAAATAATCCCTCCAAGAAAATCTGCATAATCTCTTATAAATTTGAGCTTTCTAATATGTTTACCTATAAAAAAAGAGATAGTTGTAAAGATTGAAGTTGTAAAACCAACAATAATACAGTTTTTAAATAACATTAATTTGGAAGTGAAAACATTAAATATAGAAAAACCTACAACTAAAGCATCTATACTAACCGATATTCCTAATATCAGTATCAATAAATAATGAAGAGAATTGAATTTATCTTTATTATCAAAACCTTCTTTAAACATTAAAATCCCAACTAACAATATTATGACTCCACCGACTAAATTTGGAAGTTTAAAAACATACCTATTAAAAAGGTTTCCCAGATGTCCTCCTATGAATGCAAAATAAAACTGGAAAAATCCAAAAATTATTATTGTAAAAAAAACACAATTTTTTTTGATTTTTTTATCTAAGCTGAGAGACAATGCTACTCCAAATGCATCTAATGCTAGTGCAACAGATATTAAAAACACATCAAATATAAGCAAAAATACCCCTCCTGATAGATTCGAGTCTACGTATATTACATACTTATGTTTAGGATATATTTAATATTATTGAATATAATTTTAATATACTAATACAGTCTATTAAACATTGAGGAGATGGTCATATGCTCTCTCCAAGCCTTGAAGATTATTTAGAAGAGGTATATAGATTATCAAGAAATAAAAAAGAAATAAGGGTTAAGGATATAGCAGATTGTTTAGGGGTTTCGATGCCTTCTGTTGTTAAGGGATTAAAAAAATTACATGAATTAGAATATATAGTGTATAGACCATATGAGAAAATTTATATCCTTGAAAAAGGGAAAAAAGAGGGAAAGTTTTTAATAGAGAGAAATAGGATACTACGTGAATTTGTTAAAATTATTGGGTCGGATTGTGATGTAAAACAAGAAGCAGAGGCTATGGAACACTACTTTACTGTTTCTACGATAAAATGTATTGAAAAATTAGTTGAATTTTTTAAGGAGGATAAAGAGATTTATGAGAAATTTAAAAATTATAAAATACAGAGTAGTTTAGAAAAAAGGCTGACAGCTAATACTCAATAGCTGCTAGCCGATAAATAAGAGTTTGTAAATAACTTGAAAGTTATTACGGATTGTTGACAAACTTATGTTTTTATATATATTATTTAACAAGCATACTTAATAAATTTACAATTATTGTAATTAAAATGGCTATTGAAGTAGTTAGTATAGTAGTAAAAATAGGCCATTTAATGCTACTTGTTTCGTTTTTTATAGTTAGTAGAGTTGTTCCACATGGAAAATGTAATAAAGAAAATAGCATAAAGTTTAATCCTGTTACCCATGTCCAGCCGTTATTAATTAATAAGTTTTTTAGAGCATCTAAACTATCTAGTTTAATCATAGCTCCTGTAGATAAATAACTCATAATCAGGATTGGAAGTACAATTTCATTTGCAGGTAGACCTAAGATAAATGCTAGTAAAATAAAGCCATCTAAACCCATTAAATTACCGAGAGGATTTAAAAAGTGAGCAATATGATTTAATAGGCTTATTCCACCAATATTGATATTAGCAACCAGCCATGTTATAGCTCCCGCTGGTGCGGCTACTAATACTGCTCTTGATAAGACAAACAATGTCCTATCTATTAAGGATCTGATTAATATTTTACCTATTTGAGGTTTTCTATATGGTGGTAGTTCAAGAGTAAAGGTTGAAGGAACACCTTTTAAAATTGTATTAGATAATAGCTTTGATACCAATAAAGTTATAAATATACCAATTAGAATAATACCTATTACTGATACTGTTGCGATAATTGTGCTGAATTTTGGAGAGACTAGTGAACTGAAAAAAATTGTTGATATGGCAATAAGAGTTGGAAATCTGCCATTACAAGGGACAAAACTATTTGTAATTGTAGCTATCAATCTTTCTCTTGGTGAATCAATTATTCGAGTCGCTATAACTCCTGCTGCATTACATCCAAACCCCATGCTCATTGTTAAAGCTTGCTTCCCATGAGTTCCAGATTTTCTAAAGAAATTGTCTAAATTAAAAGCTACTCTAGGAAGATATCCTAGGTCTTCTAACAATGTAAATAGCGGAAAAAATATAGCCATAGGTGGCAGCATTACAGATATTACCCAAGCGAGAGTTCTATACATTCCTAAAACTAATATACCATGTAGCCAATATGGAGCATTAATATACATAAAAAATTCTGTTAGCTTATTTTCTAAACCAAATAATATTTTGCCTAATAACTGTGACGGATAGTTAGCACCTTGTATAGTTATCCAAAAAATTAGACCTAAAAGTAACAGCATGATTGGATATCCTAAAATTCTAGATGTCAGTATGTCATCAACTTTTTTATCCCAATTGATTTTTCTTTTATCTTCTATTGTTAAAACTTCATTTGATATTTCTTCTGCTTTTTCATAAATAGCAGTTACTATGCTATCACTAATGTTTACACCTGTTTTGAGTTTATTATTTAATATGTTCGAAATTCTACTGGATGCATCTTTAATGGAGTCCATAAATTCACCTCTCTTAAATCGAGTATTTTTTTAGGATATTATCTATAGAATTAGAAATAGCTTTATCTCCATCTATTAATCTTAATGCAAGCCATCTAGCATTATATTTTGTACCTAAAGTTTCTGCTAAAATCGGCTCAATTTCTTTAACAATAGATTCAATCTCATCACTATATTTTAATCTATAAGGATTTGCTTTGATATTTCCATTAATCATTTGGTAAATAGTTTCTAATAATTTGTCTATACCTTTATTATCTCTTGCGACAGTAGGGATTACTGGTACACCAAGTCTATTTTCTAGTTTTTCTATATCTATTGATATTCCTTTGCGTTTTGCTTCATCCATAAGATTAAGGCATACGATAACTCTATCAGTTATTTCCATAACTTGAAGTACGAGATTTAGGTTTCTTTCTAGACAAGTTGCATCAGTAATTACAATAGTTATATCTGGATTGCCAAAACAAATAAAATCTCTGGCTATTTCTTCTTCAACTGAATTTGCCAAAAGAGAATAAGTTCCAGGTAAATCTACAAGTAAAAATTCTTTATCTTTATATTTAAATGTTCCTTTAGCATTACTTACTGTTTTTCCAGGCCAGTTACCAGTATGCTGATTTAATCCTGTTAAAGTATTAAACAAAGTGCTTTTTCCTGTGTTAGGATTACCTGCCAATGCAATTACTATCATATCTTTATTTTCTTTAACGATATCGTACTTGTTTTTTAATAGCGATAAACCTGTTGATTTACTGGTAAGTCCCATTTATTAACCTCCTCAATCTATAATTTCAACAATTACATTTTCTATTTCTTCTTTTCTTAAAGCAATTATTGTTCCTCTTATGTTATATGCTATCGGATTTCCAGAAGGACTTATTCTTTCAGTTTTAACTATTGTATTTGGTATAAGTCCTAGATCCAGAAGTCTTCTTCTTGGAAGTGTGTTTTTTGATAGCATTTTTATTCTAGCTTTCTTTCCAACAGGAAGTTTATTTAGTGGAATTTCATGTTGCCTAATTTTATAACTAACAAAAGATTTACTTACAAGTTCCATAACATCACCTCTCTAGTTAGCTTAGGTTAACTTAAATTAAAAAAATAATTAGTCTTGGCTAACATTAGATATCAAATAAGTTTCTAATGACATTATATGGGATTGATTAAATATGTGTTACTAAGATAAATGAAGAAGAAAAAGGTTTATCATACATAATGAAGTTGTATTACAATTAATTTTTAACTGTTATATATTATTTAAAAACAGGAATTATATAGAAGGATTTCCTTTGAGAATTATAGAATTTTTATAATCCATAAGGGAATTATATACCTTATTAAATTGTGGATAATTTTAAATATAATTTCCGTTTATGAATTTCAACAAAATCTTCCTTATAATTTATTTAAATCGAAGATTTTGTTCTAGAAAACTTTGAATTTTATAAAAGGAGTTTTGATATGAGTAAGCTAAGTAATTGTCTGAGAATGCTAATTCTTTTAAAAAGTAGAGGCAAAATGAAAATAAAAGAGTTAGCTGAAATATTAGAAGTAAGTGAAAGAACAATACGAGAGTATAAAAACGAACTAGAAAAAGCTAGGATATATTTATTAAGTGAATCTGGAAAGAATGGTGGATATTATTTAGATAAAAACTCATTTATTTTTAATTTAGATTTAGAAGAAGCAGAAATTTCTTCTTTTTTAATGGCTAAAGAATTTCTAGAAAAAGAAGATAATTTTATGTTTTTAAAAGAATATGAAAGTGGTTTAGATAAGATTAAGGCTGCTTTAGAAAGAAGATATGACGATGGAGAAAGTCAATATATAGTAAAAGTTTCGAGACCTAACATAGATTTAGAAAACGAGAAGAAAAAATATTTGGATATCAGTAGTTCAATAATATCAAGGAATAAATTAAAAATTAATTATTTTTCAATAAATTCAGGCTTAGTTGAAAGGATTATAAGACCATATGCACTTTTTATGTATAAAGGGTTTTGGTATTGTATTGGGTACTGTGAGTTAAGGGGAGAGATTAGAGATTTTAAATTATCTAGAATTAAAAGCTACGAATTGCTAAAGGATACTTTTGATAAACCAATTGATTTTAAATTAAGTGACTATCTAGGACATAATAGTATTTTTAAAGACAAGCTTTATAACATAAAACTAAAAATAAGATCTCCTATGTCTATTATAGTTAGTGAAAGGATTTGGAGTGAAAATCAAAAAATAGTATTTAATCAAGAAGACAACTCTATTTTATTTGAAGCAACAATGAGTGGTTTGCCAGAGATAAAATCATGGATTTTAAGTATGGGTAGTTGTGTAGAAATATTAGAACCTGAAGAATTGAAAGAAGAAATAAAGGATGAAGTAAAAAAATTAAAAGATTTATACAAAATTTAGTAATGTGACAAATATACTTCCACGTATATATGGTAATATTTTCTTAAATAAAAGGGAAGGAGGTGATTTGATGAGATTAAGCTGCTCTTATGAATGTGATGTTTTACCTTTATCTTACAGAATGATGTTTGTAAGTTTAATAAAAAAATCACTAGAAAAATCAAATAAAGAATATTTTAATAATTTGTATTATTATAAAGACAAATCTAATAAGAAAAGTAAAAATTTTTGTTTTTCAGTATATTTAAATGATTTTAGTAGAGAAAATGAAAATTTTAGGGTAAATGGTAAAATAATTCTAAACATAAGCTCACCAGATCATGAATTTATGATAAATCTTTATAATGGGTTGCTAAAGAATGTGGAGTTTGAATATAAAGGCTACAGGTTAAAAAAAGAAAGAGTAAGGCTTATAAGAGAAAAGAAAATATTAAAAGACAGAGCTATTTTTAAAACATTATCACCAATTTACATAAAAGACAAAGTTGGCAATTCGCTATCACCAGAAGATGAAAAATATGAAGAAAATCTTAATTACATATTAGATTTAACTTTGAAAAATTTTAGAGGATATGGATTAAAAAAAGAAATAAAATTTAATCCGATTAATCTTACTAAAGTTGTAGTTAAGGAAAAAATAAGAGGCTACTTAGAAAAAAATGATAATGATTATTTGTATTTAAATTCGTATAAAGGTAGTTTTTATCTCGAAGGAGATATAGAAGATTTGAATGATATATATATGCTTGGAATTGGTTTCAGAAGGAATCAGGGATTTGGAATGGTGGAGGTATTAGAGTAGGAGGTGAGGGAGATTAGTAGGATAAGGTTTTATAGGACAGGCCAGCTTGTGAGAGATATTGGGATAGTTTCTTTGTATGAGTATTTAAAGGCAATAGATAAAAATGATTTAAATTTGAAGTTAACTGATAATTATTTGGAATTTAATAGGTTTGATATAGAAAGATTAGTAGAATATATGAAAAGTAAGAATATAACAAGCTTTCCTTATATACAAAATAGTAAAAGATTTGGCAATGTTAATGGCCCAAAAGGCGATAAAATGTATGAAAATCTCAAAGATATAATTAGATTAGTATTTGAGATAAATAGAAAGAGTGTAGAAGAACAAGAGAATATACTTAAAGAATATGAACCGAGTGAGCAATGCAGTATATGTAATACTTATAAATCAACTAAAAAGCATTATTCAGTTGAAGATGGTGGGTTAACTGAAAGAAAAGTAAGTAAACTGCTATATACTTTTTTAGGATCAGAAAATAGTACATTTAATAATTATTGTATAAGTCGTATAAATGTTTGTTTTGTTTGTGAATTACTAAATTTATTTTTCTTGCTTTATATTAACGAATTTAAATTAGATATGATTGCGTATTGTGAGAGATTAAAAGATTTATATTATATAAATCATAGAATTATGATACATCAGAAACTATATAACCCAAATGTAATATATATAAATTTAGCGAAGCTTAACACTAAATCAATTAGGATTTATGATATAAAAAGAGATCCGCAAAATGGTTTATTGTTAAAATATAACAATTCATTTGATGTGAGCGATTTAATAAAGAGGTTAAAGTTAATTAATATAATAGAGCAATTCAAATTCAATGAGAAAAATAAAAATGAACTTAAAGATTATATTAAGATTCTGATTTTTAATAATAATTATACAGCAGTAGAGCAAATTTTATTATTTAACTTATTAAGTAATGAACTGGATGATGTAAGAAAATATACTTTAACAAAATTGAATGTTAAATTGTATAATGAGTTTCTGGAAGGAGGTTTTGAAGTGAAAAATGCAAGTAGTTTTTCAAAACTTGGTAGTAAACTTGCTCAAAAATTGAAGGAAGAAGATAAAGAAGATAATAAGAAAAAGAATATATCTTTTAGATTAACACAATTATTAAAATCAGACAGTAGAGAACAGTTATTTAATGAATTACTACATTTACTTATAAACTATGAAATAGAAATACCAGAGAATTTTAGCTACGGTATTTTAAAGGCTGATAGTATTCAGCTTCATTATAATATTGGAAAATTTTTAGAATCTTTTAATAAAAAGGGAGGAGAAGAGTAATGAATAACAAAAGAGTGTCATCAGTAACATTGACAATTCTTACTGAAAGTCCTGTAGCGTTATCAAATGATCAAAGTTTTGGAACCTATACACCAATAAAGAAATATTTCTATAAAGACGGAAGACATGCTATGACAAGTGTTCCAACTGTTACATATGAATTAAGAAAAAGTTTAATTTGTAGTGGCAAATTATCTCCAGATAGTATAGTGATAAAAAGCAAAAATTTACATCCTAAAGAACTAGGTATAGAATCTGATGTTTTTGGATATTTAATTCCTAAGAATAAAGAAAATAAACAGCAGAGTAAGACATCTCCAATTAGGATTATTCCTTTTATTTCTGTTCATACTTTTAAGAATGATACACAATTAATTACAAACAGAGGTTATTTGGATATAAATCTAGGTAGAGAGTATTATGAAGAGAAAGGGAAGGAATTAAAACGTATAGCTATAGAAGAAGTAATAAAGACTCAAGCATTAGCATATGAGGAGGTGTTTGGTGATTATTATACTTATACAGTGACTCTGGAACTTGATAGAATAGGTGTAATAGAAACGGATGAAAAAGGTAATAGACTACCAATAGATAAAAGAGTATATTTTGATGAAAAGGATAGAAAAGAAATAGTAAAAAATATCTTGACTGCACTTATCGAATTTACAAGACAGATAAAACATCAAACAGTCCATTTGAAACCTTTAGCTGTATTTGGTGGTGCTTTTCCTAAAGTAATACCATATTTTTGGAATGATATTGAGTTTGATGAATATCAAAATGTACTTATATTAGATAATATAAAGAATACAATTGAAGATTACGACTTAAATGATGGGAATGGCTATTTAATTACTGCTGTTGATCGCAGAATAAGAGTTAAAAATGAAGATAAGTATAGAGGTGAAGGGTTAGATATCAGAGGGAAAACGCCTGTAAAAGCTATAAAAGAGCTTATAGAAAAATTAGAATTAAAAGACAACAAATGGTATTTAAAGGAGTAGGTAGAGTTGGGAGAAAAAATATTAAAATTAAATTTATATCAGCCATTTGCACATTATCGTGAACCTAAAATAATACAAGATGATTATATACCAACATTAAATATACCATCTCCAACAACCATTGCTGGTATGATTGCATATTTATGTGATTATAAATTTAAAGAAGAATTTGATATAGGAGTATATTGTAAATATAAGACTAAAGATATTCATTTTATAAGAGGTGAAAAAGGGGATTTTTTTGAATCTTATTTAAAACAGAATAGGAAGAAAAAGTTATCTTATCAGGATTTCAAATTTAAATTAGGAAATAGAATAATGAAGTATGAAGTTTTACAGGAAGTTTCGCTTATAATTTTTCTAAAATTTAATAATCAGGATGAGTATAACATGGTAAAAGAAGCATTAGAAAATCCTAGACGATATATCACATTAGGGAGAAAAGAAGATTTTGTTGTGAAACACAAAAATTATAAAAAAATAGTTGAAGATGTAACAGATAAGATAAAGAGCATTGAAATAACAGATAAAAAAACAGCAGTAAAGAATAAATATAAAATAAAAAATACTTATATTCCAATTAACATTATGAATGATAAGTATGATGATATACTGTCAAATGGAGTGTTATATTCTTTGCCTAGGAAGTATAGAAATATATGTGCCGATAAAACAGAAAGGGAAATGGTGCATTATCATTATGTATACATAGATGAAAAAGGATATTACCCTAAAAATGGCAAGTATTATTTATATGAAGATATAGATGAGAAAATAATATTTAAATGGCTTGTGAAAGTAGGTGTATAAATGAAAAGGAAAATCTTTGCTAAATCAGATAATAAAATTACAGGCCAAAGATCACAAACTTTAGTAGAACATATAGAAGATTTGTTAGAAGTATTTGATAATATTTTAGCTATTGATGAAAAGTTAAGTGATGAAATAAAAAATGATATTAGACTATTATGTCTTTTACATGATTTAGGGAAAATAAATATTAAGTTTCAAAGAAAAATTGAATTGGCAAATAAAGAAGCAAATGAAGGACTAACAGTTGAAGAAAAGAAAGAAAAAGATGGAATAAAAGATATGAGACATAATATATTGTCAGGTGCTTTTTTAAAAAAGATTTTTGATAAGCTGGGTTTAGATGAAGACAAACGAAATATATTATATAAGTCAATTATGTTGCATCATGGTTCATTTATAAAATATTTAGAATTATCAAGTCCGGATATAGAAGAATCAATTTATTATGATATAGAGAAAGGCATATTGGAAAATGATCAATATACTATGGATGATGTAATCTATTTGTTAAAAGAAAATCTAAATATTGATTTTGATTATATAAAAGAAGAAATGCTAGATTATGATTATTTAAAATATCTAAATCAAGATTTTAGGGAAAATAAAGATTTAAATATAAGATATATTATATACAAAGGTTTTTTAAATCTTATTGACCATTTAGCATCTTCACAGATAAAAGATTATAATTATTATAATCCATTTACAAAAGTAGAAATTGATAAAGCATTAAAAGAAAATATTGCCAAAAAAATCAGAAAAGAACCAGAAGAAGTTAAATTTAATTCTACACAGGAGTTAACATCAGAAAATGAGGATAAAAATATATTGACAATAGCATTTACAGGTAGCGGTAAGACAGTTGCTGATCATAGATGGACTGGAAAAAGAAAATTTTATTTAGTGCCAAATAAAATTTCAGCAGAAAGTTTTTATTTTGACGCATTAAAGTTATATAAAGATGAAAAGAATGTGGGGCTTTTGCATGGAGATATACATCTTTATACATATGATGAAGAAGAGCATTTGTATATTTCATTAAAGGATGAAGCGTTAGTAAGGAATTTTGCAAAACCATATATTATATCTACAATAGATCAATTAATTTTGGCTATGTATAAGCATCCTAATTATGAAAAAACATTTGCAAGTATATATAATTCTAAAGTAACAGTAGATGAGGTTCATTTATTAACACCACAAATGTTTTTGATGCTTATATGCTTTATGCAGTTTACAACTAAATATTTAAATACAAAATATCATTTAATGACGGCTACACTTCCAAAAGCATATCTAGATAAATTAGAAAAGTCTGGGATTGATTATGTATATAATAGTCCATCGGAATGCCAAAATGCTGATAATGAAAATAGAAGAATTAAATTATTTTTAGGGAAAACGGATAAAGATATAGAAAAAATAATTAAAAACGTGAAAGGTAAAAAGAAAGTATTAATAGTTGTTAATACAATAGATAGAGGAATAGAATTATATAGGAAATTAGAGGATATTCATGGTATTGAAGTTAATTTATTACATAGTAGGTTTAAGTTTAATGATAAAAAAGAAAAATATGATGGAATTTTAAATCAAAAAGGTGATATATGGATAGCTACACAAATGGTTGAAGTATCTTTAGATTTGGATTTTCCTATCGTAATAAGTGATTTGGCGCCTATGGATTCTTTAATACAGCGGATGGGGCGATGCAATAGACATGATACAGTAGAAATAGGGGAATTTTATATACTAGAAGATAGAGAAGATGTTTATGATAAAAAATTGAAAAAAGCAACAGAGAAAATATTAAAAAGTGAAAATAATAAGATTATAACATTAAATGACAGAAAGCAATTATTGGAAGCATATTATAACAATAAAGAAGTTCTAAAATATTATGATGAAGAATTTAAAAAAGCAGAAGAGTATATTAAAACTATATTTGGTATTAATAAAAGTACAGAAATAGAAATAAAAGGTGAAGATTTAATATTTAATTTTGAACCATATAAAAATCTTGTAGATAGTAAAAAAGAAGCTGGTAGATTATTTAGGGATGGGCAATTGAATGTAAAAGTAATTTTGGAAGAAGATTATTATAAGATAAAAAATTCTGATAATAAGATGAAAGAGTTAAGTTTAAATTCAATATTAATATCGCAGGGTTTATTAAGAAAATTTGGACAAGGAATTAGAAAAGAGCAAGGGATTTTTATAATTAGAGATGGCTATTATGAATATGATAAAGAAGTAGGACTAATATTCAAAGAATACAATTCGGTGGATAGTAGGTTTTTATAAAGTAGGATAGAGTCCTACTTCTTTTTGAGTAAGAAATATAATATGAGGAAATATTTTATTATGAAGGAGATATAACTTATGGAATTTAATCTAAATGATTTTAAAGTTCAAGGAGTAAAAGTAAATTACTATTATATATGCAAAAGAAAATTATGGTTATATTCAAAAGGAATAACTATGGAGCAAAATAGCGAGAGGGTAATGATAGGTAAATTAGTTCATGAAAACTCTTACAAAAGATTAAAGAAAAAAGAAGTATTAATAGATGATATGTTGAAAATAGATATCTTAGATAATGATTACGTAAGAGAAGTAAAAATAAGTAGTAAGATGACAAAAGCTGATAAAATGCAGCTTATTTACTATTTGTATTATTTAGATAGTTTAGGAATAAAGAAAAAAGGATTAATAAACTATGTAAAAGAGAAAAGACAAGAAGAAATAGAACTAACTGATGAATATAAGGATGAAATCGAAAAAGCTTTAATTGACATTAAAGAAATTTTACAAAAGAGAAAACCTCCTGAATTGGTTAAATTACCATATTGCACGAAATGCGCATATTATGAATTTTGCTTTGCAAAAGAGGAGGTGTAGTTATGTCAAGGGATTTTTATATATTCAACAATGGAAGGTTAAAAAGAAAAGATAATACAATATATTTTATAGATTGTTTAGAAAATAAAAGAGCATTACCTATTCAGCAGATAAACAGTATTCACTTATTCGGAGAAATAGATTTGAATTCTAAACTTATAAATTATTTATCACAATATGGAATAATGCTTAATTTTTACAATTATTATGGCCATTATTCTGGTACTTATTATCCAAGAAAAAAGAATGTTTCAGGTTTTACATTAGTAAATCAGGCAGCTCATTATAATGATTATGAAAAAAGACTTTATATAGCAAAATCATTTGTAGACAGTGCTGCTCATCATATTCTAAAAAATATGAGAAGACATAAAGAAGGGATAGAGGATTTAATAGAGAGAATACAAATTGAAAGAAATAACATAGAAAAGGCACAAAAAATAGATGAATTAATGGGGATAGAGGGAAGAATAAGAAAAAGTTATTATAAGTCGTTCAGTAAAATATTAAAAATATTAAAATCAGATTTTGATATTCAAAAAAGAGAAAAAAGACCGCCAACTGACCCAGTAAATGCGATGATATCTTTTGGAAATAGTTTAATGTATACAACTGTATTGTTTGAAATATACAAAACACAACTAGATCCGACAATAAGTTATTTACATGAACCATCGGTTAAAAGATTTTCATTAAGTTTAGATATATCAGAAATATTTAAGCCGCTGATCGTTGATACAGTAATATTTTATTTAGTAAATAATAGAGTAATAACATTTGATGATTTTGATATAGATGAAGGAATTTGTTATTTAAATGAAGAAGGTAAAAAGAAATTTATTTCCGAATATGAAAGGAAATTAGCTACAACTATAAAACATAGAAAACTAAAAAGAAAAGTATCTTATAGAACATTTATAAAGTTGGAATGTTATAAACTTATTAAACATTTTATAGGCGATGAAGAATATAAACCTTTGAAGGCATGGTGGTAGTATGTTTGTTATACTTACATATGATGTTGGGGAGAAAAGAGTTAATAAAGTTAGAAAGAAGTTAAAGGAATACTTAATTTGGACGCAGAATTCAGTATTTGAAGGGGAAATAACAGAAGGAAAATTGAAAAAGTGTCTTTATGAAGTAAATAAGATTTTAAACAAGCAAGAAGACTCTCTTTATATTTATGAAATTAAAACATCTAGTCATATAAAGAAAAAAGTGATTGGTATTGATAAAAGTTTTGATGATATTTTTTTATAATAATGGGGGAATATATACTTTGTTAAATTGTGAATGATTTAAAATATAATTTCCGCAATGAATTTCAACAAAATCTACTTTATAATCTATTTAAATTGAAGATTTTGTTTTAAATTATAATTGAAAAATTTTAAGGTTGCAGTAAAGTGATTTTAATTAAAAAAGTTATGAAACTCAAGAAATATCTTAATCAAAAGGCTATTAATTTATATTTCAAAAAACACTATCGCAACTTTACTGCAAAAATACTAATTATAATTGAATTAAAGTATGCTGTGAACTTTTAAATTGCTTATAAGTAGCTATTATAAAAATGGGGGTTTTATATTAACTATGTGGAATGTAAATTAATTGCTAAAGTTAGTGTTTTATAAAAATTATATTGTTTTATATTAACTATGTGGAATGTAAATAATATTGTCATTGGTAGATATACAAAAGTTGTTTGTTCGGTTTTATATTAACTATGTGGAATGTAAATGGTAATAAGACACTATCACGTTTAGTTAATATGGGTGGTTTTATATTAACTATGTGGAATGTAAATGTAAATTTAAATCTTTTATCGGATTCAGAAAAAAGAGTTTTATATTAACTATGTGGAATGTAAATTTAAAAATATCTTTAGAAAAAGCTTCAAGTTGTTAGTTTTATATTAACTATGTGGAATGTAAATATATAATTATTAGCTACATCATGCATATTTAAGCATACGTTTTATATTAACTATGTGGAATGTAAATACAAACTGTGATACTTTTAAACCTAAAGCATCTTGGTTTTATATTAACTATGTGGAATGTAAATCAGCAACTGAATTACAATTAGAATATGATTTATATAGTTTTATATTAACTATGTGGAATGTAAATTTTTAAACGGTCTTTTTTTATGTCCAAAGGTGGTGAGTTTTATATTAACTATGTGGAATGTAAATAATTTAGAGGGTTTACGCACATAATAACAAAAAATGGTTTTATATTAACTATGTGGAATGTAAATGTTGATGAAACAACAGAGCAGATTGTATTCGGTGAAAAGGTTTTATATTAACTATGTGGAATGTAAATTATAGGGTGCGAGGAAATAAAATTCAGGTGAAAATAAGGTTTTATATTAACTATGTGGAATGTAAATTTTTTTAGTTTCGTTACGTTGTTATTTTGGGTTTGGGTTTTATATTAACTATGTGGAATGTAAATATTCTCTTTAAGATATATAAAAATTAGGAACTCCCTAGTTTTATATTAACTATGTGGAATGTAAATTTCTAACTATGCACATCAAAGAATAATGACTATATTTTGTTTTATATTAACTATGTGGAATGTAAATGGTTTAAGTTCAGTTTTTAAACTTCATACTTGCCCTCGTTTTATATTAACTATATGGAATGTAAATAATGAGTTACTAGGCTTAATTATGAAGATGAAAGTATGAGAGTTTTATATTAACTATGTGGAATGTAAATGAGATTTTTCTTGATTTGTTACGTAGAAGTGAAGAAGGTTTTATATTAACTATGTGGAATGTAAATCATCAACTTATGTACTGAACCCTCAATAATCAAATAGTTTTATATTAACTATGTGAAATGTAAATTGTTTGAAGAAAAGTAAGAATAAAGAATAAAAATCTTCGTTTTATATTAACTATGTGGAATGTAAATTCTTTTGTTATCACATAGTACATCCTATCACCTTCTGTTTTATATTAACTATGTGGAATGTAAATACTGAAATAGCATATTACATGGATGATGGTAAACCTGTTTTATATTAACTATGTGGAATGTAAATTTAAAAGATTTAGCAATAGAGTATTGCGAAGGAACAGTTTTATATTAACTATGTGGAATGTAAATAGAGTATGGTTTGCATATGTTTTGTGGTGAGCAAGGGGCAGGTTTTATATTAACTATGTGGAATGTAAATGAGTATTTGAGAAAAGAGAAGATAAGTTTACGATTGGTTTTATATTAACTATGTGGAATGTAAATGAAATTATTTATTGAAATTATTTATTAAGGTGGGTTTGTTTTATATTAACTATGTGGAATGTAAATTATAATAAAGCATTGAAAATTATTTACGGTGAGGAAGTTTTATATTAACTATGTGGAATGTAAATTGTGCGTATTTTTACTGTGATCTTTTAGACTTGAAGGTTTTATATTAACTATGTGGAATGTAAATGATAGTTGTCCTTACGTAAAGCAAGGTCAACAGCTTGTTTTATATTAACTATGTGGAATGTAAATTACATGATATACTGTTGTTAGAATAAAAAAATAAAAAAGTTTTATATTAACTATGTGGAATGTAAATATTTCATATTAACACCTTCCGACCTTTTCGCATAATGGTTTTATATTAACTATGTGGAATGTAAATCCTGTTCCACCATAACTACCCCCTTGAAGTTATTTGTTTTATATTAACTATGTGGAATGTAAATGGAGCAGAATATTTGTATATGGTTCAGGATTTATATTGTTTTATATTAACTATGTGGAATGTAAATATTCGTGAACAAGTAAGTTTTGTGTATCTGCCTATGGTTTTATATTAACTATGTGGAATGTAAATAAAAATATTAAATTAAAAAATAATCAATTATGGTGTCCGGGTTTTATATTAACTATGTGGAATGTAAATAGTTCATGGCTACAAACAATCTTTTGTTCATTTTCTGAGTTTTATATTAACTATGTGGAATGTAAATAATTATGAAACACTAAAAAAATTAGCTGATTTGTTTAGTTTTATATTAACTATGTGGAATATAAATTTTCACCAATACACCTATTTTCATTCTATGATGACGAGTTTTATATTAACTGTTAAACAGTATTTTATTTTATCCTAAAACAAACCAAAAACAGCAAATTATTTCATCTTATGTGTATTCGTCGGATTAAATAATTTGACTAAAAAAATGTAAGATTATTTAATCTAAATTAATGAATAAACTGAAAAAATTGTCAATGAGAACAAAATCCCAATTTAAATAAATTATAAGGTGGATTTTATTGAAATCCATTACGGAAATTATATTTAAAATTATTTGCAATCTAATAAGGCATATAATTTCCTATGGATTATAAGATAAAGGGGAAGCACATACTACCAAGTTTTCTCTAAATTCATATAGAAAGGTATTCTGTTATATGAATAGCTTAAAAAAGATTTGCAAGCTACTACAAATGAAAAAAATCATAGATATTCTAATCTATATAAAAACCTTGCTATAACACCACTGTTGTTGCGATAATAGTTTATATTTTATTTATAATTTTGCATCTACTGTTTTATATACTTGTCTATCTAATAGTAGCACAATACATTTTTGAACGTATGCATCTACTCTATATCTTGTATATTCTGTATATAC
Organism: Caloranaerobacter longqiensis; assembly: GCF_050286925.1. NCBI lineage: Bacteria > Bacillati > Bacillota > Tissierellia > Tissierellales > Thermohalobacteraceae > Caloranaerobacter > Caloranaerobacter longqiensis. The sequence continues at coordinate 20,698 of NZ_JBFWFX010000019.1, forward strand.
ATATTTATCTCTTCTATGGGTCCCTTTCTTTAACAGTATAATAATCATGATATTCTCTAATGTCAGGATCTTCGCAACATTCTATCACTTTTAAAGGTTTATAAATTCTATCGGCAAAGATGTTAGAAGAAATACTAATAGTTAAAGTTAAAAGAATTATTTTTTATTAACAGGAGTGTTCCCATATAATTATTATTTTACAAAATGACCCCAATTTTCTATATAACACCATATCTATCTATTTTTAAATATAGTGTAATATGATATAATATTTTATAAATATTTGAATATACATCTAATACAATGTTATTTTTTATTTGTTTGTAAAAAATAATTTCAAAGGAAGTGTAATAATATGAGAAAAAATATAATTTTATTGATTTTATTAAGCTCTACTTTGCTATTGGTTTATCACAACGGATCAATAAATACTAATATTAACTATGTTTCTAATAATGTAAAAGAAAAAAAAGATGCTGGTTATATCAAAAGAGTTATAAATATAAAAGATGAAAAACATAATAAAATATACTATATTAAATCAGGTAAACCTATGATAGAAATACATTGCGAAATGCCTAATGTACAAATTGATAAAAGCAAAAAATATAGTTTAATATTAGTTGATCCAATAGGAGAAATAAAAAATAAAAATCCTCGAATAATAGAAAAGCCAAGTTTACAAAATTAAGACTTGGCTTCTATTCTTTTATATAGCAAGCGACTATTTCGCCATAATATAAAATATGGTAGTTTTGATTCGGATAAAATTTTTGTTTGATATGTTCATCAATTAGTGCTGGTTCCATAGCTTGTTGATAGACTACTTTACATTCATAATGTAATTCGCAATCTCCAACAATAGGAGTTGATAAAACCTTACCATTTTCGCATGATAAATTACACTCTTTAAATTTATCAAAATCTCTTCCAGATTTTGTACCACAGAAAGCTAATTCTTTTTTTAAGTCTTTATTTAAAGGAACACTTATAGTGAATTCTTTTGCTTTTTCCAAAAGCTCATATGTATATCTTGAATAACGAACAGCTACTGTGAAAATTGGTTTATTCCAAATAAATCCTATATTCCCCCAACCTATAGTCATTGTATTAATTTTGTCTTTGTGTTTAACAGTTAAAAAGGCTCCTTTTGGTAGTTGTTCGAGCACTTCTTTTGAATACTTGTGATAAGCAATATCTTTATACATTTGAATTCCCTCCTATAAATTCTTTATATAATTATATAATATTTATTTTTATCTGGCATTAATTATTAGAATAATAAATTGAAGGAATTTTTAGAATAAAGTCGAATTATTAGTTAAAACGGGGAGGGATTCAAATGAAATTAAAATTTTTTATTACAACATTTATAGTATTTATATTGGGTATGGCAACGCCTTGGATAATAACAGGGGGGAATTATGCTGTAGAATTGACAAGGTTTGAACTTTTAGTAATATTTGTGGTAGCTTTAGTAATTCCTTATATATTTACACTATTGATGGGAAAGCTTCAAAAGGTGTATATTGTGAAAACTAGCGAATTAGTAGATAGAGTTGCACAAGGCAATCTTACTCAAACTATAAAAGGTGGTTACGATAAAGCATTTAAGGAAATTGTAGTATCATTAAACAAAATGATAGCTAATATCAGAAGCTTAGTAGGAAAAATGCTAGTTGCTTCGGATAAAGTTTCTACTTATTCTTGGAATATAGCAAAAGACTATGAGGTAGTAAGTCAATCTATTGAAGAAATATCAACAACTATAAATGAAATTTCTCAAGGACTTGAACTTCAAGCAGAAAGAGCTATGAATACTAAGAATAGCACTATGCAGATTGTTGAAAGCTCTCAGACAATTGCTAACTTTGCTAAAGATACATATTCTATAACAAAAGAAATGAAAGAAAAGATAAATGAATCTGGAGAAAAACTTCAAGAATTAATTGATAATTTGGGAAATAGCGAGAAGAACAATGTTGAATTGGCTGTTGAAATAGAGAATTTGAACCGTGATGCTAAGGAAATAAAGGACATAATAGCTATAGTCAGTGGAATAAGTGAGCAAACAAATCTTTTAGCATTAAATGCTGCAATAGAAGCAGCAAGAGCAGGAGAAGTAGGTAAAGGGTTTGCAGTAGTAGCTGAAGAGGTTAGAAAATTAGCAGAAGAATCTGAAAAATCTGCTTCTAAAATAAGACAGATAATAGAAAATATATCTCAAAAAATAGATCGTATAGCTGAACATATTGAGATGCAGGTTACAGATATGAAAAAAAATGTTCAATATGCTGAAGAATTTAGGGAATTATTTGACAAAGTTGAACAAACATCTGATGTTACTTTAAATTCTACAGAAGAGATACTAAAATTATCGGAAAGTGGTATTTCAAATGCTCGTAAAGTAGATGAACTTATGGAAGAAATATCTGCGGTTACACAGCAGACTGCAGCAGGAATGGAGGAAATAAATGCTTCCACTCAAGAAGAAGTGAATTTAGTTAAGGGAATTTCTAAGTCAGTAGAAAAATTGACTAATATGTCAAAAGAATTAATTGAGTTCATTACAGAAATTGAAGGAAGCTATAAAATCAGTCAAGATGATGAAAAGAGGATAGAGGATGCTGAAAAAGTATTAAAAGATTTAACAGTAGAGTGTGGACTAGATAATCCAGAAAATAAGAAAAGAGTACAGGAGTTTATTGATAATATAAATAGAAAATATGATAAACTCTTTGAAGTAGTTGTTGTATTAGATTCTAAAGGAGATGTAAAGGGTTCTACTATAGCTATTGATATAGATAATTTAGCTCATAGACCTTACTTTAAAGAAGTTATAAAAGGCAATTCATATATTTCTAAACCTTATATTTCTATTATGACAGATGACTACTGTGTTACAGTTGCTATTCCTATAACATTTAACGGGCAAGTAAATGGCGTAGTTGCTGGTGATGTGAAACTTTAGATATTATGAAAATGACCCCTTAAAGTAGATAGTATAAAAACAATAATCTACTTTAAGGGGTTATTTAGTTACAAAAAAGTTTAATAATATTTTTTGTTATTCAAACATTCTTGTACGATATCTAATGTTTCACCAAATCTTTGAAAGTGGACAATTTCTCTTTCTCTTAAAAATCTTAAAGCGTCTTTGACACCAGGATCGTCGCAAATATTGATTAGATATTCATAGGTTGCCCTAGCTTTTTGCTCAGATGCCATATCTTCATGAAGATTTGCTATAGGATCATCTTTAGACTGTATAAATGTAGCAGTCCAAGCATATCCTGATGCATCATGAGGGAAAGGGCTTTTACCATGATTTACATAGTGTGCTTCAAGTGGAGTACCTTTTATGTTTTTTATAGGAACGTCTTTTATAAGTTTCCATACGATAGTTCCTATAATTTCCCAATGTGCAAACTCTTAAGAACCATCATGTTATCAGTGATAAACACAAAAAATTATTCAGGTAATTTAGGATATAAATCTAAAGTAAAATCATCTATTTTACCACTCCAACGCCCACCTTCTTTTTTTATATAAATTACTTTGTCTATTACTTCTTTAAGCAGTTCGTTTTTTTCTTTAGGAGATTCTAAATTCCAATACAATTCGATTACTTTCTCAATTTTAGGTATTAAAATTTTCTTGTTTTTTTCTGTAATATAAATATTATTTAGTTTTTCTTCTAATTCTTTTTTATTAGTTTTAACAGTATTAATCTTGTCATTTATAATTTTTGACCTTTCCAAGAACGTTTCAACAGAATATACTCCTTGTTCTAATAAATCATGTAAACTATTAGACTGTTTTTTTAAAGTTTCTAATTCTTTATTGAGATTTTCTATAGATTTTTTTATTATATCTATTTCTAGATTGTTTTCTTGTTCTCTTTCTTTAGAATTTAAGTCTAGCTTATAGTTATTTAACCATAATTCTAACGTTTTGAGTAATTTTTTTTCAACTAAATATAAATGAGAACTTACATTCGGGCAAGTAGGGCCAACACACATTAGAGTATCAGGATAATTTTTATGAGGTCTACGGTTCATTTTTCTACCACATATGCCACAGACAATTAATCCAGCAAGTGGATTTTTAGTAACATATCTAGTTGGAATTGGAAGAGCTGAATTTTCTGACAAATATTTTTGTGCAAGATTAAATGTATCATCATCAATTATTGCTTCATGTAAACCATCAACTAATATCCAATCTTTTTTATTAGCACGTGGACGTTTTTTTATTATTTCGCCATTTATTACTTGCTTTATTTGAGGGCGAGAATTCCAACGAATTTTACCTATGTAGACAGGGTTAGATAGTATACCTCTGATTGTAGAAGTAGTCCAATCTCCACCTTTTCTGGTAGGAATTTTCATCTCGTTTAATTTACGAGCTATGATAGATACACCAATTCTGTTAGGTTTTGTATACCAATCATATATCAATTTAACTATTTTTGCTTCATCGGGTAGTATTTCTAATGTATAACCTTTCTGGTTCTCCAATCTTTTTCTTTTATATCCATAAGGGGCTATATTCCCTAAATATTTTCCTTCTTTAACTGATTCTAATCTACCTCTTTGTAATCTCCTATTGATTGTTTTATATTCACGTCTTGACATAAAAAGACCAAATTCAAAATATTCTTCGTCAAACTCATTACTAGGGTCATATATTTTCATAGGTGTAATAATCTTGGTGTTAGTATATTTGAACGCTTGTGCGACTATGCCTTGGTCAATAGTATCTCCACGTGCTAAACGTTCTACTTCTACTACAAATACACCTTCCCACATACCGTTTTCTATATCAGTTAGCAGCTGTTGCATAACAGGTCTAGCTGATATAGTTTCTCCGGATACAATTTCTCTATAGATTTTAGTAATATTTAATCCCATTTTTTTTGCCAATTCAAACAAAATTTTTTCATGCCTTTTTAAAGTTTCACCTTCTCCTCGAGCTTCTGCTTCTATATCGGCTCTTGACTTTCTTAAATACATACAATACAATTTAAAGCCTCCTTCCGAATTTTAATTTTATCAATTCTTCAGTAACTCCTAAATAACAAGCTAGTTGTTGTATTGTTGTACCTTCACATATTTTAATGTCATCAGGAATCAAAAGTTCGGCAGCAAATTTATTTGCTTCAATTTCAATTTTATCTTTAACTAGGAGATGATTATCATTATAATAACTTGTTGATAAATTAGTATGTAATATTAAATGACCTAGCTCATGGGCGATAACTATTTTTTCTTCCTCTATAGTTAAGTTATTTGATATAAAAATAAATTCATTATTAAATATATCTCTAAAAAACCTCCCTTTTTCTCCAGATGGAAGTTCTTTTTTAATTAACATAATTTCTAATGCATCTAATAATTCATATACATTTCTGGTTTGATACAATTCTATTAGCCCATTTACAATATCTTTTATCCAAGTCATCATATCACCTCGCAAGATATTTTATTGCCGTCTTTTTTTCTTTTCCAGTGATAATTTCATGGCTAGCAACATATCATTTGCGAGTTCCATAATTTCTTCTTCTGACATATTATTCAAATCATATCCTCCATAAGCCATTAGAACAGGTTGTTGTAGAATGAATTTAAGAGCTTCTTCAGGAGTATCAAGTTTTAAGGATTCAATAAACTTTGCTTGTTTTTCATCTAGTAATATACTTACATGTACTCCTAGTGCATTGGCTATTTGTTTTAAAGAATCTAAACTAGGGTTATATCTGTCGCGTTCTAAATCTGCTAAATAAGAACGCGATAAATTGCTTTTTTCAGCTAATTCTTTTTGAGTTAATCCTTTTTCTTTTCTTAATTTTTTAATCCTTTTTCCTATTTCTGTATTATTTTCTGAATGTATTTTATTTTTTTGTGTCGCTAATTTCGATTCGCTCATTTCGTCAAAAAATTCATTTATCGATACACCTAAAGCTTCTGCTAACTTTTCGAGAGTTCTAGTGTTAGGATTAGCATTTTTACCGGTAAGAATGTCATGTAATGTTGAATGTGCAATACCTGCTTTTTTAGCCAATCTGTATTTACTCCAACCTTTTTTCTCTAATATTTTTATAATTCTATTTCTATTAAACATAAAATCACCTCATATATCTTGTTATAACATATTTCGTTATATCTATATATTAATTAAAATATTTCGTTATGTCAAGAAAACAAAAGGAAAACAAAGCAAATGAGATATATTCTTATTTAATATGTTTTTAAAACGAAATATCACTATTGAAATTATTTCGTTACACAATATATAATATACTCAAACGAAATATTTCGTTAAAAAAACATAAAGGGGGATAAATATATGACTGTAGGAGATAACATAAGAAGAATTGCACAAGAGAAAAACATTTCATTTTATAGAATTTGCAAAAAAGCAAGAATTTCTAGTTCTTATATGAGTGAGTTAGTTAATAACAAAAGAAATAATCCTTCTCTTATAGTTTTGAAAAAAATTTCTGATGCATTAGAAGTTCCGATTGAAGAGTTAATTAAAAGTTAAAAAGTTAATAGGAAATCAGAATAGGACAAATTTTTTACCGCATAGGATTTAGTGAGGGGGTGTAAATAATGATAGTTGCTGAATACAAATTAGGCAATACAACAATAAGAATACACGATGATGCTTATAAAGATAAAACAAAAGAAGATATAGAGAGAATTATAAAGAGAATTGAAGAGATAGGTAGGCGAGGAATTAGAGTTGAAGCAATGCAAAGAACATAAGATAAGTTTTATTACAAATTTAATTTAGGGTGGACAAGCATAATAAATTCGACAAAGGGGGTTTTAGAATGAATGATTTAGTTATTATTGAACACAACAACCAAAGAGTCTTAACTACTAAACAATTAGCTGAAGCATATGAAACAGACATAAATAATATTAAAGTTAATTTCTCTAGAAATGGAGACAGATTTGAAGAAGGTAAACATTATTTCGTGTTAAGAGGTAATGCATTAAAAGAATTTAAAGACAGGGTTACTGATAGTAACATTGTTGGGAGAAATGCAAATCAGCTTTATTTATGGACAGAAAGAGGAGCATTAAGACATGCAAAAATACTTGATACTGATAAAGCATGGGAAGTTTATGAAAAGCTAGAAGAAACATATTTCAGAGCAAAGCAGATGACACAAACTTTTAAAGAATTGAGCCCACAATTACAAGTACTTATAAATTTAGAACTAAAGCAGAAGAAACTAGAAGAAGAAATTGCAAGTGCAAAAGCTGAATTAGATACAGTTAAGCACAGAATAGATAACATAGACAATGTAAATCTAATAGGTGATTTAAGGCAAAGATTAAATGCTATGGTAAGAAAATACGCTAGAGAAAAAGGTATTAATTACGGTAAGGCTTGGAGCGAATTCAAGAAAGCATTTAATACAGCATATCATACTAATTTAGAACTATGCATGACATATACAAAGAAGAAACATGGATTAAAGGATATAACAATACCACAATATTTAAGCATTGAAAGTCTTTTAGAAGATGCAATAAGAGTAGCAGACAAGATGCTTAATAGTTAAATAATAGGGTGGACAAGCATTTAGAAGGAGGTTTAAAGATGACAATAGAGCTTGTTATGAGAATGTATAAAAAGGTACCATTACGGTGTGTGCAGATGGAGAACCATTAATAACTATGAAAGAGGATGCAGTAGTAGATAAAAGATTACCTCAATATTACCAAAAAGTAATAGAGAATTGCAGAGAGGAGGTGAAATAGATGGATAAAACATATTTATTAGCAACGTTACCTGAAAGGATTGAAGAAATTGAAGAATTGATTGCCGAACTTGAAAAGAGAGTGGCTGAACTGGAGCGACAA
>NZ_JBFWFX010000020.1:0-24573 GCF_050286925.1 Caloranaerobacter longqiensis
TAACAAATTAACTTATAAAAATACTTCTTTTATTTTTACAGGTGATGCTGAAAAGGATTCAGAAGAAGAAATGATAAAGCTAGGTTATGATTTAAAGGCAGATGTTTTAAAAGTTGGGCATCATGGTGGCAGAACTTCAACAAATTATGAGTTTTTAAAAAGAGTTAACCCTAAATTTGCAGTCATATCAGTTGGGAAAGATAATGATTATGGACATCCTCACAAAGAAGTTTTAAAAAGACTAGATAAAATGGGAATAAAAGTATTTAGAACAGATGAATTAGGAACTATAATTGCAACTTCTGATGGATATAAAATTAACTTTAATAAAGAAATTGTAAAAAATGACAATAGTAAAGCAAAAAATGAAAAAGATAATAAAATAATTTATATAGGAAATAAAAAAACAAAGATTTACCACTCTTCGACATGTAAAAGCTTACCAAAACAAGAAAATAGGGTAATATTCAATAGTAAAGAAGAAGCAGAAAAAGCAGGATATAGACCTCATAGAAATTGTATAGAATAGGGGGTATTTTTATTAAAGGTATAATTGATAGATTTGAAGGGGAATATGCTGTAATTGAGTTAGAAAATTTAAAAGTTATTAATATACTCAAAGATAACCTTCCACAAAATGCTAAGGAAGGAGATGTAGTAGTGATTAAAGATAATGAATGTTATATAGACATAGAAGAAACACAAAAAAGAAATAAGCAAATAAAAAAATTTTTCGAAGATTTGTTTGAAGGTTAGGGAGTGGAATTCATGGAAAATGTATTAAATATTATTAAAGACAAAACATTAACATTTGAGCAAAAAGTGTTACAATTAGCAAGGGAAGCTGAAAATTCAATAAACGTATTAAATATAAGTTCTGAAGCAAAAAAGTTTATGGATAAAGGCATTATATGTGATTTATTTGAAGGTAATGCACCTTATAGACCTAGATATATATTGCCTGATTATAAAAAATTCATGAAGAATGGCAGCAGATTTTTAGGTTTAAAACCTGCCGGGAGTTTGCTTGAAGCTGTTAACAATCTATTGATTTTATATAAACACGTACCTTCAATAACATCGTTTCCAGTATATTTAGGTGAAATAGATAAGTTATTAGAGCCTTATGCAGCAGATGAAGATGAAGAATATGTATTAAACATAATAAAACTGTTTTTAACTCATATAGATAGGACTTTAACTGATTCTTTTGTTCATGCCAATATTGGGCCAGAAGCTACTAAAATAGGAAGAGCGATATTAATTGCTGAAAGAGAATTAAGGAATGCAGTGCCTAATCTAACACTAAAATATAGTGAAGACACATCTAGGGATTTTGCAGTAGAGGCTGTAAAAACTGGATTAGAAGTTTCTAAACCATATTTTGCAAACCATAAAATGTTTCAAAAAGATTTTGGCGATAGATATGGAATAGCAAGTTGTTATAATGGATTGCCTATAGGTGGAGGAAGCTATACATTAGTAAGATTAAATTTAAAGCGACTTGCTGAAATAAGTTCAGGAATTGACGATTTTCTTAATAGAGTAATTCCTTATGCAGTAAAATTAATGGTTGAAGTAATGGATGAAAGAATAAGATTTTTGGTTGAAGAAAGTAATTTCTTTGAAAGCAGTTTTCTTGTTGATGAAGGTTTAATTTTACAGGATAGGTTTACAGCAATGTTTGGAATTTTTGGACTAGCAGAATGTGTTAATATATTATTAAATGCAGTAGACAAAATGGATAAATATGGCCATTCTGAAAAAGCTAATAATCTTGGTATTGAGATAATCGAGAAGTTAAAGAAAGAAGTCAATAACCATCATAATCCATATTGTAAGATTACTAAAGGTAAATTTCTTCTACATGCACAATCAGGTATATCTTCAGATATAGGGGTTAGTCCTGGTTGTAGGATACCGATAGGAGATGAACCAGAAATTTACGAACATATTTTACAAGCATCTATGTTTCATAAGTATTTTCCATCTGGTATAAGTGATATATTTACTTTCGATAGTACAGCAAAAAATAATCCAGAATACGTATTAAATATTATAGATGGTGCAATGAAAAGTGGTTTAAGAATGTTTTCCTTCTATTGTAGTGATAGTGATTTGATAAGAATTACAGGATATCTAGTTAAAAAATCAGATATGGACAAGCTTAAGAACGGATATCAAGCACTGCAGGATACAGTTTCTTTAGGTTTAGAATCGGTTGAAAAACAAGGTCTTTTAAATAGAAAGGTAAGAAGATATGATTAAAGGTTATGTAAATAAAATTTTACCTTTTAGTTCTGTTGACGGACCTGGAAATAGAACGGTAATATTTTTGCAAGGTTGTAATTTTGATTGTTTGTATTGCCATAATCCAGAAACTATTAACTATTGTATAAATTGTGGAATATGTGTTTATGAATGTCCACACAATGCGCTTAGTATAATAAATAATAAAGTTATATGGAATGAAAAGTATTGTAAAAACTGTGATTTATGTATAAAAATTTGCCCAAATTCAAGTTCACCAAAAGTAAAATTGATGACTGTAGACGAAGTAATGGATTTTATAAGGAAAATAAAACCCTTTATTTCTGGCATTACTATTTCTGGTGGAGAATGTACATTACAGTATAATTTTGTTAATGAAATATTTAAGAAGACAAAGGCAATGGGGTTAACTACTTTTTTAGATTCTAATGGTTATATACCTTTAAATAATTTAGGATTATTAGTTGAAAATATGGATATGGCAATGATAGACCTAAAATCGTTTGATAGAGATGAGCATTTAAAACTTACTGGAAGAGATAATCAAACTGTAATTGAAAATGTAAAGTATTTAGCAAAGATTAATAAACTATACGAGGTCAGGACTGTGATAGTGCCAGGTATTTTAGATAATTACTATAATGTTGATAACATAAGCAAATTAATAGCCAGTTTAAATCCGAATATAAGATATAAGATTATCAAATATAGACCAATCGGAGTTCGTGAGGGAGTACGCAGTTCTGTACCAGATGATGAGCTGATGGAGAAATTATTTAATATAGCATTAAAAAACGGATGTAAAAATATAATTTTAATATAAAAAATTGGCTTAGCATAATTGCTAAGCCAATTTTTTAGCAAACTTATAGCTTATTTTTCTCTTATTCGAATTTTATTAATAACTTTTCTTACTCCTTCAACACTCATAGCCAATTCTTTTGCTATTTCTGCATCTCTTCTAGTTTGTGTATACCCAGATAATGAGGCAATACCTCCTGTAACTGTGCAAGCAATATCTTCTCCACTAAAATCAGCTTTATTTAATTTATCTCTAATCATATTAGTTATAGTAACATCATCAATTACTCCTAAAGTAGAGATTTGTGTATTATTTACAACATCCTTTACACCTCTGACTTCAGAGGCAATTTTCATTGCAGTATGTGAATCTTTTAATGTGTCTACATGACCAACTAGATTTACAACACCATCTTTTACCTTGACTCCAATACCGTTTATCTTTTCAGAATAACTATTATTACGAAGTCTGTCAATAACTTCTTTTTCGATATGCTTATCTGTAATTTGTCCTTCAATACCTAAAGTTATGTTGTTTTCCACTTTTCTAATTCCGTCAATATTATAAGCGATTTGCTCCGCGTATTTTTTTTCTGCTAGCACATCAACAAATCCAGAAAGATGAACGACTCCATCTCTGCAGGTTACGTTAATATCCATACTAGATGCTTGCATTTTTTCTTCTAATTGGTCTTTGATATAATCAACTAATAATTCATCTTTTGTAAGATTTTCTTTCTTATCTTTAATATTCAAATTAAACACCCCTTTTAAACTATTTATATTAGTTTTACACATCCTTGATTGAAATATGAATTTTTGAAAATGCTGAAATATAGTTTGTGGGAATATAATTAAATATTCATAAAAGATACAAAACAAATAAAATATGACAAATAAAATCCAAATTTTACACGTTTATAAAATTTATTGCTTTAGTATTTTATATCTTATATAATATGATTATCATGGGTTAATCAATATATTTAAAAGGGGTGTATAAACGATGCATAAAATGTCGTTGGGGAGGACTAGGAAAACGATTCCGTATTTAGATACTATTATTTTTTTAGGAATTATTTCTTTGTTTTTTGGCTATTTAGGGGCGAGAATGGGAATTAGCAATATGTTTTCAACTATTATGGCAACAGCTTACAAATTATTAGTCGATACTGTATTTTATATTATGGCTATAGCAGTATTGACTGGAGCTTTTGGTAAGCTTGCAACAGAATTTGGTTTAGTTAAGCTTTTAAATAAGATATTTGCTCCTCTAATGAAACCTTTATTTAATATGCCCGGAGTAGCTTTCTTAGGAATAATAACAACTTATCTTTCTGATAACCCAGCAATTATATCATTATCCAAAGATGATAATTTTTTAAGTTATTTTAAGAAACACCAAGTGCCCTGTTTGTGTAATTTAGGTACTGCATTTGGAATGGGTCTTATAGTTACAACTTTTATGACAGGTTTAGGATATTTCAAAGAGGCATTAATAGGGAATATTGGTGCTGTAATAGGAAGTATTGTTAGTGTTAGAATAATGGCTTATAGAACTAAGAAAGTATTACCTGAAGAGCCAGAAAAAGAGATAAAAAACAAGAAAGATATATATATATTGAAGATAATATTGTAGAGCATACAGAAGGAAGTTTTTTTGAAAGATTTTTAACGGCTTTTCTAGAAGGGGGTAAGCTAGGAGTAGATATTGGACTTAGTATAATCCCAGGAGTTTTAGTAATTTGTACTGTTATAATGGTTTTAACTTTTGGGCCAGCTGACCCTTCTATTGGATATCAAGGGAAGGCTTTCGAGGGAGTACAGCTTTTACCTAAGATTGGTGAGTGGTTATCTCCAATTATTAAGCCATTATTCGGATTTAAAAATCCTGAAGCTATTGCATTTCCGATAACAGCTCTTGGAGCAGTAGGTGCTGCATTAAGCTTAGTGCCAAAGTTTTTAGAGAGTGGAATAATTGGTCCAAATGAAATCGCTGTTTTTACAGCTATGGGCATGTGCTGGAGCGGGTTTTTAAGTACTCATGTAGCAATGTTGGATGCATTAGGGTATAGAAAATTAATATCGAAGGCGATAACCAGCCATATTATTGGAGGAATAGTTGCAGGTATAGCTGCACATATTATACTTCTTTTAATTAATATTATATAAATATTAATAAAAATCAAAAAAGTATTGACAAAAAGTAATACTATGTTTTATAATCTATAAAAAGTTAAAGATGAATAAAGTTAACAACTATGAAGAGAAGAGTAGATATAGGATGTAGTCAGAGCGAGCCGGTGATGGTGGGAGATCGGTACGAAGCCTATATCGAAGAACATCTCGGAGTTTCTAACCGAAATCCGTAAGGAGAGTAGGCTTAGACGGTACCAGACCGTTATAAACTGGACAGTATCGAGTTAACTTTGTAATTGAGTTAAACTCCGTACTGGTTAGAGTGAGCTATAAATAGCTAATTAGGGTGGTACCGCGGAAGCATAGCCTTTCGTCCCTTTAAAGGGATGAAAGGCTTTTTTAATTATAATTAGAGAGATTAAGCATGGCCATGCTTGAAATATAGAATAAAACAACTAAAGGAGGAATTAGATTTGAAAAGTTTAGAAAAAAGTTTAATAATACCAAAGGGTTATAAACCGATATTAGATATTAGAGAAACTGAAGTCGCTATTAAACGTATAAAGGATTTTTTTGAAAATAGATTGGCAAAGGAGCTTAATTTGACTAGAGTATCAGCACCATTTTTTGTTAAGCCTGAAACAGGACTTAATGATAATCTTAATGGAATTGAAAGACCAGTTTCTTTTGAAGTTAAAGGTGATAATAATTCTAAAGTTGAGATAGTTCATTCACTTGCTAAATGGAAACGTATGGCTTTATATGAATACGGTTTTAAAATAGGTGAAGGATTATATACTGATATGAATGCTATACGTCCTGAAGAAGAATTAGATAATTGTCATTCTATTTATGTTGACCAATGGGATTGGGAAAAAGTCATAGCTAAAGAGGATAGAACAAAGGAAACTTTAAAGGAAACAGTTAAGAGTATATATAAAGTATTTAAAGATACTGAGGAATATGTATCTGAATTATATCCGGATATTAAGAAGATTCTTCCGGAAGAAATTACCTTTATAAGTTCACAGGAATTAGAAGATTTATATCCTCACCTTACTCCTAAACAAAGGGAAGATGCTATTGCCAAAGAAAAAGGGGCAGTATTTGTTATGGAAATTGGAGGTGAGTTAAAGTCAGGTATTAAACACGATGGACGTTCACCTGACTATGATGATTGGAATTTAAATGGAGATATTATATTCTGGTATCCAGTATTAAATCAGGCTTTAGAATTATCTTCTATGGGAATTAGAGTAGATGCAGAAGCACTTGAAAGACAACTTAAGATTGCTAATTGTGAGGAACGTAAAGAGTTAAAGTTCCACAAATTATTACTTGAAGGAAAATTACCATATACTATTGGAGGAGGAATAGGCCAATCTAGGATCTGCATGTATTTCTTACGAAAAGCACATATAGGTGAAGTTCAGGTGTCAGTTTGGCCAGATGATATGAAAGAAAGATGTAAACAAGAAAACATATTCTTATTATAAAAGTTGTAAAAGATAAAAATGGGCTAAGTACATTTATCTTTTAAGGATAATGAACTTAGCCCTTAGATTATAAAAAAGGGTAATTTAATGTAATTGAATTCAATTTTCCAATACTATATAATAAAAATATGAGTTAGTAAGGTAAATATCGAAAACCAACTTTTAAGAAAAAATATGGAATGAGGCTTTTCTTTAAACAAACTTTTGGAGGATTATAGAAATGAGAGACATAGAACTGGCAAAGAACTATTTACATGAACAAAATTTATCTTTAGTAATAGTTAAAGACAATAAAGTAATATTAAAGGAAAGAGAAAAGGGAATAAAACCTTTACTTAAAGCTGTATTGGAGAAGAAAGAGTTGATAAAAGGAGGGGCATTAGCAGATAAAGTAATAGGAAAGGCTGCAGCGATGTTAAGTGTAAGTGCTAATATAAATTCTGTTTATACCAAATTAATAAGTTATGATGCTATTGATATATTAAAGAAATGGAATGTAGAACTGGAATATGAAAAAAAAGTACCATATATATTAAATAGAGATAAAACAGGTTTGTGTCCTATAGAAAGGTTATCTATGGAACAAGATAATGTAAATATTTTAATTGAGGATATTAAGGGATTTCTTAAACTATAAAAATGAGCATTGTATAATTAAATCTTATATATTATAATGAATTTGATGTATTTATAAAGGAGAGAGGTTATGAGAATTGCAGTAGTTGATGGGCAAGGAGGAGGACTTGGAAAGTCTATTGTTGAAAAAATTAGAAGTGAAATTAAAGATGATATAGAAATCATTGCATTGGGAACGAATTCTTTGGCAACCTCCAATATGCTGAAGGCAGGAGCTAATGCAGGGGCAACAGGTGAAAATGCTGTAAAGGTAATGAGCCAAAAAGTTGATATAATTATCGGGCCAATAGCAATATTGATAGCAAATTCTATGATGGGAGAAATAACTCCAGTAATGGCTGAAGCCATATCGACAAGTGAAGCGAAGAAAATCATTTTACCTCTTAATAGATGCAATGTCTATATTGTAGGTACACAAGAGTTAAATATCAATCAAATGCTTGATTATATTATTGAGGAAATAAATAAAGTTAGGAAATAAAACCATGAAGGTAATCTTATAGAAAAGATTATTTTCATGGTTATTTTTTTAGGAGGGATTAGATATGAATTTAAACAGTAAAACTAGAGAAATTGTTTTAGCAGGATTATTTATTGCCATAGGAATAGTATTACCATCTTTATTCCACTTAACAGGTATTAGTGGGAAAGTTTTTTTACCAATGCATATTCCTGCATTATTAGCTGGATTTTTTGTATCATTTCCAACTGCATTTATTATTGGCTTCTTATTACCTTATTTAAATTCGATGATTACAGGAATGCCACCTTTATTTCCAATAGCTTTGATTATGTCTTTTGAGATAGGGATATATGGTTTAAGTGTGTCTATTTTTAGTAAAAAAATGAAGCTAAATACTATTATATCTTTGATTTTAGCAATGATAGCTGGGAGAATTGGTGGTGGATTAGTAGCTTATATTTTATCTGTTCTTTTTGGAGTAAAAATAAGAGCACTTATGTTTGTTAAAGGTTCAATATTAACAGGTCTACCTGGAATAATAATTCAACTTATTCTTATACCTATAATAGTATTGGCCTTAAATAAATACAGTAATAGAGAAATTACTGGAAAAAATACCCTATAGTAGTTTGTGCTATAGGGTATTTTTATCAATAAAATATTTGAACTAATCGAAGTTATACTGTATAATAATTAAAAATTATCAAAAAGGGGAGTGGCTTACAATGCTTAGATTGCTTAATAATGAAGATTATGACATACTTATGGAATATGTTAAGAAAGAAAAAGAATTAAATTTGTTTATCATAGGAGATGTTGAAAATTATGGGTTTAATAATGAATTTCAGAAATTATGGGGAGAATTTAACCAAAAAGGAGAACTAATTGGTGTTTTATTAAAATACTTTGAGAGCTTTATTTTTTATTCAAGAGATGAATTTGATGTTGAAGGATTTTATAATATTATGAAGAATGAAGATTTTAAGATGTTATCAGGAGAAAAATCTATAGTTGAAAAATTTGAAAAGCTACATAATTTTTCAAAGAAGAGAGATACATATTTCTGTAAATTAGATGAAGGTTCAAAACTTGAAGAAAATGAGTTATTGAATAATGTAAAAAAGGTAGAGTTAGAAAATGTTGATGAGCTAATTAAACTATATAATTTAATAGAAGAGTTTTCTAGAGACGTATCTGAAGAATCTATAAGAAGAAAATTTGAAGATAATTCAGGTAGAGGATATTTCATAGAAGAAGATGGTAAAATGGTTTCAATTGCACAAACTACAGCTGAAAACAGTACTTCTGCTATGATAGTCGGTGTTTGTACTCATCCAGATTATAGAAAAAGGGGTTATGCGACAGCTTGTATGACTAAATTGTGCAAAACGCTTTTAAATGAAGGTAAAAGTTTATGTCTTTTCTACGACAATCCAAAAGCTGGCAAGATATATAAAAAATTAGGATTTAAAGATATAGGAATTTGGACAATGTATAGTAGATAAAGGAGTTTTTATATTATGAATAAGCTTAAAATTAAAGATTTTCTGAAGATATATGAAAAAATGAAAAAAGTCTATATAATAAAAGAAGTAGCGATAGATGAAATAGAAATAACTCAAACAGTAAGAGACTACTGTATTCGAAATAAGTGTGGACAATATGGTGCAAATTTTATGTGTCCACCATATGTCGGCGATATTGAAGATTTTAAAAAGGAATTAAAAAAATATGATACAGGTTTTATAGTTGTAGTTAAAGATAAGGTAAACAATCCAGATGATATGGAAGAATTTTATAAACCGGCTTATAAACTTCATGAGATTATGTTAGAATTGGAAGAAGAAGCCAAAAAACTTGGGTTTAAAAATTCTTATGCTTTGATTGGTGGGAACTGTAAGCTATGTAAAGTATGTAATGCAAAGCTTGGAATAAAAGAGTGTAAATATCCTGATAAGGCTAGACCTTCTTTAGAGGCAATGGGTATAGATGTTATAAATACATGCAAGAGAATAGGAATTAATATTGAATTCAGGAAAGATGAAGTTACTTGGGTTGGATTATTGCTAATATAATTTTGCAAAAATGAGGGAAATATTTCCTCATTTTTTTTGTGTTTAAAAATAGAAAAAATTACATATAATTATTGGCAAATGCATATAAAAAATGTATAATATAAATAGCATATGCCATAAATAAAAGCGATAGAGGAGGTCATCTAATGGAAAATAAAATTAACAAAATAATTGCAGTTATGAGTGGTAAAGGTGGCGTTGGTAAATCTTTTGTATCGAGTTTATTAGCAGTAAATCTAAACAGGGAAGGATATAAGGTTGGAATAATGGATGCCGATATTACTGGACCAAGTATACCTAAAATTTTTGGTATAAACAAGGTAAGAGCTCAAATAATAGATAAAAAATTACAGCCTGTTGAAACAAAAACAGGGATAAAAGTTATGTCACTAAATTTATTATTAGAAGAAGAAAATAAACCTGTCATTTGGAGAGGACCATTAATTTCTGGAACAGTTAAACAATTTTATAATGAAACTAACTGGGGAGAATTAGATTACTTAATAATCGACTTGCCACCAGGGACTTCTGATGTAACACTTACTGTCATGCAGTCTATGCCTGTTGATTATATTGTTGTTGTTACATCACCACAGGACTTAGTTAATTTAATAGTAGAAAAATCAATCCACATGAGTAAGATGATGAATGTTCCTATTTTAGGTATTGTTGAAAATATGAGTTATGCAGTATGTCCTGATTGCGGTAAAAAAATAGAAGTATTTGGCAAAAGTAAATCTGAACAAGTAGCAAAAGAAATGGGATTAGATTTAATTGCAAAATTACCTATTAATCCAGGATTTACACAATTATGCGATGAAGGAAAAATAGAGTTATTCAATCATGAATTAGAGGAATTTGCAAGTCTAGGAACAAAAATTTTAGAAAGAATGTAGGAGGAATGAGCTATGAAGGTGTGTTTTAGTAGTGCAGGTAAAAACTTGGATAGTCAGCTAGATCCACGTTTTGGAAGATGTAAATACTTTATCATAGTAAATATAGAAACGGATGAGTTTAAAGTAGTTGAAAATGAGGGATTTGTATCAGAACATGGTGCCGGCGTTTCAGCAGCTAATTTAGTTGTAGATGAAGGGGTAGATATTGTTATAACTAGAAATATTGGGCCTAATTCAATGAAAATACTTACAAGTGCTAAAATAAGTGTTTATGAAGGTCAACCAGATACAATTAAGGCTAATTTGGAACTTTTAAAACAAGATAAATTAAATGAAATAAAAGAACCTAGAAAATCACATTTTGGATTACAGAACAGGTGGGGAAGGTAAAATGAAAATATCTGTATTAAGCGGAAAAGGTGGTACTGGAAAAACTACGGTAGCTACTAATTTAGCTTATTATTTAAGTAAAAAAGGGGAAAAGGTTCAGTATTTAGATTTTGATGTAGAAGAGCCTAATGGTTTCATATTTTTGAAACCTGAAATAAAAAATACTTTTGAGGTAAAAGTTAAAGTCCCACAAATTGATGAATCTTCTTGTACGCGATGTGGTTTATGTGCTAAAAAATGTAATTTCAACGCTTTATCAGTTACTAAAAATGGTGTTTTAGTTTTTGAAAAAATATGTCATAGTTGTGGACTATGCAGCTTAGTATGTCCAGTAAATGCAATTACTGAAATAGAGAGAGAAATTGGTAAAATTGAAATAGGATATACTAATAACCTTAAAGCAGTTAGAGGAGTACTTAACATAGGAGAACCTATGGGTATACCAATTTTAAAGGATTTAAAGAAACTAGTAACCCCTGATTATATTAATATTATAGATTCTCCACCTGGTAGTTCATGCAGCGTTGTACATTCAGTTGAGGGGGCTGATTATGGGATTTTAGTTACTGAGCCAACTAAGTTTGGATTACATGATTTGGAGATTGCTGCTAATGTTATACGACAATTAGGAGTACCGTTTGGTGTAGTTATTAATAAATCAGATGAAAATGACTATATTATTGAAGAATTTTGTGAAAAACAAGGAATAGATATAATAGAGAAAATACCGTTTGATAGGAGTATTGCTCAAAAGTATTCTAAAGGGGAATTACTAGAGGATAAAATATTTATGGAAGTTTTTGAAAATATTTTTTCTAAAATAATGGAGGTTTCATAAATGAAGCAGATAGTTGTAATTAGTGGAAAGGGAGGTACAGGTAAGACTACTCTTACTTCTTCATTTGCATATCTTGCTAAAAATAGAGATATAGCTGATTGTGATGTAGAAGCCCCAAATCTTAATCTGATTTTAGATAATACTCCAATAAAAAGAGAATTATATATTGGAGGTAAAATAGCTTATATTGATAAAGAGAAATGTATTGAATGTGGTAAGTGCAAGAGTATATGTAGATTTGATGCAGTAAAAGAAAATTTTGAGATAAATGATATAAAATGTGAAGGTTGTGGAGCTTGTGTTGAGGTATGTCCTAATGAAGCAATCAAATTAGTTGATGATGAAACAGGAGATGTTATTACAAGCTCTATTGAAGGTGGAAAGTTTTCATATGCTCAGCTTAGGATTGGTGCAGATGGTGCAGGTAAAGTGGTTACTAAGATAAGACAATCACTTGTAAGTGACAAGGATAAACCAGAGTTAGTTATAATTGATGGTTCTCCAGGTATTGGGTGTGTTGTGATATCATCACTTACAGGTTGTAATATGGCTGTAGTTGTAACTGAACCAACACAGTCAGGGTTAGAGGATTTAATGAGGGTATTAAGTTTAGTAGAGTATTTTCGTATGAAAGCCTATGTGGTTATAAACAAATTTGATATTAATCTAGAAAAGACAAAAGAAATTGAAGATTTTTGTAATGAAAATAATTTTGAAGTTGTTGGTAAAATACCTTTTGATTCTTATGTTAGTAAAGCAATAAAAGAAAGCAAACCGGTAGTACAATTTGATGAAAGTATTGCTGGTAAAGAAATTAAAAAAATTTGGAATATAATAAATCAAAAAATTAAGGAGGTATAATAATGAGAATTGCATTAGCTGTTGATGGCAATTATGTATCACAACATTTTGGCCATTGTGAAGGATTTGAATTAGTTGATATTCAAAACAATGAAGTAAAAAATAGAATTTTTGTTCCTAATCCAGGACATAGGCCAGGATTTTTACCAAAGTTTTTAAGTGAAAAAGGAGTTAACACTATTGTTGCTGGTGGTATGGGGCAAACAGCTCAAGCTTTATTTAATGAAAATGGGATAGATGTTTTAGTTGGCATTAGTGGCAGTATTGAGGATGTAATAAAAAATTATATTGATGGTACATTAGTATCTACAGATGAGGTTTGCGAAAGACATGAGCATCATGGAGAATGTGGCCATTAGGGGAACTTTATGCAAGGCAAAAGATTAAGTTATATAGAAAATATTTTAAAGGAAAATGGTTATAGAATAACAGAGCAAAGGAGAAAAATAATAAAACTGTTTTTAGATAATCCGAATAAGCATTTACATCCGACAGATATTCATGCGTTTCTTACTGAACAAGGTGAAACTGTGGGTATTGCAACAGTATATAGAAATATAAAAATTCTGTTGGATAATGGTATAATAGAAGAGGTAACATTTAATAATTCAAAATTATATGAACTAAAATTATTTTCAAGAAAAAGTATCCATGTGCATTTTATTTGTTTAAAATGTAAAAGAGTATTAGATTATATTGACGTAGATACTTCACTTAAATTGATTAAAATAATAAATGAAATTGAAAAAAGATATGATTTTAAAATTGAGGATAGTGAGATTACTTTTACAGGTTTTTGTAAAAAATGCACAGTTAATTAGTAAAAGCCCCAATATTTATGGGGCTTTTTAATATCTATATTAATATCTAAAGAAACCACCAGATAGTATTAATGGTATAAACAGTAAAATAATCCACCAGTAAGAACCATAGCCATGACCATGTCTTTGTTCTTTATTTTCCTCTTCTTTTTCTTTTTCAATTTCATCAATTACCTCAACTGGTGGCACATAATATCTATATCTTCTAGGCATAAACCAAACCTCCCTTAATTAACTTATATACGTAAATATTTATATTTTAATACATGGTATGTAAATAGAAAATGATTTGTTACTTAAAAAAAACAAACGGCTTTCGCCGTTTATATAATAGTTTGTATTTTTTCCCTGATTATACTTTCGACCTCATCTTCATTAGGGAATCTTCCTAATTCTTTTTTTGAAAAAATCAATTCATCATTAAACTTAACTTCAAAAACTCCACCTGAAGAAGGTAATAATGTTATAGATTTAATTTTATTTTTATGTTCTTTAAGTAATTTTTCTGTAAGGCTAACTGCCTTAGGACGATATCCTCAAGTAGTACAGTATTCAATACTTATTTTATTTTCCATATTAAAAACCTCCTTTTAATTTTATTATAACTATAAAAGCAAAACATATCAAACAAAACATTTAAAATAATGTAAAATATAGGTGTTTTAGGATTAAGCTGTAATAAACTGATAGATAACTATTGAATATTTGTATATTAAAAATTACATACTAATATTGAAAGCTTGATTAAAATTAAAGGAGTGTCTATATGGATACAAAACCAAATTTTGAAGAAATAAAAAGAAGGTTCAAAAACGCAGATTTAGATGAGAAAATTAGAATTTATACAACAACTCAAGGACTTACTGTTGAACAGTTTAAAGAATTATTAAGAATGTTCCCTATACAGCATTTAGATAAATTAGAAAGAGCTATGGCATAAACCCGAATTTTCGGGTTTTTCAATTTTTCTTTTCTTTTTGCTGATTTTACCAGACTTTTCAGAGGTGGCAAATGGAGAATATTATTTTAAATATTATAGATAAATTAGTTGGTGGCAATAAGTTATTTCTTTATTTATTTTTCTTTTTTTCACAATGTTTACAAGTAATTTTTCCACCATACCCAGGAGACATGGTATTGGTTATAGAAGGATATTTGTCTGAACTTGTAAATTTAAATATTTATTATATATTAACTATTGCATGGTTTGGAACTTTTTTATCATCTTTAATGTTATATAAACTTGGTAAAAAAGAAAAAATACTACATTCGAAGTTTATTAAATTTATATTTGACACTAAAAAATTCTTAAAAATAAAAAACATGTTTAATAAGTATGGTGTTGCAGCTATTTTTGTAAGTAAGTTTATTCCTGGTATATATTCATTTACGCTCTTAATAGCTGGAATTTGTGAGACAAATGAAAAGTTAACCTATCTTACAATTGGGATAGTTAATATTATTCATCATACATTATTGATTATTCTAGGGAAAATATTAAAAGAAAATTGGGCAATAATTATTAATGTAATAAAGGCTTATAATAAATATGTTATTATTGCAACAATTATCTTTGTACTTTCTTATGTATTACTTATACGAATTAATAAAAAGAAATTTGTTTAGCAGAGGGAGATTTTATGAGAAAATATACAAAGTTGTTTGCAATAATTTGTATTGTCTGCTTACCAATAACTATGTTACTTTTGAATTTAGAAATAGCAACATTTGATATTAATTTTTTTAAATATAAATATGAAGAATATAATATAGCAAATGTAACGGGAATAAGTGAAGATAACCTAATGTTAATTACAGAAAAGTTATTAGATTATCTAAAAGGTAAAAGAGAAAATATTATTATTTTTACAGAAGTAGGAGGTAAAATTGAACAGGTCTTTGAGGAAAGAGAATTGTTGCATCTCAAAGATGTAAGAGAGTTATTTAGAAAAGGATATGTTACAAGGAATTTGACTTTGTTACTAAGTGTAATTTCATTAATGTATATATTCTACAATGATAAAAATAGATTAAAAAAGATTTTAATTATCATATCTTTAATGCAGTTAATTTTAATGGGCTCACTTTATATATTGATATATTCAGATTTCTATAAGTATTTTACTTATTTTCATAAATTGTTATTTTCAAATGATTTGTGGCTGCTTAATCCAGAAACGGATATTTTAATACAAATGTACCCGTTGGAGTTTTTTAGTAGTATTACTTATAGAATATTTGTATTATTTTTGTTGGAGATTTTAGGTTTACTATTGATAGCTTTATTGTTACCAGGTAGAAAACAGCCTAGCATATAGGCAGATGCCTATATGTTTTTTTGTATAAAAATTTTGAAAGAGGATATGATTATTAAAAACTAATAAAGCAGGTGATTTGAATGGATATAACAAATGCTTTGAAAGTTACAAAAAAGCGTGTAGATAGTTATAGAAACAAGAAGAGATTAAAAAAATATTACTTAGAAGAGATGAAGAAAGGAAAGTCATATGTAGCTATAGTTTTAGATGGAATTATGTTAAGACTTATAATTACTTTTGGTTTCTTTTTATATTTTTATATCAAGACAAATGATTATTTATTTAGTTTTGTAGTTGCTATTCAGTTCTTTATAATAGTAAACTTGTTATTATATCAAATTAATATTGTTAAACTTAATAAAATAATTAAAAGGACTAATGAAGTAGTTGCAAAAGAAGAAATTTTAAAAGATTTATTGAATAAAACTCCATATGAATTTATAGAGTACTGTTATGATGTATTAGAGAATATAGGTTTGGAAGATTTAAAGATGTTACATCAAAGAGATGTTGACATGATAGGCAATTTTAAGGGGAAAAGTATAGGAGTTAAATGTTTACAATATGAAGATGATTATAAAGTTACAATAAAGGATGTTAAAGAGTTTTTCTTATCTTTAAAAAAATTGGATATAGAATCGGGTGCTATAATAACAACATCAACCTTTACAGAAGATATTAGAGATTTTTTACCAAAATTACAAAAACATATAAGAATTTATTTGCTTGATAAAGATAGTTTTATTGAGTTAATTAAAAAAACAGAATTATATCCTAAAGAACGAGAAATTGAAAAAATAATAATAAATAGGATACGAGATAGAAACAAAAAAATTAGAGAATATAGAAAAAACTTATTATCAAAAGGAAAATCTTCTAAATATATTTTTTTAAGTATTATGATATATTTTTTCGGTAGAGCTACAAACTACCAAAAATATTATACTATTGTATCTTATTTTTTACTTATCATTGGATTAGTTTCAATAATCAAAAATCTTATAATATTTTTTAGACCTGAAATAGAAAAAAATGAAGATAGTTTTATATGATATTTACAATAACTTATAATTGATATAAAATTTTAGTAAGGTTATTTGGTACAAATTATGTCAATAAAGATTTTTTGGAGGATTTATGAGAAAAGTACTTGCAGTTATAGGTAGTCCTAGAAAACACAAGAATACAGATACTTTATTAGACAGTGTACTAGAAGGTATTAAAAAATATAATGTTAATATAAAAAAAATTTATCTTAAGGATTTAAATATTAATCTGTGTATAGGCTGTTATTATTGTTCTAAAACAGGGAAGTGTTTTATAAATGACGATATGAACGAATTATATAGAGAATTTAATGAAAGTGATGGTATAATAATAGCTTCTCCTTTATATTTTAATACAGTTAGTAGTTTAACAAAAATAATGATAGATAGATGTCAAGTTTATTGGTCTAGTAAATTTATCTTAAAAAATCCAGCTATTGATGTAAATAAAAATAGAATAGGAATGTTTATTGCTTCAGGAGGTGCTCCTTACAAAGAAGGACATTTTGATGCATGTATCCCTGTTATAGATTTATTTTTTAAAGCTATTAACACTAGGTATAAATATAATCTATTAGTTTCTGATACTGACCGTTTCCCTATATGGGAAAGAAAAGATATATTAAATAAAGGTTTTAATCTAGGATCAAAATTTTTTGAGTAGGAGGGGAGTCAAATGGCTATAGTAGAAGTTACTATAGTACCTTTAGGTACAGGAGATACAAGCTTAAGCAGTTATGTTGCTAAATGTCATACTGTATTAGAGAAAGAAAAAGATTTGAAATATATGCTAACTCCTATGGGTACGATAATAGAAGGGGATTTAGACAAAATACTAGATGTAATTAGAAAAATGCATGAAGTACCTTTTGACGAAGGTGCAAAAAGGGTTTCGACGCAGATTAAGATTGACGATAGAAGAGATAAAGAAACTAGTATGGAGAGAAAGGTTAAGTCTGTTGAAAGTAAACTAAAATAGACCCTATGGGTCTATTTTTTGTGATATGAGAATTAGAAAGGAGTATCTTCAATGCTTAGATATCTTACAGGAGGGGAGTCTCACGGGAAGGGGCTAATTGGTATAATTGAAGGATTTCCAGCTAATTTAAAGATAGATATAAATTTTATAAACAATGAGCTTAGAAGAAGACAAATGGGTTACGGCAGAGGAGACAGAATGAAAATTGAAAAAGATAAGGTTGAAATACTTTCAGGTATAAGGAATGGT
Source organism: Caloranaerobacter longqiensis (assembly GCF_050286925.1). Lineage (NCBI taxonomy): Bacteria > Bacillati > Bacillota > Tissierellia > Tissierellales > Thermohalobacteraceae > Caloranaerobacter > Caloranaerobacter longqiensis. The sequence goes on from NZ_JBFWFX010000020.1 coordinate 18,280, forward strand.
AAAACTATAGGAAGCCCTATAACATTATTTATTAAAAATAAGGATTGGGAAAACTGGAAAGATATAATGAGTATAGATGAAAATAAATTAGATGAAGATAAAATTGTTACTAGACCTAGACCAGGTCATGCCGATTTAGCAGGTGCTATTAAATATAATCATTTAGATATAAGAAATGTTTTAGAAAGAGCAAGTGCCAGAGAAACTGCAATTAGAGTAGCTATAGGCAGTATAGCAAAACAATTTTTGAAAGAATTCGATATCGAGATATATAGTCATGTTATTCAAATTGGAAAAATTAAGATTGAGTCTGATGACATTTCAATAGATAAAATCAAAAATACAGATAATTCACCTTTGAGGGTAATAGATAGTGAATCAGAGAAAAAAATGATTAATGAAATAGATAAAGCTAAAAAAGCAGGTGATACTTTAGGAGGAGTTTTTGAAATTATTGCAACCAATATTCCTATCGGTTTAGGCAGTCATGTTAATTGGGATAGAAAGCTAGATGGTAAGATAGCTCAAGGAATGATGAGTCTTCAAGGGATAAAGGGGGTAGAAATAGGTATTGGTTTTAGAGCTGCAGAATTGTTTGGTTCACAGGTGCATGATGAAATATACTATGATGATGGATATAAAAGATATTCTAACAATGCAGGTGGTATAGAGGGAGGAATTTCAAATGGAAGTTCAATTATTGTAAGAGCTGCAATGAAACCAATACCGACATTAAGAAAACCTCTTAGAAGTGTAGATATGAAAACGAAAGAAAAATTTGAAGCTCAAAAAGAAAGGTCAGACGTTTGTGCAGTACCATCTGCAAGTATTGTAGCTGAGAATATTTTAGCTTGGATACTGGCGAACGAAATCATGATTAAATTTGGAGGAGATAGTATAGAGGAAGTAAAAGATAACTATAACAGATATATTGATTATGTAAATAGTAGGTGATACTATGGATATATTAAGTGTAGACTTAAAGGATAGAGGGTATAATATATATATTGATAAAGGACTTTTGAATAATATAGACAATATTCTACCAAAATGTGGAGTAAACGACGATATTTTCATTATTACAGACCGCAATGTAGCAAAATATTATTTGGATATTCTACTATCAAAACTTAAATCAAAAGTTATTGGTTATTATATCCTAAAGCCTGGAGAAGAAAGTAAAAGTATAGATACTGCTAAAAAGGTATATGAAAAAATGCTTGAAACAAGATGTGACAGAAAAACTGCTATACTTAGTCTTGGTGGAGGAGTTGTAGGAGACTTAGCAGGTTTTGTGGCAGCAACCTTTATGAGAGGAATTAACCTTATTCAGATACCAACAACTCTCCTATCACAAGTAGACAGCAGCGTTGGAGGAAAAGTAGGGATTAATTTTAAGAATTACAAAAATATCATAGGTTCGTTTTATCAGCCTAAAGGAGTAATAATAGATACAGAAACGCTTAAAACTTTAGATGAGAGAGAGATTATCAGCGGTTTAGGTGAAGTTTTCAAATATGGTTTAATAATGGATTATGACTTTTTTTTATGGTTAAACGATAATTTGAATAGTATCTTAAAATTAGAGAATAACTATATTGTAAACATAGTGAAGAAATCTTTAAATATAAAAAAAACTATAGTTCAAAGAGATGAAAAAGAAAATAATCTAAGGAAAATCTTAAATTTTGGTCATACAATTGGACATGGTATAGAAACATTAGATAACTTTAAAACTTTCAAACATGGTGAGGCAGTAATATTAGGTATGATGTTAGAAAGCTTTATAAGTAGAGAAATGGATTTGATAGATGAAAAATATTATAAAGAGATAGTTGATAGTTTAAGTAGATTAGTAAATCCAGTAAGATTTTCGGATTTTAAACAAAAGCAAATAATGAGTGCTATAAAGCATGATAAGAAAAATGAAAAAGGAAGAATTGTTTTAGTACTTCCTATTGGAAAAGGAAAAGTTAACATATATAATAATGTTGACGAAAAACTAATTGAAAGAAGTTTAAAGGATGGAGTAGTAATATGATTATAAAAGGTGGCAATTTATCAATTAAAGGAGAAGTAAAAGTTCCTGGAGATAAGTCAATATCTCATAGGGCTATTATGATAGGTTCTATTGCAGAGGGCAAGACAATAATACATAACTTTTTAATGGGAGAAGACTGTCTTTCAACAGTAGAATGTTTTAGTAAATTAGGGGTAAATATACATATCTCTGATGAAAAAGTTGTTGTAGAAGGCGTAGGCTTATATGGTCTTAAAGAATCAAAAGACATCTTATATGTAGGAAATTCAGGAACTACAATAAGATTAATTAGTGGCATTTTAGCAGGTCAAAATTTTTCATCGACTATTACAGGTGATGAATCAATACAAAAAAGACCTATGGATAGGATAATTAATCCTTTAAGGATGATGGGAGCAAATATTTCTGGTTTACTGGATAAATTTCCTCCTTTAAAAATTGAGCCAACAAAAAGTCTTAATGGAATTGAGTATAAACAACCAATACCTAGTGCTCAGGTTAAATCTTGTATTCTTTTAGCAGGATTATATGCTAATAGTGATACAAAGATTTTGCAGCCAAGTATATCTAGAGACCATACAGAAAGAATGCTTAAATATTTTGGAGCTAATATAATAACAAAAGATAACGAAGTATATTTAAAGCCTGGGAATAAACTTATAGGAAAAGAGGTTTATGTTCCTGGAGATATTTCATCAGCAGCTTTTTTAATAGTTGGAACCTTAATATTAAAAGGATCTAAATTATTAATAAGAGATGTAGGATTAAACGAAACCAGAACAGGTATATTAGATGTTTTAAATAAAATGGGAGGAAAAATAAAGATATTAAATGAAAGAAATTTAAATAATGAGCCAATAGGAGATATTTTAGTTGAATATTCAGAATTAAAAGGTGTAGAAATAAAGGGGAATATGATACCTAGATTAATTGATGAAATCCCTATTATCGCAGTAGCTGCTACTCAAGCAAAAGGTACGACAGTTATTAAAAATGCTCAGGAGCTGAAAGTTAAAGAAAGTAATAGAATTAAAGCGATAGTTAATGAACTTAAAAAAATGGGGGCTAATATTGAAGAATTAGATGATGGTATGATAATAAACGGACCTTCTAAATTAAAACCAGCAAATATTAATACGTACAATGACCATAGGATAGCTATGTCGTTAAGTATTGCAGCTTTAAGTGCAGATGGGGATTCGAATTTGCAAGAAACAGAGAGTATAAAAATTTCTTTTCCAAATTTTTTTGAAATACTTAAATCTATAATACAAGATAAATAAGAAGATAGAATGATAAAGAACAAAATCTCCGATTTAAATAAACCAAAAAGAAGATTTTGCCTATATCCATAAACGAAAATTATATTCAAAATTATCCATAATTTAACAATATATATAGTTTTCTATGGATTATAAAAAAACATTGAATAAAATAAGCGTTTTATTTGATTTTTACTAATAAAAGATTTATAATTTTAATGGTATATTTCATTTCCGAGGAAATAAACTACAATTTTTGAGAATTTTTTAATCAGAAAATAGATTTATTGTTAAAGAAGGAGGATTATTATGAAAAAAGAATTACCTATAGCTTTGTCAAACAGACATGTTCACTTAAGTAAAGAGCATATTGAAAAGTTATTTGGAGAAGGATACGAATTAACTAAAATGAAAGATTTATCACAACCTGGACAATTTGCAGCAGAGGAAAAAATAGATATTGTAGGACCAAAAGGTACTTTAAAAGGAGTTAGAGTATTAGGACCTGCAAGAGGAGCTACTCAAGTTGAAATTTCACTTACTGATGGATTTAAGTTAGGTGTAGTTCCGCCAGTTAGAAATTCAGGAGATTTAGCAGGAAGTCCAGGAGTAAAACTAGTTGGACCTAAAGGAGAAGTAGAGTTAAAAGAAGGAGTAATTGCTGCAGCAAGACATATACATATGCATACAGATGATGCTAAAGAATTTGGAGTTAAAGATAAAGATATAGTAAAAGTAAGAGTAAGAGGACAAAGAGGATTAATATTTGAAAACGTATTAGTCAGAGTAAGTCCTAACTATGCTCTTGAAATGCATGTTGATATTGACGAAGGAAATGCAGCAGGAGTTAAAAATGGAGATATGGTTGAATTAATAAAATAATAAATGTAGCAAAAAATATAATAATAAACAATATAGGAGGTAGATATAAATGAAAAATATTGCATCAATGATAGATCATACAATACTTAAGCCAGACACAACAAAGGATAAAGTAAAAAAAGTATGTGAAGAAGCAAAAAAATATGGTTTTGCTTCAGTATGTGTTAATCCATACTATGTAAAATATGTTAAGGAGCTTTTAGAAGGCAGTGAAGTTAAAGTAACATCAGTTATTGGTTTCCCTCTTGGAAGCAATACAAAAGAAGTAAAAGCTTTTGAAGCTAGTCAAGCTATAAAAGATGGTGCAGACGAATTAGATATGGTTATTAATATAGGTGCACTTAAAGATAAAGAATATGATGTTGTTAGAGAAGATATAAAAGCTGTTGTAGATGCAGCTAAGGGAAAAGCTATAGTTAAAGTAATTATAGAAACATGCCTTTTAACTGAAGAAGAAAAAGTTATGGCTTGTAAATTAGCTAAGGAAGCTGGCGCAGATTTTGTTAAGACTTCAACTGGATTTAGCACAGGAGGAGCTACAGTAGAAGATGTAAGACTTATGAGAGAAACTGTAGGAGAAGAGATGGGAGTTAAAGCTTCAGGTGGAGTTAGAGATTTAGAAACAGCTAAAGCTATGATAGAAGCTGGAGCTACAAGAATTGGAGCAAGCTCATCTGTAGCTATAGTAGAAGGTACAAAGGCTGAAGGTAGTGGATATTAAAAATAAAATAACGAAATAAATAAAAATATGAGGATAGATAGTAACATTTACTAATCTATCCTTTTTTTTATAATCTATAGGAAATTATAAACTTTATTAAATTGTTGATAATTTTAAAATATAATTTCCGTAATGGATTTCAACAAAATCTACATTGTAATTAATTAAAATCGAAGATTTTGTTCTTTATAAGAAATTATAAACCTTCTGTTTTTGCATTCTGATTTTGTCAATTAAATGTAAATTTTATCAATAATGAAATTGATAAGTAAAAAAATAGGTAATCATAGAGGAGATTGTTATTAAATGGAGAAATTAAAAAATATTGAATTGATGACAAGATTTACATAAGTAAGATAAAAGTTTACTAAATAGAATGAGGAAGAGGGGATTAATGAATAAAAATAAATATGAGATAGAGTTATAAGGGGGGAGTCAAATGCAATTTATTGTTAAAACAATTGTTTCTGCATTAATTATTGCTACTGTTTCAACTTTAGGTAAAAAGTTTTCAACTTTTGCTGCTATAATAGCTTCTTTACCTTTAACCTCAATGTTATCTATAATATGGTTATTTAGAGATACTCAGGATGTTCAAAAGGTTATTGATTTATCAATATCAATACTCTGGGTTATAATACCTTCACTAATTTTTTTTATTGCACTTGTGTATCTATTGAAGCAGAATATTAAATTTCACTGGGCAATGTTATTTTCAACAGTAATAATGATTATTAGTTATAACATCTATATATTTTTATTAAGAAAATTAGGGGTAAACATTTAAAGATGAATAATATATCAAATGAACAACACAAAGAAGTAAAATCTAGCTTTATGATGGTTTGAAAAGAAAATATTTAAAATTTGGAGATGATATATTATGGATATGGAAAAAAGAGAAAAAAATAAACTTTGGTTAAATGGTTTTTTTAGGATTCCTAGGATTTCTTGGCTTTCAAGCGTTTAATTTACATGATCCGTGGAGATTATTCTTTTTCTGCTTTTTTGCATTCTTTATTTATTTCAAATATTTCAAAGAAGAACTTAAATATTTAGGGTTGATTGGTATAATTGGGTTAATAGTAGCGATACTTGGAGTTATAGGGATAATAAATGTGTAAAAAATGATGCTAGTGCTTTGCTCAATTTTTTGTAATCATCCTTATTTTATTTAGATTGAATATTTTGTTCATAATCAGACATCTCCTGGATTTACTTATTTTAGCTATGAATAGTATTTGGATTTAGATGTCTGATTTTTTTATAATCCATAGGAAATTATAATAAAATCCCATATTTTAAAAATTTAATGTTGATTTTATTGAAACTTTGTCTGGCATGTTTACATGCCAGAGTCGTTATAAACTGTATTAATTTGTGGATAA
>NZ_JBFWFX010000021.1:0-24396 GCF_050286925.1 Caloranaerobacter longqiensis
ATTCAATATCTATTTCTTGCAAAGTTGTCTTTTTATGATATTTTTTATTGGCTCGTATTATAAGTTGTAATAAGTTGTACATAGTTCTTCTGATATCTGCTGCAAGTACATGTTTCTCATGCTTAGGAAACTGTTTTAAACATACATTACCATAAAGTATCATATCGTAAGTTTTTTGAAGTATCTTAAAATCCTGGTTCAATGTTGCTACCTCCAATATCTCATATATTTCAAAATCATAGCCCTGCTATCGCAGGGCTATCAGATATTCAGTTTTCAGATTTCAGATTACATTGGAATATAAGCGGCACGGAAGCCGATGTCGTAACCCGAGACAGAACGAAGGTTGAGCAAGTACAAAGAGAAAACACCAGCACTGGAACCGCCGTTCCAGCTGCCACCACGGATCGGCAATCTTTCTCCATAGTTTCTAGCCCATACATTATCGCCTTCATATCCTGAAGCATCTGCTGGGAAAATAGCAAGCCACTTAAGCAAGTCAGGAACCGTAAAACCAGTTTTAGCAGTTAATAACTCAAAATTTGTACTGCTATAACCATAATATCCATCGCTAGAAGGATCGTCTGTGTACATAGGATTAGTTAGGGTATCACTTAGAACTAAATCCCCACCAACATCTGCGGCTGTTTGAGAGTTGTTGCCAGCAGTAGAGTTATCAATATATACGCCAGTATCTGTCCAACCAGTTGTATCTCTATAGTCGTTTTGCTTTTCAAAGTCGTTATCATCAATTACCCATATTTTACCATCTATCAATCTTAAACCATGTACCCATTCCCATACATTGCCGTTGAGGTCAAAAATTCCTTCGTTAGTTCCGTCATGACTCCATGAAGCTGGCCCACTACCAGTTGCAACTCTACCATCGTACATAGTTCCACCACTGTCATACTTATAAGTCACTGCTCCTCGTTCGTGTGTAGCACTGTGGTCTTTCCCATAGTTATTATTACCACGTGGCATAAATCCATTTTTCTTACACCAAAGTGCGATTGCTGCCCACTCCGCATTTGTCATCAAATGCCAACCAGACCCTTTATCTTTACAGTATTGCATAGCTTGGTCAAAAGTAACGTAAACTTTTGGGTCTTGCATTGGAAGAGAATACGCTCTACCATCATGTACTATATTTTGATACTTGCTTATATATATTACATCTTTCACTTCTCCATTTACTTTGAACGCTGGGTGTGGCTCATGGGGAGCCCCATCGATAACCTCATCTAAATAAAACATTGGTATTGCTACCATAATTGACGGATAACCTTTATCATCATATATTACAGTATTTTTCCCACCTGTTTGGGCTTCTACAGCAGCTCTATAACTATCTTTAATGCTATACACAAAACTCATTATTAAATCCCTCCATTTTCATTGTTTTCTTGAATATTCCACAATATTAACTTAACTTCATTCATGTCAAGTGGAGCTTTCGTTTCTTGTAAGATTGCATCTCCTTGCTCATTAACTTCTCCAGTATCAACCAATATATATTTTGCTGGTGGTATAACTATATTAGCCACATACCACTTATCTACACCTACTTTGAGACTTCTCTGTTTGTCTAGTGAGATATCAATTACTTTTTCAACATCTTCCTGTTCGTTTTCAAGATTTATAATTATTTCTTCTTCATCTTTTTGAAAAGTTATAGTTTTATTGACCTCGTCAACAATGTAACTTATTTTCGCACCTTTATTCATTTCTATAACTTGCATTTAAACACCACCTTTATACATCTGGATTAATAAGAGCCCATCTAATTTTTGCATATGAAGCAGAGCCAGTGTATTTGATTTTGAATCCATTTGAAGCTTTGTCGTAAACTTGTATATCGCCAATCAAGCCAGGGTCGCCTTCTACAACTTCAGTTACAATTGAATAATTGGGAGTGTCGATTTGTGTGTATCCTTCTAATGCTACATATACAAATGGATCAGATGTTCTAAAATACTTATTTGTATCTGAGTTTGTGATTTCAACAACCCCTTCCTCTGAATACGCTGGTTCTTCCATTTATCAAGCTCCGTTTGATTACTTCTTGCCAACCTTGCAATTTCTGCTGTAAAAGCATTGTAAATATTAAGTAGGTCGATTCCTGCTTCCATTCTGTTCATATTTTCTTCATCATGTAAAGTTCCTTCTTGTAGGACTTCTCCATTCTGGTCTAATACTTCATCTTGCCATACTATAGGATAATATTCTTTATTGTATTGCAAATTAGCTCACCTCGCTTATTGTATAATCAAAGGCTACTAATAAGCCTTTTTTAGCAGGTTTTTCTTTAATGTCCGTTTGTTCATCTACAACCAGACCTTTGTTGTCAATCAATTCGACTTTTGTAATAGTTTCAGCTTGATCTGAAGCGGGGAGGTATAAAAATACTCTAATTCTATCGCCAGTATTTTCGATTTTTCTAATATCTACAGTTTTTTGTTGACCATTCACTGTAAATCTTCCTGATTCTAAAAAACCTTCTATTGCTTCAGCTATTCTGCTTATTCCATAAGAATTCATTAAACAACCCTCCTTACAAACTTAAGCTCCTTGCTGCAAATGAGTGGTTGAGAGTATACACTTATATATTGAGTTCCAAAACTAATGCTAGAGCTTTTTTTCAATCCTGAATTAATAAATTTGTTTTCTTTGCTAATACTTTTCAAATTACTTAAAGCTTTAATAGCATAATTTTGAATATTAATAGTAGATGTTTTTTTATAGCCAATATTTTTTAAATGCTTTATTCCCCCACAAGCAATAGTTCCTGTTTCATTTACTGTTGTCGATAGCCCTTCAATGTACCTAGTTCTTATTTTAAAATCGCTATAGTGAGTAAGTACATAAACTGGCAAAGAGCTAGCTTGCTTTATTCTTTTTACTTCTCTTACAAGGATTTCATAATTACCGAGCTCATCCATGAGCTTTTTATCAATAAAGATATAGAACTCAGCCCATCTTTCAGGGTCTTCTAAATACAAAGGTTTAACTTCAGCATTCTCATACCCAAGACTTTTTAACAAATTAACAATTCCCCTATAAGTTCCAGCAGCCTTTGCATTTTCATATTTTGCAAGGAGCCTTTTTCGATATTGCTCGTCACTCTCTCCAGCAAACCTTTTAAGTTGCCTATCGTCTCCATGCTTGTCTAAAGCTTTGCCTGTCGCAGTTCCAATTAAAGCTTGTCTTCTTACAAGAAATATTTTTTCCTTTGCTTCATCGAGAATCTTTCCAAAGACTGTGAAAAGCTTATAAACTTCACTTTCGTCTTTAGTTGTTATTTTTAGAGGTCTATGAGCTAAATACCATAAATAATCTGCAAACTTCATAACTAATTACTCTCCTTTATCACAGTCACTGTGATAGTTCCTGGAACTAATAATTTTTTAATATCTAAAACTATGTCACTTACAGGTTGGTTTACAATCACATTTACAACATTGTTAATTCCCATAAGAACTTGGTTGATTTTAGCTCTATATAGTTTATTGCCATGATTGGTTTCGCTTACCTCAAATAATTTATTGATCTGATTTATAGCTTCTGTTTCTATTGTTTGCTCATCTCCATATATTTCATCAATGTATATGGTTACATCTACATCTTGATATACTGGCTCTGGGCCAAACACCATAACGTTATCATAAGGTCCTTTGACTTCTTCAACTTTGTCTCTTACAGCTTGAAGAAGTGCCTCAGTTGGTAGTCCTGCAACCCCTGTCACAACTATATCGATAGTTCCTTGTCCTCTTGGGTGCTCATCATCAATATAAACAGTAAGCACTCCATCAACATCATTAACAATAGAAGCATATGCAGAAGCAGTAAGATTAGTTGATAGCTCGTCCCATGCTGCAAGACATCTTTTTCTGAAAGAATCATCAGTTTCCGTGTCAGTCCCTTCTTTCGTGAGCCAATCAGATTCATTTGTTATATTATCAATACCTGACAAATGTTGAAGTGAGTATTTTATCATATTCGCAGAAACATTATACTTTGTGCCTGGGAATTCAGCTACAACAGGCACATATACTTTAAGCTGATCATATTCCATAACTACGTTTTCTGTAGCAATATACCTTAACTCATTCCCATCTTTGTCAGGATCAGTTTTGAATATAGTTCCTTTAGGTATTAATTTAGGCTTGCCATCACTTTCGTTTCTACTTACAGCAACTAAGCCTTCTGTTTTCGTTGCTTGTTTTCTTGTTTTCCCAAATTCCAAAGCCTTCATATCGAGCCAAAATCCTTCAGCATCTGTTACATATATTCCTTTCACTACAGTTGCAAGAAGTTTATACAATTCATTTACGGCTTTTAAAAATATCATTTCTAATGTTTTAAAAATCTTTCCAGTTCTAAAGTTCTTTATGATAAAGCCACTTTCAATAAGTTCAGTTTCTGTTTGCGAACTCATCTCTTCTAATTCAGGAATAGGAACTATTTGTTTAAGTTCTTCATCAGTCATTAAATACTCACCACCTCAACATTGACCCTATCGCTAATGCTTATATTTAGTTGAATTAGTTTGTCTGCGACTCTAAAAGATACCAAAATTCCTATAGAATTTAAATTCCATTCTTTTATATCTACGTTCACAGAATTAGGGTCAATAAATTCTTTCTCCGAAAGTTTTATTCTAATTCTTTGTGTTAATTCCAGTCTATTTATTTCAGTATCTTGAGCTTGAATAAAATCAAGAAGGCCAAAACCGTATTCTGTATCGTAGAAAATCTCTCCAGGTTGAGTCATCATTTCATTCTTTATCTCCTGTACTAAACAACTGTATCCATAGACGGTTTCAACATCTCCATCAGGAGCAGAGACAAAATTTCCATTTTCATCGATCATAATGTCATATCCAATTAATTCTTCTATTTCGCTCATACTAATCAACCTTTCCATCGACATAAGGCATGCTTAAATCGTTGTAATAAAAACCTAACCTAACCTTGTCTCCAACGTTATAATTTATTTTAGCTTCTACTATTAGATATTCAGGAAAAGAAACTTGCCTTGTACCATAGTATGTGTCAACCGTTATTTCATTTTTATTTGATATAACAATTTCATCGACTATATATTTATTTTGCGTTTTAACTCTTGGTATTTCAGGGAATCTACTATCTATATTGCCGTATTTATCAAGTATCCTTACATCGACAAGTTCACTGTCATTGTAAACTTTTGTTACTTCAGCAATTACAGGGTAGTGTATAGACTCTAAATCTGGATGTTCTTCTCTTAGAACTTTTCTAACAACTTTAGTTATCATATCGTAAAGATTCATTGTACCACCCCTAACTGTCTTTAAAATATATCTTAGTTCTCGGAAATCCTTCCTCGTTTATAGAAAAGTGAACTTTGTAAACTTCAAATGTTCCTTCGATTCTTGGGTGCACAACTTTTATGTTGTGAGAGTGTTTAATGTATGGGAAAGATATGGTTTCAATTACCCAAAATCCATTTTCAAATGTCAAGTTAATGATATTCTCGCCATATTGAAACTCATACACCTTATCTTGCTTAGGCTTAGTTCCCCAATAAAATTTCTTATCTCTATCAAAATAAAAATATTCTTTTATGTTCCAATATCTATGAACTTCCTCAATAAGCTGAATAATATTTTTTTCATAGACAGGTATTGCAGGTTTTTTTGCGAATATTTGTGACTTTAATTCATAATTTTGAATTCCAGCTTCATCAAGGCCATACTTGATTATCTCCTGTGGAGATATATTTAAAAAAGTTTGTGTAATTTTTGTTTCTTCTAGTTTTATCATCTCATCTTTAGCTATTATCTCATCATTCGAGACATTGCCAGTATTAACTGTTCTTTTTATATATCCATCAAATACTATGTCATTTTCTTCTGAATAGCCTAAATATATCTTTACTGGGTCCATTTTGTTAAAGACCATTTTTTCTACAATTTTATCTGTAAATCTAATTTTAGCCCAATCAAAATAACTTTCCTTAGAAGAATATACATCTAATGCTATTCCAGCACGAATAAAATAAGTTCCTATCTGCACACATATAGTAGGGTAGAAAAAATCAATATTCAACATAATGTCCACCCCTGATATAATTGTCAGCATCATCATCAACAGCAGCAGTTATTTTATTTTTATCTATCCTATTCGTTCTATTGCTTAAATAAGTTTCATATTCTTTAGTAAGCTCGGGCTTCATATTAGAGCTAACATTTGATGTGGATTTTGCTGCTTTGATAGTAATAGGTATATACTCCCAAAACTCACATTCAACTATTAAAAGATTACTCTTATTATTTTCTTTAGTAGTCAGTTTTTTAAATATTACTTTGCTAATCCCTCGTGCATTAAGGTGCTTATTGAATATTTCGTAAACAATAGGTTTTTCTTGTCCTGGTCTTTTAAATACATTTTGTATTTTTACAAGCTGCTCATACTCATCTTCATCATCATTTGCTTTTAAAATAAGAGTAATCTTTATTTTTGCATCTTCATATCCTGTAGCCTGTTTAGGTTTTACGGATTTGCCTTTGATGTCTATTTCGTCAACTTTAGCATTAGACTCAACTTCTAATTTTTGAAAAATACCGGGGAGCAAAATGCCCCCGACCTTAATTGCTCCAGCATCAACTATAATCATTTTTAATCATCTCCATAAGCTTCTACTTGGTCTTCAAGTCCTCTGATCAAGTTCATTACTTCTGCAACTTCTCTAATATTTTCAATTCTCAATTCAAGCTTTTGAATGATTATATTTCTACCTTCGTCTCTTGAATAAACTCTTTGCTCGCTTTCTGTGTTTTTTTCTCTGATAATTTCTTTTAAACTTACTTTGCTATAACTTCTTTCTTGTATCCTTCCTGCATTTGGTTTATTTTGCCTGAAATTAAATTCAGGAACATTAACCATTCCAGCAAAAGCAAGTTGGGTAGTTCTTTTTAAAATTGGAGCTTCAATATTCATCCCTTGTGCTAATGTCTGGAATACCTTTCTACCACTTAAAGTAAGCTGTGAAAGAGGTCCTTCTTTTGCATCTGAGAAAGGAAGTAGCTTTCTAATTTTAGCAAGTCCATTCTTAACTGCATTAACAGGAGCTAGCACTGCTGATTTTATTCCAGAACCTAAAGTCTCCATAATTTTTTTGCCTGATTCTTTGAAGATATTAAGTTTTTCAAATATAGCATTTTTAATCTTAATAACAATACTTGAAAACAGCCTTCCTATGTTCGATATCAAATTCTTGAAAAAGTTTAATATGGAACCCCAATTCTGAATTATCATAGCTGGTATACTTATGAACGGAAACATTGCTGCAAGTAATATCTTGAAGCCTTTTGGCAGTGCTGCAATTCTTTCTTTAACCCAATTAATCACATTGCCTATAAGATTTAAAGCTCCATTAAACACACCTGATACAAAACTCGCTACTTTATCAAAATGCTTCCATAAAAGATATAATCCAGCTGCCAATGCTACAATCCCAATAATTATCCAAGTGATAGGATTCGCAAATAATGCTGCTGTAAAAGACCAAACACTTGCAATCAATCCAGGCATAGCCTGAACAGCAGTTACTACTGCTTGTCTAGCCATATTGTATAATCCTACTACGAAGTTTTTTATTCCAACTGCTGATGTTTTTATAAGCTGCCAACTCATTCGCCCAATATTAACAGCAAGATTTTTAATCCATTTAGCAGCGTCTAAAGCTTTAGGTCCAATTTTACCTAAAACTTCTTTGAACTTTATAAAGTTCTGTATAGAGCTTGTTACAAGCATTCCACCTACACCGAAAATTGTTAAAAAGCCACCTAAGAACGTTATCAATATCGCTATCGCAAATACAGTTTTCATTATTATAGAAGTTAGCGTTTTATGTTCTGTTGTCCATTTAGTTATGTGTCCGACAATATCACTTCCAAGTTTTATTAAATCCATAGCAGTAGGAAGTAGTGCAGTTCCAAGTTCTTCTTTGAGGTTGTGAGCTTGCTGCTTCAATAGTTCATACTGGTTTCCTGGATCTTTATTCATTACACTAGCCATTTCTTCAACTATTTCAGTACCTTGACTCATAGACTTATGCAAGCCAACTATATTACCTTGTAAGTCACCAGTTTTATTGTAAAGCAAGTCGATAAGTGCAACAGCTTCCTCAGTTCCAAAAGCTTTTTGTAGTTGAAGCTTTTCAGCAGCATCTAATGTTTCTCCAAATTTTCCTTTCAAAATCCCTAAAATCTCTGGCATAGACAATAACTGATTATTGGCATCGGTAAACTTTAAGCCTAGCTCCTCGCCAGCTTTAGCAGCACTTTTTAAAAATGCTCTATACTTTGTACCAGCTTCGCCACCTGACATAGTTGCTTGTAACATACCTAAAATGCTAAGCTGCTCTTCGAGTGGCACTCGTGCAGATGTTGCAGCAGCTCCTAAAGTTTGTATAGCTTGAGCCATTTTTGAACCATCGGTCTTGAATTGCTGAACTGATTTGGCTATACCTGCACTAAAGAACTCTGCAAATTCAATATCTGACATTTCCGAATAAAAGTCTTTATAGATACCATAGCCAGTGGCAAATAATGATGTCATTTCTTCGACCGATGATTTTGTCGCTTTAGCAGTAAGTGCAGATATTTTAGTATATTCGGCTACTCCTTCATCAGTAAGGCTAGAAATACCTGATTTGATGTCATAAGCTGCTGAAATAAACTCCGATTTTGTAGTGCCAGCCCATGTATTAGAAAATTCTATAGCTGCTTTTTCTAAAGCTTTCAGATTTTCCACCCCTACAGAAGCCAGCTCTCCAAGAGCTTTTTTAGTCTCAAAGGTGGCTGCAACAGGGGAAAGAACACCTTTAGCCATACCTATACCAGCAGTAGTAACAGCAACACCTGTTTTAGTCATGTCTTTAAAACTATTATTCATATTTTGAATTCTTCTGGTTGTTTCGTCTATTGCATCATTCACCTGTCTTGTAGGGGCTGTAATATTATCAATCATGTTGATCAATATCGATAGCCTAAAAATTGATTCTAATCCCCCAATATTTGCCACCTTCTTTCTGTTTAGGGTTATCTTTATTCCTAATTTTGGGTATAATAATAGTAATAAGATTTAAAAGGGGGTATAATTATGCTTCATATAGTATTTGGATTTTTACTAGCAACTTTTTCTATATTGGCTTGTTTGATTATTACTGTTTTTATTATCCTTGCAGTATTTTGTACACCTTATTGGCTATATCTTGGAGTATATAAACATCAGCACAATCTTCCTGACGACTTTAGAAAGACAAATTCAGTATTTAAAGAAACTAAATATGCTGCGAAATTTTACTGGGATTTACTTCATTTAAGGAAACCGACTTTCTAAAAGCGAAGTCGGTTTCCTTTTTTTATTCTTCATGTCCAAACACATTAGATATAGCCTTAGAAATCATATTTTCTTCTATTTCTTGAATAATTTTCGCCTTTGCTATATGTTCGATAAATTCATCGATAGACATATTCCTTGCATTTTTTATTCCCAGAAACCTATAGATGAGAAGCTCTCCATAAGCAATAAAATCATTCTTTATTTCATCAAGCTTTTCATCTATAAAATCCTCAAATTTGTGGTATCACTAAGTCCCATAAGCCTTAAATACTCTTTTGCTATAGAAGATGCTGCCGCTGGAAAATCTTCTAATGTCTTTTTAAGCCTATCTCTATCCTCATCGATTACACCAGAGAGTACAAGGTTCTTGAAGGCCTGTGAAGGTTTCTTAGAAGCATCTTTTATAAATCTGTCATAGTCTCTTACATCAGGTTTTCTAAAAATAAATTCAATCTCTTTATCTTCGCCATCTTCATCAACT
Organism: Caloranaerobacter longqiensis; assembly: GCF_050286925.1. Classification (NCBI taxonomy): domain Bacteria; kingdom Bacillati; phylum Bacillota; class Tissierellia; order Tissierellales; family Thermohalobacteraceae; genus Caloranaerobacter; species Caloranaerobacter longqiensis. The sequence continues at coordinate 9,871 of NZ_JBFWFX010000021.1, forward strand.
ATAGTAGTAGTTATGATGTAAATTTTTTCGTATTTAGATTTAAGCTCTTGTATTTTATTTTTATCCATCTTGATTCCTCCTCATTTTGCAAATTAATTTGAGAATTTTTTATATAGCTTTGACACCATTCCAGATAATCGGACCAGCAATAAGTAAATCTAAATCAACTTTTAAACTTTTATCTCCCTGAGCTGCTTTAGCAGATGTTTTTGTAAAAGAAACATTAGGCAATACATCTGTTTGAGTAGGGAAGTTGTCATTTGCATATGAAACTACCATCTTAGGAATTTCAAGTTTATATAGTGGTACATTTTTCTTTTTGCAGTATTCTAAAAGATTGTTAAACTCTTCCCTTGACAAAGATATTTTCCCACTTGGTTTGTAGTTTCCTGTCCCATACCCTTTAGGTTTTGAACCTTTTCCATATTGAAGCTCTTTTTCAAGTTCATCGTCGTAACTTATTTCAAGTATTTCAATGTTTAATCCAGGAAGATTGATATCAACATCTGACCAGTCATATCTTTTTCCGTTTATCTTCACAATCCCACCTCACTATCTAAAAGGATTTTCTAGACCAAACTCAATCTCAATTTCTCTCAAAATAGCCATTGGAACAAGCTTAGCCTTTACTTGTAGTTTTGAAGTTCCGAGAATATCCTGCCCTTCCGGAATTACGACTTCGCCAGATACAATTTCTTCGTCATCTGCCATTCTTTCAAGAGGTATTTGTATAAACTCTTTAAGCAGCTTAAGACTTCCTTCAGTATCAGTTGGATCAAGTTGCATTTGAATATTGAATAATGCTTGTTTTCTCATTTCCCTTACAGCTTTATTTGCAACTCTTAATATTTCAGCATATTGATAATCTGATCCATCAGGAGCAAACATTCTCGCATTAGTTACATAAAACCCTTCAAGCCCTATATACTTTCTAAATGTCACAAATCCAGCTTCATCCAATGTTGAAATATAAGGCTCTATTCCTTCAGGGAGTAACTTTTGAACGTTATTAAGTGGGAATTCTGCTACTTCTCCTATAGATTGAGATACTTTCGATTTTGAATAAAGTCCAGCTACGTCTCCAGCTCCATTAGTATCTCTTATTTTCCCATCTAGTGCAGCTATTTCAGCTCTTGCAGCAACAACTTGTATTCTGTAATTGCTTACTGACTGTCTCGCAGTTATAAGACTTTGAACATACTCCTCTATTGTTTCGTTATCGGCTTTTTGTCTAGCTTCACACAAAATGAAGATTGGTTTGAAATATGTGCTGAATAATGTATCAGCTTCAGTAGCCAATGCAGCCCACATTGCAGCATCAGATTCTCCGACAACATGTATAAACTCAAACTCAAACGTTGCATCTTTAAGGACTGCTATCGCATCAAGCACTTCCTGATTTGACATTTTAGGAGCTGTAGTCTTAAAAGTGTATGTGTCGCCAGCTTTAAATGAATTTTCAGGTGTAGCAGCTTCAGTGAAATTAATCGTTATACCTGTTCCTTCTATATTAACTACTCCATCGGCAGGCATTGTCTTTTCGCCAGTAAAATTGTCGCCACCATCTATCGAATATCTATAAGTTGCTTCATTCAAAGCTCCATCAGTAAGTATTTCTAAAACCACTTCATAATTATTGTTTGGACTGCCAGTTAAATTGTAGGTAGCTTCTCCAGTGCCAGTATGAGTAACATTTCCAATAGACCCAGTAATAGTTCCTTCAGTTGGTATGCAATATATTGTAGTAGCTCCCATTTGAAAACTATCCATTACTGCATCGGCAAGAGGACTATTCCCAAGTTTTTGTTTAATCTCATCTGCTTTCATTGAAGCATTTACAACAGTTAACTTATTTTTTTCAGCTGTAGAAACGCCTATTTTTACGTGAATACCGTCACTGTTTCCAGAAACTATTCCAAGACCTCCGTCAGCAACTTTAATTCTTACATCACCAAGACTCACTTACTTTCACCACCTTATTTCTTTTTACTATCTATTGGAGCTCCAAGAAACTCATTTTTAGCTTCAAGAAACTCTTTTTCTGTAACCTTTTTACCTTCTGCCCAGCCTTTATATACCTTCATTCCTGCAAACACAGCATCTGAAATGTTATGTTTTTCTTTTAAAACTTCTATACTTTCAATGACTGCATTTTCTACTGTTTGTTTGGAAGTTTTTTTGTTTGACACAAAATCAACTCCTTTCATCATTCAAATTCAACTCCAGTAAATTCAATCTGATTAATATTAGTAAATTCAATATCTTCATACACTCCACCGATAAATTCAATTAGTATTTGTACAGCTACTTTACTTCTTAAAATACTGTCTTTATCGTAAACCCAATCACTGCTTATGATATTTATTTCAACAAAATTGCCATTTCCATCATCAATGCCTTCATCAATTGCATTCAAGAAATTTGCAAATATTTCTTCGCATTTATCTTCTGAATAATCTCCTATGGTAACAGAAAGCTTAGTCGTTCTTTTGAACTTTCTAATTCTTTTTACTTTAGTTCCATCTTCTTTAATATAAGTTTTTTTAGAACCATCTCTCTCGAGATTCTCTTCTTCAAACAGAACTGCTCCAAGATGAATAGCTCCAGAAGCCTTCAATTCTTTCATGCTTCTGTAAATCTTGCCTTTTATACCTGCTTCTTTTAATTTTTGTTCTAAGTAATCCTTATAAAGACTTATCATCTTTCAACATGCTCCCTGATTTTTTCTTCTATAATTTCTTTAATCTCAATTAAATCACTGTTGCTAATTCCAAGAAATTCTCTTTTAGGAATTTTGACTTTCTTTTTACTTATCCATCTGCCATTAACCTTAAATCTTAAAACCTTTTTATTTTTAGCTCTAATCTCTCCACCATATTGATGTATTCTTGCATACTTTTTATTTGTACCTACAACAACGCCTTCTTCAGTAGCTCTGCTATTTATTGAGTTTTTAAGGTCTGTACTTTTACTTAATGTTTGACCGCCTTCAGATTCTGCTCTTATTGACTTTTTCCATTTCCTGCCTTTAGGATCTTTTTCCTGTCTGAACCTTAATTGAGTGCTTGATACAAGAGCATCTCCAATCGCCTGGTTTAATCCCAAATAATTAAAGTTACTTAAATTTCTTAGAGTATTTCTAAGTTCGTTTATGTCTCCCTCAAGTCTTATTCCTGGCATATTATCACATGCCTTTCAAGCTATCTCTCGAAAACAGTCTTGTATTCGCATTTACAACAAAGCTATTTTTCGCTCTTGTTTCAATCTTCTGTGTTCCAATATCTATAATGCCTCTTGCAACATTTTCAAGAAATTTTATAGCATTTCTATATCTTGTTAAAACTGTCTTTTCTCGATCTTCTTCATCAATACCAATTCGAGAAAAAATGTTATATACAGCTATATCTTTTGAAAGTTTACTTATTATTCGGGGAACAGGGGAGGGAAGGGGAGTGGAGTATCTTTTATTAAGATATCCGTCTATCTCCCCATCTGCATCTTTTATGGCTTCTTCGATTATGGGAATTAACATTGCTTCTCTTTGAGTTTCGTCTTCGATATATTCATCAGCTACAATTTTGTTAATAGCCTCATCTCTAAGAACCTTCCTTACTTCTTCGACAGTACAGTAGCTCATCTAATCACTCCCTAAGCTTTAAGCTGGAGGATCTTGTTCACCTGTGGAGCCATAAGCAAGCTGCCATAAGCCATATCCAGCATTATCTCTTGAATCTGCACCGTAGATGTATTCTTTATGGAAGAATACATTTGCATCTGTTTCTTTTGTCATTGCTACGAACTTAGGCTTTTTCCTTTGTTGGAAAATAAATGGTTTTACAGGCTTTGAAGTGTCCAAAAGGAACCAAGCTGTAGGATTTACTGAAAGTTCTGGTGCAACTAAAAGTTCTGCTGAACCTTTGTATATATTAGTTGAACCATCTATTTCTTCAGCATAAAGTATTTTTCTAGCAATTCCTTCAAGTTGAGGAGGTACTACTAAAAGATTAGGTACGATTTTTAACGGATTTCCTTGATCGTCTTTAAGACTCATCATTGCAGCTCTTGCAGCACCATAAGTTTCAACTGTAAGCTTATAAGTGCCTTTATTGCTTTGAGTTCCACTTTTGCCTTCTTTGTGGTTAGTAGCAAAGAATGTTTTGCCGTCATAACAAGTCTTAGTAAATCCATTGAGCATTAAGCTGAAAACAAGCTCATCTGGATGCATTGCAACAGAATTACCCATTTCTTCAATGATTGGTCTATATACGCCTATGTTGTCGTCTTCTATATCATTTCTATCAACTGCCACTGTTACTTCAAAATCCTTGTTTTTAATTTCATAGTCATAACCTGAAAGATTCTGAATTACTCTTTCGCCAATCCATTCTCTCATTCTTGGAACTTTTCCTAACCACTTATAACTTTCCTTTGATGTAGATGAAGGAACAACAGTTGCTACTTTAGTGTAAAGTGGTTTAGCTTCTTGAAATGCTTTATTGAAAATTGTCTTGAAACTTGTGTAAATTCCTTGTAAAGTTTGCTGATTAATAATCATATAGCATCATCCTCCTTATTTAATTTCAACCCATACACCGTCAGATTCGACAGCTATTACTTTTCCAGCTTTAGATCTTGTTCCAGTATTATCTGAAGAAGATACAGTTTCATCATCTACGATATAGCAATCAGTAAGTACATGAGTTTGAGTCACAGGGTCAGTTACATCATTTTCAAACTTAAAGCAACCTCTTCTAACCTTTACAGTTATATCTCCATCTTGTCCGCCTGTATTGTCGGCAAATTCTTCAGCTCTTCCCACTGCTATAAGCCCTGTTGCTTCAACTCCTGGTTTTGCATAACCAGCATCTAAAACAACCAAGCTGCCTTCAAATATTTTTACGTTTGCTTTAACAGGTAATACTAAAATATCGCCATCTATTTTAGGAGTGTTTCTTCCAGCTGTAAGAGCCATTATTCATCATCCTTTCCATATTTTTCGATATCTTCGTCAGTAATACCAAGCATCTTGTTTATGCTCAACATAGTATCTGAGCTTACTTGTTTTTTCTTTTGTTTACCATCTCCATTAGCAATTTCCTCAAGAGGAACCACCTGCGGAGCATTTTCAATAAAGTTCTTAAATCCAGTTGGGTCTTTTAGAGCATATGTTTCTGCCCACTCTTTTTGAGCTGGAGTGATTTTGCCTGAACTTAATGCAAGCTGTACCAGCTCGTCACATTCTTTCTTCTGAATTTGCTGTTTTAACTTATTGAATTCTTCAACTGATACATATCCTGCTGGATTTTTCAGAGCTATGATTTTACCTTTCACATCTTCAAGTTTTGCATCTTCCTTGAGGTCAAGAAGTTCTAATACTTCTTTGTTGGCAACTACTTCTTGTTCTTGTTTGTTATTAGCTGCTTCTAAAAGTTTCTTCACAGCTTCAATAATTTGTTCTTCAGTAGCATCTTCTGCGAGGTTTAAAATTTTCGCAAGTTGTTTTAAAAATTCCATTTCAAATCCTCCTTCATCAAAATTTAGATTATTTATAATTGCCTTCATTCCGTCAATAGCAGGTGTATTGGTAAGTGCGACAGAATGAAGTCTTACAGCCTTATTATCAGATTTTCTCACCAAGACAACAGGGGAGAGGTATCTGTACTCCTTATTAGCAAGATACTCTTTAGCTTTTTTAGTCCATTCAACCTTTGCTTTTATTCCTTCAGGTGTATAAACTAAATCCTTTATCCAGCCCGCTGCTGGTGCTTGTACACCTTCAAGTGTCTGATGCTCATAGTCAATTACTATATCTAAATTTCTTTCCTTGAAATACCTATACATCTCATCAAAACTGACTTTATCGACTACGAAAGGTCCTTTTCTTGACATTACTCTTCCTAAAGGTAGTATAAGAATTTCATCAGGAACTCCATTTATATTTGTGTTGTTTATGATGATATAAAAGTCATTTTTTTTGAACTTCATTTTTTATCACCTGCTTGTCCAATTTATATTCGTGTTATAACCACGTTACATGACGTTACACGACGTTACAAAGTAGTGGGTGGTATAATAGAACCTTTTTCAAAAAAATCTTCTTATAACCCCAAAAAAATGCGTTTAAAGGGTATATTTATTTTCGATATTGCATATACTATAAATTTAGGTGTTTTTAAAATCATTCAAACCCAGTTATTTCATGTGTTACAACGTGTTACAAGATTATTTTCTATTTTTATAAGCATCTCTTAAGACTTTAGGGTATTTCGATAGGTCTGGTTTCCAATCTGTTTTTGCAGGGTTAGTGCTGAATCCTGGATCAACAGCAAGAGGTATCAAAATACTTTTAACCATCTTACCCTTAGAAGGATCATAAATCTTTGTTTCTGCCATTTTAGGTACTTCAGTTTCAACTTTTAATCCCATAGCTTTAACTTGCCTTTCTGAAAGACTTCTTACTCCGCACCTGCATCTATATCCATTTGGAGGATACCAAGTATCCCAAACTTTATGGTTTGCTGGGAAGACTTTGCCATCCATAGCCAAGTGGGTAGGTCTAGTTTTAGAGTCATTTACTGCATCATACATCCAGTAGGGTCTTGCCTTTAATACACTTGGCTGGGTCATTCTCCTATAGTGCCCTACATTATATGCAGTTTGTATATTAGTTCTGAATATATTGTCAGCTTGATAAGGAGTAATTCCTTTATAGCCCTTTCTTTCCAAGAAGTCATTCATTCTCTTTTTAAAATCTTCAATTGTCAAACCTTCATTAAGAGCCTTTTCAATTTCATCCATAAACTTTTTGATAACTTCCAGTGAAGTATACCCAGAAACAGTAAAAGCTTTTGTCTTATATTGACTGAGCAAACTATCAAATTCATCTTTTGTTACCGGAACTTTTCCTTTAAAATATTCAACTGCTGCTTCAAAAGTTAAAGGCTCATTAATTATCTTCTGGATGTTCAGCATCTTCTCTCATCCTTCCAAGAAGGTCAGCTATAAACATAGTTTTTTGAAGTAGCTCTTGCAGCTCTTCGCTATCCATTTCCTTGTAGAGCTTTTCGATTATCTTTGGATTGTTGAGCATTTCTTTAAGCTCTTCAAGACTTTTTGCTTTGTCGAGAAGTTTCTTTAACGGTTTATACATCTCAGCAAATATACCTAAACTCTTTTGTGTAGCTTCATCTGCTAAACTATCTACAGTTTTTTGAAACTTCTTTGATATTGAAAAGTCTACTTTATTTGAATCTTTATTAACTACTATCTCATCTTTCATAGCCATAGTTTTGAATGGATTAACTATTTTTTGACCTTCTTCGGGTTTTGGAATTCCAAACTTTTCATATATATGTTCCTCAGATACAGGAAGCCCAATTTCTTTTATAAGAACAGCATATGTTTTAGCTGATTTTTCAAGGTCCTCTGGTGGTTCATAATGAAACTTTAGGTAGGGAAGACGTCTAACTTCTCCAAAATTAAAATATACTAAAGGTCTTATTACATCTCTTAAAAATGTTTGGGCCAGTGCCTTACAGTCTGCTTCAATAAGGTCCTGCCTAACTCCATCATGAGTTTTACTAGCAGCATAAGAGCCGCTACTTCCTATCTCAGAAGTAAGAGTTTGCCCTAAAATAGCTTTAGACATTTCTCTGTTGCAAAAATTCGCAAGAGTTTCATAAACATTTACAGAGCTTGTTTTGTTTGTCTCTATAAATTCAATACTTGTGCTATCTGGAATAATTCCTGCTGCATCAGAACCAAGTGTTACAAGAGCCTTCATAAGAGCGTCTTTCTCTTCTTCAGAAGTTCCTGCATTATATTTTCCTAACCTTACTGGCATACCAAAAGTTTCGCAAAACGATACCCAATCTTTCACATCATAGTTTTTAAAAAGGTACATCCATGCAACAACTCTAAGCACTCCAGCTCTGACAGGATGTCCTGAACGTGCTTTGTATTTGTGAATTACAAATTTATTTTGCGGTAGTGGTATGCCCATAGGTTCTTCATCAGTTATGAGCCTCATTACATTGTTCTCATCCCATAAAAATCTTTTCTGATGAATACTCTTTATATCTTCAATCACTACATACTTGCCGTCATAAGCCCACATTATTTCACTAACAGCAAACCCTTTTCCTATCGCATCTAAAAGATCCAAGAATATATCTTCAATTGATTCAAGGCTGTATATTACATCAGAAACAAATTCAGCTATTTTTTTATCTCTTTCATCTTCAGAGTAGGGGAGAATTTCAAAATCTAATCCTATAACTGCATTTTTCCTCGTTTGAAGTTGTGAAAAAAGGTGTGGGTCTTTACTTTCCATCTCTTCAAAAAGCTCCATTTGTCTGTAGACATCTCCAGCATCAGCTTCCTTAAAAATAGCTGCAAGTCTTTGGGGTGTTAGCCCGTCAGAAGGGTAAGTGCTGTACTTGTCATATATGCTTCTTACTGCTATTTCATTCATTATTGGTTTTTTCGAGCTTAATGGTCTTCCAAATGCATCAACTATCATCCTTCACACCCCTTAATCAATAAGCACCTTTTTTAAAGCTTAATTTTCTTCTCAAAACAGACATATAGTTAGTAGATTGAGGATTTCCTATTTTTTCAGCAAGTCTTACAACCATTTCTAAACAATCTGGACCATCATCATTTGCATCCATCGGATAATTTTTTAACTGTCTAAGTAGTGTCTTGTGTTTCGGATTGAACTTGATGTACTTATTCTTTATATATGGCTGAAGGCTTCTTATCCTCATATCCTTATTCCCAATATTATGTATTTCTTCTATTGGAAGATATTCGCCAGTTTTAGCACTTTCTTTCGCAAGTACATCTTTAAAGAAGTGCTGAAATTGATTTGTTTCAACTCCAAATTTTATATAGCCTTTTTTAAAATCTGTCTTAAGTCTTTTTTGACTCTCTATTACATCGTTAATGATTACATCTGGATGTCTTTTTTCGATGCTTGCTTCATAAACGTACATATAACCAGTTTTTACGTTTTTAGCAAGCACAATGATTGCAGATGTATCACTTCGTTTATTCTTGCCTAAAGATGGATCTATGCCTCCGAAAAATATAAAGCTGCCATCTTTAAAATCTATTTCCGCTTCATTGTAAAAATCAAACCATTCATCATTGAATACTGCATTGTCTGGGTCAATAGGTTCGTTTTGTATTTCCGAATTAAAACTTGCTTCACCTTCAGATACTTTAAGTACCATGAGGTCGTAATAGGAGAGTTTTTCTTCCCAAAGCACTTTTGTGCCTTCGAGCATTTCTTCTTTATTATCTTCAAAGAATTTAAGAGCATCTTCTTCCCTGTGAGGATTTTCAAGGTCAGTAAAAATACTTTCCCATGCATCCCATAAGCTTTGATTTTTCGCAAAAGAGATAATACCTTTATATTTAACGCATTTATATGCTGGATTTCTCAAAACTTTAGCAAGTAGTCCGTCATAATGCAGCATAGTTCCTATATAGATGATGTCTGTATAGTCATCGCCAGCTTTTGATACTGCTTTATAAAACCAATTTGCGAGTTTCCTTCGTTGTTCAGGTGTGTTTACATTCTCGTCATTTTCAACATCGTCTAAAATTATAAGGTCTGGTCTCCAATTTCTGTGTCTTCGGCCCCTGATTTTCTTACCTGAACCTATCGCATCAACTTTAATATTCGTGCTTGTAGTGAAGCTGCTGTCAGTCCACTTTTTGCCTTTCAAATTGCCAAAGTCTTCTATAATAAGTCTATTTTCTTCCAGTTCAACCTTAATATCTCCTAAAAAGCCTTCTGCTTGTTCAGATGAATCCGAAAGTATAATGATGTAATGCTTATATTCATATAAAATTGCATGTATTGTATTTTTGAAAGTGAAAGTGGTTGATTTCGCATGTCCCCTCGGAGCAGCAATCCCTCGTCTGCATCCTTTTAACCTACTTATTTTTCTTCTTGCTTTTGGAGTTATGGGATTAAGCCCCTTCAAAACTCCATCGCTCCATATTTTATTAAGCTCTCTATGAAAATCAGGTGACTTTCTTACAAAATAGTGTTTTAAATAAGCTCTTCCAAAATACTCAAGGTCAATTGCTGCTAATTTTTTTCTTAAACCATCTTTACCAGAAAGAGTAGCTCCAGCTTTATATTCTTCATAAAGCTTTTGTCTGTATCTTGGAAAATTTCCATTTTTCTTAACATATTCAAGAAAGAGCTTTTTTTGATATTCCTCCGACTCAATGGCTTCTAAATCTTCTTCTATATCCAGTTCTTTTATATAGTTATCAATATTAATCATCAGCCATCATCCTTGTTTTAGCTTTTTCCAAAAGCTCTTTGAGCTCTTTTGCAAGCTGCGGATCGCCTTTAATAGCCTTTAAAATATCTTCTTCAAGTTTTTCAAAAGCAAGATCAATTTTAGCCTTCATATCTTGCTTAACCTTTTCTTTGTATACTTTTGTCCTTGATAATGCTATGATGAGCCTTCCAGCTTTATCTATAGGCATTGCATCAAACTCTTCCTGAGCCATTGCTATTTTTTCAGTAAGTGCACTCATCAGCATTTGCATCGTCGCTTCAGTGTAGTCAATTTCAGGATTATTTTTAATCACACTTGCCAAAGCTTTTGCCTGCTGCTGAGCTTCTATAAGTCTTTGAGTTGCATTGTTAGTTCTAAGAGCATACCTGCCGACAGCACTTTTAGAAATATCGAATCCTTTAGACTTTAAAAAGTTTGATATTTCTAAATACGTATAACTCGTATCAGCAAGCATCTCATCGACCTTTTGTTTTATCTCTTCAGGTAGTTCATCTATCTTTGACCATACTCTTGTTTTTCTTCGCTTTTTTCCCATCAGATCATCACACCTGGATCTTCTATTGTACCTTCTATTAAGTCTATACCTTTTGCAGTTAATTCTATTTGATCGTCATCTTCAACATCTTTAAGCATGCCATCGTTTCTTCTTATGTATCCTTTATCTTCTAAATAGCACAAATACTTAGTAACATCTGCTCCTGCTGTCATACCTCTTGTAATTAATGCTGTTTTAACTTCTCTGACAGAAGTTGAAGATGGATAAAATAAGGTTAATGTCCTTAATATTTGTCCTCTCATTCTTTTGTTTTTCATTACTTGTGTTTGATCGCTAAAATTCATTTACTCACTTCCTTTCTGAACGATGACATCATAGATTTTATCTAATTTCTTATCAAGATTACTTACAGCTCTGATAAAATCATCTTTTTGAACATACAAAAGTGGTACTTTTGCTTTGTAGTCATTAAAGCTCTTTTCAAGCTCTTCAATTTTATCTGCATTTAGCTTTATTCGTGTTTGATTGTCTTCTATCTTTGACTCAATGCTCTTTTTCAAATCTTTCACAAAATATGCAATTGTACCTATGCCAAGCATCATTAGTGTTTGCATTATCCATGTCTTGTCCATACGACCACGCCTTACCTCATTTGTTTTACTTCTCTAACTTTTTCTTCAATAGTGTTTTTAATATAAACTTCAGCATCTCCTAAACTTTCATTAAGAACTTTCAAATATTCAGGCTCTAATGTCTTTATTATCTCTTCGTATGCCTCGATAGCTAAAGATTCAAGTTCTTTTCTGTCTACCTTTCCGTCTGCTACTGCTTTTCTAAGTTGTTTAGCTGTAGTCTGTTCAATCTTGTTTACAGTTTTTGATGCAACTTCTTCAAGTCTGCTTAAAGCTCTGTCGAGTAAATATCTTTGCTTCTCATCTTCGATTTTTTTAGTTTCAATTTTTAGTTTTTCTGTAGCTCTTCTAAGATATAGTGTTGCATAAGCACTGCCTAAAGCTATCAAGCCCAACACTATATTCAGCAATGATTCCATAACAACATTTTGTACCTGCTCTAGCATTATATTCACCCCTTTTGGAAAATAAAAAAATCATAGTATGAGGAAAAATATTCCTCACACTATGATTTTATACCCAAAGCTCCGAACATTCATTTTGTAAAATCCCAAGAATGTTCGTAAATTACAGTTCTTCAAACATAGAAACTTGACCTTTAATAACTACATTTACTTTCTCACATATATTTCTTACTGTTTTTTCGCAGACATTGTATTTTCTTGCAAGTGCTTGTATATTATAGCCGTTGTACTCTTCTTTTATTTTTTTATCTCTGATAGTCTTGAAAACACTTTCAGCTTTTGGGATGTATATTGTTGTGCCTCCAAATTCTTTAGATAATTTATATAGATTATTCACTCCTATAATTTTAGCATATTCGCTATAAGGTGAGGGAAGCATCGTCTCATCTATTTCGTCAATCATCTTCTCCAGATTCATATGACCACCACCTTAATATTAATTGATTTACTTATCTTTTTCAAACCTTTTTATAATTCTTACTGCTATAGCTGCAACTTCAGCCCAGGTAACAGTATCATCTGCATTATGGTTGCTGTTTATTATTCCAAGCTCTTTAAGTTCTTTGATGTATTTATCTCCCCAATGCCTTTCTAAAACAGGTTCTTCAAGAATTTTGTTTAGTATCTTAACTATATCATATCCATATCCCTTGCCTGGCCATGCCCAACCAGCACCATTCGGATTATCTTTATATCCTAACCATTCAACATATTTAGCACTGCCCCTTTTAACAAGATTAAATCTTGGATCAACACATTTTTGTTTTAGTGGTTCAGTAGAGCCATAGGCTTTAAGATGCTGTATTTGAGCTCTAACTCCAATTCGTGGACTTTCAAAACTTGCAGCTTGTCCTTTTTTGTTGCCGTTTAATGCTCCAATGCCTGCATAATTGTTTTGCTCTGGAAGAACTATGCCGCCGTATTTGAAGTACCCAGTCTCTTTAAGACTTTGAGCCCAAGCTACGTCAGCCCTGACCCCTTCGATTTGGGCTTCTTCAATATAGATTATTGCCAGTTCTTCTATAGAGCAGCAGGGAAGGGAAGGGGAGGGATTCCCTTTTAGAGCAAAGGAAACCATCTGCTCCAGTTTAGCTTCAGTTTTGCCCATGATTGGTGTTAAAGTTTTGTTTGACTCTGCAATAAGCTTAATAAAATCATTCCACCCATTAGCTCTTGAACGTATTAACCTCGGACAATTTTTGCCTGTCCAATAATTATGCTGAACTACTCTTGTAATAGGAATGTCAAACTTCCACATTAGATATGCTACTAATTCAGCAGCTAGCTTTTCAGCCTTTTTTCTATCAATACCTTTATTCATGCAAATTTCGATACCTATAGATTTTCGGTTTCCAGTTCCGTATCTGCCATCACCAGCATGCCAGCCGTTCTCGTTAGTAGGTAAGTGTTGAACTATTCTTTCATCATCAACTGTAAAATGCCAGCTTGCACCTGTTCTTGGATTTTTAACATATTTAGCATGCATTAAAGCATTTGCACCTTTATTCGTATTCCCAGTATCATGTATAGTAATGAATTTAGGCTCCATTTTAAAGCCAGGTCTGTTTCCATTAGTGATAGGTATTAAATCGACTATGATTTTTTTCTCAATATCAAACATCACTGTCATCTCCTTTATAATATGGATTTCCTTTAATGCACTGGACAAAAGTCCAGCCGCTTAAAAAATTATCTTTGTTTTTCTTGAGCCTTTCACAAGTTTTAAGGTATCTTTTATCTTCTTTAGCTTTTTTGGTATAATACTCAAGAATCTTATAAAACAATTTTTCTCGATTTTTGAGAATTTCTTCTACAGTCATGTCCCCCTCCTGAATATTTTTTAATATTCATCTTCAGCAGCAATCAAAAGTCCCATAAGTAAAACCCCGATGAAACCTCCAAGAAACATTCCAGCTAATAAACCACTAACAAAACCCATTATTTAACCCCCTTTTTGCTTAACATCTTCTTCAAGCTCTCAATTAGCTTAATTGCATCATTAAACTTAAGCCATTCAAGTCTTTCAACTTTGTAGTATTTTCTTATAAAGCCCTGAAGTCTTCTAGGATTGTCATCCCATCCGAGAGCCTTTTCAAGTTCTTTAATCTTATATAGTTGTTCCTTACTTGCCATTCCTGGTCTTGCCTTATATCTTTCTTTCATATCTATTAGTACCGATATAACTCGATTAAGCTCCTTAGTTGTAAGCTGTCTCATACTGTCTTTGCCTGTTTCTCTTATAATGATTGCATAAAGGTCATCATCAGTAAGGTTTAATTCCTTTGATTTAGCAAGACCCCAGATGTTTCTTATCTGGGGTCGATTCTTACTCTTTGTCATGGCTGCCGCTCCTATTTTTGAAGTTGTTCTCTGTCTACTTCATACCAGAATACATCTTCGACTTTTTTAATTGCTCCGACTCTTGCAATTTCTTCATCAGAATATTTCTTAAGCACTTCTTTATTAACACTTTCTTTGACCTTTATGCAGTCAAGCATATTAAGAGCTTTAAGATTTTTAATGACATTTTCAACCTTTCTAAGTACAATCTTTGTACTTTTCCTAAAACCTGTCCTACCGAAATTCAAAACTTTAGTTTTCCCATTAAG